>NZ_JBJMAB010000005.1:0-368816 GCF_045799175.1 Streptomyces sp. VTCC 41912
GCCCGGCTCCAGCGGCTCGATCACGAACCGGGAGCGGTACTCGTCGACGACCTCTTCGGTCAACGAGGGACGCTGAGATATCAGCATGAGGTGGCCTCCAGTCTTTGGGACCCGCTGTAGGGCGCCGGCCAACGGACGGCAGCAGCTCGACGGCGGTAGGCCAAGGGCAAGGCTATGCGAGCCAGAATCCGTATGGCGATCTGAAATGTAATGAGCAAGAGCACGACAGCGGGGAGTGCAAGAGGGTGAACGCGATTACACCCTTCACCTCACCCTCTGAATTGCCCTACTGATGCAATAAGTCGACGGTGGCGGCGCTGTGGCTCGCCTGAGCCGCGACCGGGTCGATGAGCGGACTGTCCAGCTCGTCCCTGGTCAGGGACGCGTTCCGCTCGTTCACCGTATACCTCCCTTCCATTTGGCATGGAAATTTAGAAACCTGAACAGCTGAGGCGCGGTTTCACAGTCCAGGGCGTCGCCCTACTCGGGAAACCCGAACTGAGGTTAGTTCAACTTCCGAGCAACGGGGCGAGGTTGAAAGTCCTCAAACTGACCAACGGGCATGTTCTGTTCGGCCCAGGCCAAGTGGGGCCTATTGGCCCTCTCGGCGCGTCAACCGAGGCCGGTCCACTCCTGGCGTCTGCCCTGGCTGGTGTGACGTGTGGCCCGGTCTCGATTGTGTCAGCGTGTGGATCGCCGCTTGGCCACGTACCGGGCGACTTGGGTGGCGCTCATGACTACCGGAGCCGGGGCGATCCCTCCGGCCAGCCCCACAGGATGCTTGCCACGAAGGACTGGTCGCGCACGCGGAGCCCGAGGACCATCCCCAGCCCGCCCAACATCAGAAGCGAGACGGTTCGTTCAACGCCGCGGGAAGGCCTCTCCGAGTCGGTCTGTCATTTCCGTGCTCCTCATAGGTCATGTCGTCCGGGATCGGAGGAAGACGGCGGCGGTCGTCAGCTCAGAAGACTGCCGATCGCTTCGGCGATGCCACCGACCACACCTGATGCGACAACTCCGGGGGCGTACCCGGCTTCCCCCCCCCGGCGAGGGAACCAGCCACACATCCGCCGATCATTCCGGCGGTGGCTCCCTTGGCCGCATCGTCCAGCCACCTGGGGTCGGCGGCGACGGGGAATGCCGTGGAATCCGCGATCCGTTCCGATTGGACGAGGGTGTTGCTGTCGACGCGGTAGCCGGTGGGTACGGGGTTGCCGTGGGTGTCCTTGGCCCAGGGGTGGCGAAGCCGCCGAGGAAGGCGGCGTCCTTGGCGATGGCGGCGACGGCGCCGACGGCCAGGGCGCGGATGCCATCGTCGGTAGTGGGCTGGACGGCGAGGTCGGTGGCCTTGGCTGCTGTGGGGGACGGTGTTGCGGACGGGACCGGAGCGGTCGGCGGACGGTCTACAGCGGCCGTCGTAGTCGCCTTTCCGGTCGGTTATCCGGCCCAGACCATGTCGATGACGCGGAGGTGTCCGCGGCTGCGGTTGACCCAGTAGACGACGGTCAACGAGCCGATCGAGGCGCGGCGTACGTTCTCGCCCTCGGATTCAGGGCGATCCCACTGGGGCCAGGACCACGGCGAGCGCGACGCGATGGCCAGCACGTCGCGCACCATCTCCTGCACTGGCGGGTGAAGGTCCTCGAGGTAGCCGACGAGCTCCGGCGCGAGCTGTGTGGGCCAGGAGTCGCTCACCGGCGAAGTCCGATCACATCTTCCAAGGGGACGCCGTCGTCATCCGGATACCCGTAGGCGATGAACTGGTCAACGGCGGGAGCGGTGTCGAGTTGGACCTGCCACTTGCGGACGACCTCGTGCAGCGCGGTGAGGTCAAAGGTCGCGCGGGATTCCTCCAGGGCTGCTTCCCAGTCGCGGTCGAACGCGGGCAGCCAGCGGTGGACGGCGGGGTGCTCGGCGATTCCGGCGCGCAGTATCGCTGCGGTGGCGGGCGCAGGTGCCGGCGGTGGAGCCAGGTACGGATGTACGGGCTGCCAGTTCATGCGGCGGTCCTTTCCTCGGGTCGGATCTGGAGCCTGACGAGGGGCCGGGGCGAGAGCCCAGTGGTGTGGTTCACCGGTCGCGCACCTCCATCCCGAGCTCGCCGTTTCCGGGCGGGCGAACGATGGCCGAGGCGCAGAGTGCCGTCACCAGGATCGGTGAGCTCCACGGCGTGGTGGGTGCCCTGTATGTCGCCCAGGGCATTGGGGTCCAAGGTGTCGGGGCAAAGTTACTGTGTTGCCCTGTGAGGTTGGTGCCACGGCCGCGTCCGGCCGTGGCTTACCGCCAGGGCTGCGTCATCAGCAGGAAGAGGCAGGGCGCCGCGACGAGCGCGATGAGTGCCTGCCGACGGGCGTGGCCCGGCGCAGCGCGGGGGCTTCGAGGCGCCGTCACGACCTAAATGCGCAGGCCGTCACCACCTGTATGTGGGGCATTGTCAGCGCTGCTCTTGCGGTTCGGCAACCTGAGCTTGGGTGCGACCGGGGCGCATTGGTTCCTGTGACGGCAGTGGACGCACTGATGACCCAGGAGACCCGGTCGAGGTAATTGAACATGGGTCTTTCGGCCCCTGGATGCCATCCGAGCACAATCGGCAGAATCCTAGCCACAAGATCGTTCAACCCAGTTGCGGGTCAAATGGCGCTCGTTGGGAGGATGTTGAATTCCCGTCGTGAAAAATCCAGAGAAGGTGCATGTCGGGTGGCTGACTCTTCTCGTGGCCTCAGTGGCGATCACGGATGGGGTGTTGATCGCCTCCGGCCCAGCCGTTGCCGCTCCCTCCCCGGTCGCCTCTCGGAGTCGGGTTCATACCGCGTCAGATGGCGAAGCCCCGCCGGCCGCGCTCATAGGCCCGAACGGTGAGAAGCCTGTCAAGTGGGGTGTGGCAACCTTCGACGAGGGCTCTGGCCCGCTCGCGAGGGTGAGCGTGGGTGGCGGCACTTGGAACTATGGCACAAGCAAGGATGGCCTCTACAAGAAGTGCTATTCGAACTACATCCACACCACCAAGAAGCACTCAGCCAGCGTTGCCATCGGCAGCAAGACCAACAAGGACGTCAAAGGCCCCGATGTCTGGGCTAACGCTTCCAGCACGAACGGCTGGGGTTACAAGTGCAATGCCTACTGGGGCATTTACTGAACCAACCGCACCGCAGCGGTCGAAGGCATCACTGCTCGTGACTCGCCACGAGCAGTGATGCCTTCGATGCACTTGTCAACGCCCTGACGTGATCAGGGAAACCGACTGGAGTCCTTTTATGCTCCCAGCCCTCTTGCCTGTCGGGCTTCCCTTTGTGGGCGGCCTGATTGTCGGAGTCTCCGGCCCGCTCTTGGAGTCAGCGGGTAACCCGGTGAGCCACGTGGCGAGCATCGTTCTCGTTGCGGGCTCGATGTACGCGCTACTCGCCTTTGGTGCTGGATGGGTGGCGCGATCCACAAGGCGAGCGGCCCTAACGGCGTGGGGTGTGCTCGTGGTCGCAGTCGTGTCCTATTACGTGACCAAGGCGATCCTAGGCGACTTCAGGGTGCCGGACTTCAACGCTCCGGCTAACGGTGCAGTTGCTTTCGGCTGGAACGAATTCCTGTCGATGATCGCGGTGTGGTGTGCGTTCGCCACCGTGCTGGGGCCGGTCTGCGGACTCGCCGGATACTTCTCCCGCGCTGGCTCCTGTCCACTTCGACCGTTCCAGCGGCTGCCTTTCCAACTGCTGATCCCTGCCGTGGTCAGTGTCGAGACCACTATGCGGCTGATCTACGAGGCCAGCGGGCCCGATAGGGCGGTTGTCGGCCCGGTCTGGACCGTTGCCCGTCTCCTGTCCATAGCGCTGGCCTTCCTCTTTATCGCCATCGCGGTCGTCAGGACGTGGCGCTCCCGTCCCACCGCCGCCTCGTCGGCAGCCCCACCACCAAACTGACCTGGGCAAGGAAGAAGCCCGCCCCGCCCGAGGGTGGGCGGGGGGCTTTCGTGAGGTGGGCTGCTCCTCGATGGGGCCATCCTCGACGTTCTTGAGCCGCATGCGGGCCTGGACAAGATCGGGTCCGTTGAGGGTGGCTGAGCGTGGAGGGGTATTACGGTCGCGGCGAGCATGTGTGCCGATCGAGGCGCGAGCCCTCGTGGGCGCGGACCCGTGCTGCCGGCGGTGCCGGACATCGGCTGGGCCCGCGGGTGTTCAGCGGGCGGTGGCGGCGGGCGGCTCGGTCACCGGGTCATCGCGCTCCGGGCCCAGACATCGGGGGCGACGCCGTAGCCAGCTCGGCAGTCCTCCGCCAGCGCGTCGGCGAAGTTCCTGGGACGGGGCCGACCAGGGCCTCGGTCTCACAACCGTGAAGGAGTTGGGCGGATGACCAAGAAGGCCGAGTAGGAGGCGCAGGTCGAAGGGGTCGTGGTGGGAGCGGCGTGCCGACCGGGCACGGAGCCTCCGTCCGCGGACGGTCAGCAGGTTCAGCGGCGCGGAGACCGGATGTACGCCGCGGTGGTCGACGGGGCCGGCCACCACGCGGCGGTCGTCGCCCACGCGGCCATCGCGCCGGCGGTGATCACCCACACCGGCATGGTCATGGGCGGCCTGGCCGGGCTGACCACGGCCAGGCAGATGGCGCACGCCTACGACGTCCCGCCGCACGCCAGCGCCGTCTACGCCTGCATGGAGCCGGGCTGGCCGCCAGCGTGCACTGGATCGGGCACTGCCGCGCCTACGGTTGGGACGGGGCTGCGCTCACCCAGTGGACCACCGACCAGACGATGGGCCCATGGCTGCGGTGGAACGGCGGCAAGACCATCGAACTGGTGCCCGCCGAGGTTGCGGAGACCCAGGGCACCTGGGCATGCCTGGGGCTGGCACAGGCCGGCGTCGCCACCTGCTGCCAGGTCGAGATCCGCGAGGAGATCCGCTTGGTGCTGCTCGTCTCGGACGGGTCTCGGATCAGGTGGACCAGGAGACGGCGGAGGAACTGTGCCGCACGCACCAGGATGATCCGCAGGCATTGGCGGATGCACTGGTCGCTGCTGCCGACGAGGACGCGGACGGCTACCACGACGACGCAACCGTCCACGCGCTCCTACCGCCGCACCCGCTGACGCTGCCACGCCGAGCTCCCGGCGGTCTCTGCTCCTCACGGGCGCCCGGCCGAGCCGGCTGCCGCGCGGCACCGTGTACTGCCGCCCCACCCCGGCCGAGGTGGTGCCCTTCTTGACGAAGCCGGTGTCGTCGGTGATCAGCACTCCATCCGGACCAAGACGGTCACCGACGTAAGCGCGGACGTCGTCGCGCAGGGCGTCTGGGTCCCAGACACTGCTGTTCAACAACCGCTGAAGGCCATCCGGAGTGCGGCGACCGGCCCATTCCGCAAGCTGCCAACCGTTCTTGTTACGGGGGTTGGCTCGCCAGCAGGCAGGCAGTGGACCCGGCCGAATGCGCTCGCCGCGCGGGCCAGAGCATCGAAGTCCTCTTCCGCCACTACGCCAAGTTCCTGGACGGGGTCCGGGAGCAGGCCAACCGCCTCATCGAGCAGTCGATGAAGGAGTGGGACCGCGTCAGCCAGGACACGGCACCTGGGGGGTGAGCCGGGGGTTTGGTCCGCGACTGGTCCGGAACAGCTGGTCAGGAGTGGGATAGCAGTGCGAGAAACCGGGAGTTACGACGTAAACCAGGCGCCGGTCCGAGCAGACCGAGCGAAAGGCGCCTGACGGGTAAAAGCCCAGGTCAGGCGCCTTTCCTCGGGTCTCTAGAAGAACCCGAGCTTCTTCGGCGAGTACGACACCAGGAGGTTCTTGGTCTGTTGGTAGTGGTCCAGCATCATCTTGTGGGTTTCGCGGCCGATGCCGGACTGCTTGTAGCCGCCGAAGGCGGCGTGGGCGGGGTAGGCGTGGTAGCAGTTGGTCCACACCCGGCCGGCCTGGATGGCGCGGCCCGCGCGGTAGGCGGTGGAGCCGTCGCGGGTCCAGACGCCGGCGCCGAGGCCGTAGAGGGTGTCGTTGGCTAGGGCGATCGCCTCGTTGAAGTCGGCGAACGGGGCGACGGCGACGACCGGGCCGAAGATCTCCTCCTGGAAGATCCGCATGTCGTTGTTGCCCTCGAAGACGGTCGGGCGGACGTAGTAGCCGCCCTCCAGTTCGCCGCCGAGTTCGGCCCGGGTGCCGCCGGTGAGGACCTTGGCGCCTTCCTTCTGGCCGATGTCGAAGTAGGAGAGGATCTTCTCCAGTTGGTCGTTGGACGCCTGGGCGCCGACCATGGTGTCGGTGTCCAGCGGGTGGCCCTGGACGATCTCCTCGGTGCGGGACACACCGGCGGTCAGGAAGTCCGCGTAGTGGCCGCGCTGGATCAGCGCGCGGGACGGGCAGGTGCACACCTCGCCCTGGTTGAGGGCGAACATGGTGAAGCCTTCGAGGGCCTTGTCGTGGAAGTCGTCGTCGGTGCGCGAGACGTCGTCGAAGAAGATGTTGGGGCTCTTGCCGCCCAACTCCAGGGTCACCGGGCGCAGGTGCTCGGAGGCGTACTGCATGATCAGCCGGCCGGTGGTGGTCTCGCCGGTGAAGGCGATCTTGGCGACCCGGGGGTTGGACGCCAGTGGCTTGCCCGCTTCGACGCCGAAGCCGTTGACGATGTTGACGACGCCCGGCGGCAGCAGGTCGGCGATCAGGCTCATCAGGAAGTGGATCGAGGCGGGGGTCTGTTCGGCGGGCTTGAGGACCACGGTGTTGCCGGCGGCCAGGGCCGGGGCCAGCTTCCAGGTCGCCATCAGGATCGGGAAGTTCCAGGGGATGATCTGCCCGACCACCCCGAGCGGCTCGTGGAAGTGGTAGGCGACGGTGTCCTCGTCGATCTCCGAGAGGGTGCCCTCCTGGGCGCGGACCGCGCCCGCGAAGTAGCGGAAGTGGTCGATGGCCAGGGGGATGTCGGCGGCCAGCGTCTCGCGCACCGGCTTGCCGTTCTCCCAGCTCTCGGCGACCGCCAGTTCCTCCAGGTGCTGTTCCATCCGGTCGGCGATCTTGTTGAGCACGCCGGCCCGTTCGGCGGCGGAGGTGCGGGCCCAGGCGGGGGCCGCCGCGTGCGCCGCGTCCAGGGCCCGCTCGACGTCCTCGGCCGTGCCGCGGGCGACCTCGGTGAACGGCTGGCCGTTGACCGGCGTCGGGTTCTCGAAGTAGCGGCCCTGGGCGGGCGCGACGAACTCACCGCCGATCCAGTGGTCGTAGCGGGGCTGATAGCTCATCACGGCATCTGCGGAACCGGGGTTCGCATAACGAGCCATGGGGCGGCCTCCCAATCGATCGCGCGGCGCGGCCCGACGCTCCGTGCGGCGGGCGGTGGGGGGAGGGTAGGGCTGCGGACGTTGCGCGGACGTTGCGCGGGGGAGCGGCGGCGCGGGGCCGGCGACCGGACCGGGTCACCGGGGTGTCGGGGGCCCGGAATCCGCGGGGAGCGCGGGCGCCAGACCGTATTCGGAGCGCAGTCGTCCGGCCGCCGCCACGCAGGCGGGGCGGACCGCGGAACGCTCCGGCAGGGCGGCCACCAGTGCCTCTCGGACCTCCAGGTCGTGCTCGCCCCAGGGCGTGAGCGACCAGGCGCGCAACTGGTCCGGGTCGGCGGTGGCGAGCAGGGCCCGGCGCATCCGGTCCTCCAGCGCGGTGCGCAGCCGGCGGATGCCCGGCGCCTCGGAGCAGGGCAGCAGCGGGCCGCGGTAGGTGTCGAGTGCCGCGGCGAGGTGATAGGTCGTCACATGTCGTTCGGTGGCGTGCAGATCGGTTTCGACGGGGGCGTCCAGGCGGTAGGGGCGGGAGTGCAGGAGCGGTCCCACCAGTTGGCGCAGTCGGCACAGTTCGGCCCGCAGGGTGACCGGACGCACCTCCCGTTCGCCGTAGAGGAGCACGGCGAGCTGATCGCCGGTCAGGCCCGCCGGATGGTGGGCGAGGAGCACCATGATCTCGCTGTGCCGGCGGCCCAGTCGCAGCCGTTCGCCGTCGCGCACCAGCAGCGCCTCGTCGCGGCCGAGCGCGGTCAGGAACGTGCCCGAACTCCGTTCCTGCGCGGCGAGGTGCGCCTCGGCGGCGCGCGCGGTGGCCTGCACCAGGGCGAGGCTGTGCGGACTGGCCAGGTGGTCGCCGCCGGTGATGTCGACGGCGCCCAGCAGCCGCCCGGTCCGCAGGTCGTGCAGCGGTGCGGCGGCGCACGTCCAGGGCTGCACCCGGCGGTTGTAGTGCTCGGTGGCGAAGATCTGGACGGCGTGGTCGGCGGCCAGCGCGGTGCCCGGTGCGTTGGTGCCGGCGTGCCGCTCGTCCCACCGCGCGCCGGCCACGAAGTTCATCCGTTCGGCGCGACGCAATACCCCGGAGTGCCCCTCCACCCACAACAGCCGTCCGTGCGGATCGCAGACCGCCAGCAGGTGCGCGCCGTCCTGGGCGATGGTGCCGAGCAGCTCCCGGAAGACCGGCATGGCCCGGGCCAGCGGATGGGCCGCACGGTAGGGGCGCAGTGCGGCCTCGTCGAGCTCGACGGGGACCTCGCCGTCCGGTGCGGCGCACGCCCGCGCCGAGCGGCGCCAGGAGTCGGCGACCACCTGCCGGACCGGTGGTGCCACCGTCCCGTCGGCCAGGAACGCCTCGTGCGCGCGGCGCACCGTGCGGAGGCGTTCGCCGGGATCGGCGCCCGCTTCCATCGCCAGCCAAGGGTTGAGCACGCGTCACCTCTTCGATGCGGTTCCGGCCCCGTACGCCGATGCTGCTCGTGCCGGGCAGGGGCGTAAACCCCGCATCGGAACGGATCGGCTCAGTCACCGCCGGTGGTGTCCGTGGCCCCGGCGCCCGCCTGGAGCCGCAGGCCGTCCGCCACGATCAGGTCCGACGTCACCAGTGCCTGCTCGGCACTCACCCGCGTCATGTAGACGAAGGGTGGGACGACGGGCGGCACGGGGAGGGTGTCGGGGGTGAAGGTGAGGCAGAGGATCCCCTCGATGCAGCCGCTGAACTTGGTGAGGTAGAGGGTCACCGCCCCCTTGAGGTCCAACGCATCCGCGTTCAGGCCGAGTTGGGGGCCCTGCCGGTCGTGGGTGGTGAGGCGGTAGTCGGTCAGCGAGGCGGCCTTCATGCGCAGCACCATCACCTTGAGCGGCCCGCCGGCGGTGGGGACGGTGGTGACGCCGGCCAGGGTGAAGCCCTGGGGGGCGAACCGCGTGGTGGTCACGGTCGGCGGGACGGGGGGTGCCGGCGTCCCGGTCGCGGCGGCCCGTTGCGTCGGGCCGCCGACCGCGGTGAGCAGGACGAGCGGCAGACCGACGGCCAGGGCCTTGCTGCCGGTCCCGCGGCGGCGTGCGGGCGTCCGGTCCGCCGGGCCCGTGGCGGTCGGGCCGGTGGCCTCGGGACCGGCGTCCGGCGGCCCGGCGGCGGGTGCGTGCGCCGGCGCGTCCGGTCCGTCCCGTACCGGTGTCCACCCGAAGCCCAGCGCACTGCCCGCGATCCCCAGTCCCATCCCCACGAGGAACCCGCCGAGGTTGGTCGCGGCGAACGAGAGCACCGACAGGATCAGCGCATTGACGCTCACGTAGTGGTGCGCGGCCGGCGTGCACCACAGGAACACCCCGGCCGCCACCAGCGCCAGTCCGATGCCGAGCGCGGCCAGTCCGCCCAGTCCCAGGCTGACCAGGACGGTCAGCGGGGAGAGCGGTACCAGCACCAGTTCGGCGCCGCCCAGCAGGAGCAGCAGTCCGGCCCAGAACGGCCGGGTCCGGCGCCAGCGCCGGAACGCCGTCCGCCGCTCAGGCCAGGGCAGCGTCCGATCCAGCCGGGCGCCCCATCGCGCCCGGCGCGCCCTCAGAAGCACGCCGTGCCGTCCAGGCTGACGCTCACCCGGAGTCCCTTGAGCCGGAAGTTGCCGCCGGTGGCGGACCAGGCGTGCGACTTGACGCCGGCCACCTCGATGTTGCCGGCCTGGAGTCCGAACTTCCCGCTCGGTCCCTTGACGCCGGGCACCGCGTCGAGCGTGCTGGCGTCCCGACCGATCTGGGCGGTGCCGAACCGGGCGTCGCCCACCAGGTCCTCCCCGTCGATGATGAGGCTGTCGGCGCGCACCGCACCGGCCGGCCCGCCCGCGGTCAGCTTGAACACCACGGTGCCGACCGGGGTCTTGACCCGGGCCGCCTGGCAGATGTCGGTGAGGTTCGCCTTGCCGATGCCCAGGAGGGCGACGGGGTGGCCGCGGTCGTCGGCGTCGCGGTCGGTGTGCACGTACGAGGCGAGCCCTTCGCTGGTCAGCTTGCCCGACGCGACCTGGAAATTGGTCCCGGACACCGCGAAGGAGGCGGCCAGTGCGCCCTGGGCCATCGCGGTGGCCAGTGCGCCCACGGCGAGGACGGCGGGCACCGCCACCGCCGCGGTCTTCTTCCAGGAGGTTCGCCCTTCGGGCGCCCTGCCGTTCGGTGTGCTCACTGCGTCCTCCCCGGGGCAGTGGTCGAATGCGCGAGGGAAGTGCTTCATGGAGCTGCCTGCGGGGGTCCGCCGCAGGTCCGAATGCGCAGGTGACGTTCTGTCATACTGCGCAAAACTCTTGGCAGTTGGAGACTAGGGCGGATTTTGAATAAGAGTCAACAGTGCGGACACGCGGCCTCGCGGAGCCCCCGCGGCACCGCGCGTTACCAGGCACGCCGTGCCGAACTGATAGCCACCGGGAAGAAGCTGTTCGCCGACACCTCGTACGACGCGCTGTCGATGGACGACATCGCGCGCCAGGCCGGGGTCGCCAAGGGCCTGATCTACTACTACTTCACCAACAAGCGCGGCTACTACCTGGCGATCATCGAGGACGCGGTGGCGGAACTCGTCGAGCGCGCCGGCAGCACCCATGACCTGCCGCCCGTCGACCGCGTCCGGCGCACCGTCGACGGCTATCTGCGCTACGCCCAGCACCACCAGGCCGCCTACCGCACGATCGTCACCGGCGGCGTCGGCTTCGACGCCGAGGTGCTGGCCATCCGGGCCCAGGTGCGCGCCCGGCTCCTCGGCACGATCGCGCGCGGTGCCTGGGACCGCGAGGAGATCCCGCCGCTCGCCCGCACGGCGCTGACCGGCTGGCTCTCCAGCGTCGAGGGCGTCACCCTGGACTGGATCGAGGAGCAGGAGCTCCCCCGTGAGACCGTGGTGGAGCTGCTCGTCCGGGGGCTCGGGGACACCCTCCGACTGATCGAGGAGTACGAGCCGGACTGCCCGGCGCCGCCCCGCCCACCGGCTTGACTCCCGCGCCCGGCCGCACACGGCCGAGCGGGCGGGAGGCCGGTGCCTCCCGCCCGCTCGGGTTCCCCGTTTCTCAGGATGGTCCGTTGACCGGGCGTCGCCCCGGGGCCGCCGTGCTCGCGGCTACTTGATGGCCTTGATCAGCTCGCCGTCCGAGGTGTCCCCGCTCAGCTCCCAGAAGAACGTCCCGGCCAGTCCCTGGGCGTCCTTGTAGGCCATCTTGGTGCCGATGGTCTGCGGGGTGTCGTAACTCCACCACTGGTCACCGCACTTGGCGTAGGCGGTGCCGCCCACCGTGCCGGTGGCCGGGCAGCGGCCCTTGATCACCTTGTAGTCGTCGATGCCCGCCTCGTACTTGCCCGGCGCCGCGCCGGTCGCGGTGCCGCCCGGGGCGTCCTGGGTGACGCCGGACCAGCCGCGTCCGTAGAAGCCGATGCCCAGCAGCATCTTGCCGGCCGGCACGCCCAGCTTCTTGAGCTTGGCGATGGTGTCGGTGGTGTTGAACCCGGCCTTCGGAATGCCGTTGTACGACGTCAGCGGGGAGTGCGGGGCGGTCGGCCCCTTGGCGTCCCACGCGCCGAAGTAGTCGTAGGTCATCGGGTTGTACCAGTCGACGTACTGCGCCGCGCCGCCGTAGTCCGCGGCCTCCATCTTGCCGCCGTCCGAGGCGTCCGCGGTGATCGCCGCGGTGACCAGGTTGCCCTGGCCGAACTTGTCCCGCACCGCCTTGAGCACGTTGGTGAAGGCGTCCTTGCCGCTGGTGTCGCAGGTCAGGCCGCAGGCGTTGGGGTACTCCCAGTCGATGTCGATGCCGTCGAAGACGTCCGCCCAGCGCTTGTCCTTGACCAGGTCGTAGCAGGACTGGGCGAACGCCGCCGGGTTCTTGGCGGCCTCGCTGAACCCGCCCGACCAGGTCCACCCGCCGAACGACCACAGCACCTTGAGGTTGGGGTGCAGCTTCTTGAGCTTGCGCAGCTGGTTGAAGTTGCCGCGCAGCCCGTTCGGGTCGTCCCAGGTGTCGGCCTTGCCGTCGACGCTCTGGTCGGCGGTGAACGCCTTGTCGTAGTCGGCGTAGGAGTCGCCGATGGCGCACTTGCCGCCCTGGACGTTGCCGAACGCGTAGTTGATGTGGGTCAGCTTGGCCGCGGAGCCCGAGGTCTCGATGTTCTTGACCTGGTAATTGCGGTCGTAGATCCCCCAGTTGGTGAAGTACCCGACGACCTTGTTGCCCGCCGCGGTGGTCTGGGTCGCGGTGGTCTGGGCCGCGGTGACCGGGTGGGGGGCGGTGGCCGGCGACGGGTGGGCAGAGGCAGAGCCGGCGAAGAGGGTGCCGGCCAGGGCCGCGGTACACAAGGCGGTCGCGGTGGCGATCAGCTTCCGCGGCGCTCGCATCCGGTGCGGTCTGAGCATGTCGTCTCCTCGGAGGGGGGCGAGGGTGGAGCATGGCGGCGTTCCGGCTCGCATGCCTGCCGAATTGGCATGAACGCGCGGAACGTTGGAGGAGAAGTTAGATGGACTAGACCAGTGAGTCAATGGTTCGGACCAATTTCCCGGTGGTGCCGCACGGCGCCCGAAACGGTCCGGATCCGCCGGGCAATCGATGATCAACCAGTGACGCCAGGCCGCCGATCGGGCATACTCCTAGCGCCACTGCCGCAGGTCATCGCCTTCCGCGACCCGGGACGCGATCATCAGCGGGGCACGACGGAATCCGGCGCCGCCGCCCTACCCCCGCGCGCGGTGCCGCAGCGCCCGAAAGGGAGGAGAGCGCCGCCATGACCGACTACGTTCCCCCGCCGGTGGACCGCAGGCTGCCCACCGAGGAGGCCCGCGACCTGATGGCCCTGGTTCGCGAGCTCGCCGAGCGTGAGATCCGGCCGCTCGCCGCCGAAGAGGAGGAAGCCGGCCGCTTCCCCCGCGCTCTGTTCACCCTGCTCTCCGAATCCGGCCTGCTCTCCCTGCCGTACGCCGAGGAGTTCGGTGGCGGCGGCCAGCCCTACGAGGTGTACCTCCAGGTCCTGGAGGAGCTCGCGGCCGCCCGGCTCACCGTCGGCCTCGGCGTCAGCGTGCACACCCTGGCCTGTCACGCCCTCGCCGGGTTCGGCAGCAAGGAGCAGCGCGCCGCGCATCTGCCGGCCATGCTCGGCGGCGGCCTGCTCGGCGCGTACTGCCTGTCCGAGCCCGCCGCCGGCTCCGACGCCGCCTCGCTGACCACCCGCGCCACCCGCAGCGGCGACAGGTGGATCCTGGAGGGCACCAAGGCGTGGACCACCCACGGCGGGGTGGCCGACTTCTACACCGTGCTGGCCCGCACCGGCGGCAGCGGCGCCCACGGCATCACCGCCTTCCTCGTGCCCGGCGACGCCGAGGGACTCAGCGCCGCCAAGCCCGAGCGCAAGATGGGCATGAAGGGCTCCCCGACCGCGCAGTTGCACTTCGACGGGGTCCGGGTGCCGGACTCCCGGCGCATCGGCGACGAGGGCCAGGGCTTCGCCATC
Organism: Streptomyces sp. VTCC 41912; assembly: GCF_045799175.1. Lineage (NCBI taxonomy): Bacteria > Bacillati > Actinomycetota > Actinomycetes > Kitasatosporales > Streptomycetaceae > Streptomyces > Streptomyces sp. VTCC 41912. The sequence continues at coordinate 13,714 of NZ_JBJMAB010000005.1, forward strand.
GCGCTCTCGGCGCTGGACTCCGGCCGCCTGGGCATCGCCGCCTGCGCCGTCGGGGTCGCCCAGGCGGCGCTCGACGAGGCCCTCGCGTACACCGCAGGCCGCCGCCAGTTCGGCCGTCCGATCGCGGACTTCCAGGGGCTGCGGTTCATGCTCGCGGACATGGCGACCCAGGTCGAGGCCGGTCGGGCGCTGTACCTCAGCGCCGCCCGGCTGCGCGACGCCGGCCTGCCGTTCTCCAAGGAGGCGGCGATGGCCAAGCTCTTCTGTACGGACACCGCGATGCGGGTCACCACCGACGCGGTCCAACTCCTCGGCGGCTACGGCTACACCGTCGACTTCCCGGCCGAGCGCTACATGCGCGAGGCCAAGGTGCTGCAGATCGTCGAGGGCACCAACCAGATTCAGCGGATGGTGATCGCCCGGCACCTGGCGGGGCCCGAGTCGCACTGAGCCACCGGGGCGGGGCCGGGCCGGCGCCCCGCCCCGCCGGCCCGGCGCGCTCAGTCGCCGTCCCGCCCGGACGCCGTCCCGAGCGCCTTCATGCCGGTGGCCGTTCCGATCGCCACGACCACCGCGTCCGGCCCGGTCACCAGGGTGCGGGCCACCGCCACCGCGACCGCGGACGACGGTTCCAGCAGCAGCCCCTCCGCGGCCAACCGTCGATATTCGGCCATGGTCACTTCGTCGTCCACCGCCACCGCGGTGCCGCCGGTGCGCCACAGGGCGTCGAGTCCCTGCCAGCAGGGCCGTCGCTCACCCAACGAAAACGCCACCGTCGGACCCGAGTTCACCCGCGTCCGTTCCTGATCGGCCCGGTCCGGCTGGCGCAGGGCGGCGGTGAACGGCGCCGCCGCCGCGGGCTCCGCGGCCACCAGCCGGGGCACCTCGGCGATCAGCCCGGCTCCCGCCAACTCCCGGAAACCACGCGCGATTCCGGCCAGCAGGTCCGCCCGGCTGGTGGGGACCACCACCGTGTCGATCGGCCGCCCCGCGAAGTCCCGCGCCAGCTCGTGGGCGACCGACTTGTAGCCCTCGTTGGCGTACGGATTGCCGCCCGGCGACGGCGTCGAGAAGCTGGTCAGCGGGTACCACCCGTGCGTCGCGACGGCCTCCGCCATCGCCGCGTTGCGCTCCGCCGTGCCGTCCCCTCGCACCTGCCGTTCGGCCCCCAACGCGTCTATCTGCGCCCGGAGTTCGGGCGGCACCGCGTCGGTGGTGAACACCACGCAGCGCAGCCCGGCCCGGGTCGCGTAGGCCGCGGCCGCCGCCCCCGCGTTGCCCGAGGACGCCGCGACCACGGTGTCCGCCCCGGCCGCCAGCGCCGCCGCCACCCCCACGGACATCGCCCGGTCCTTGTGCGACCCGGTCGGATTGGCACCCTCGTATTTCAGCCACAACCCGCCGTCCCCGGTGGTGGGTCGGGCGGCCGTCGCGGACGTGGTGCGCAGGCGGACGACGGGGGTGTTCCCCTCGCCGAGGGTGACGGGCGGGCCGGACACCGGCAGTGCGGCGGGCCAGCCCCACGGTCCACCCGGATACGCCGCGAGGTCCAGGCCGCTCAGATCCGCCAACGGGGGCGGGGTGTTGACGCCGACGTCGTCGCGGGCGCAGGACGCACAGCCGGTGAAGCCGTCCGCTGCGCGTCCGCAGCGCGGGCATCGGAGGGGGGCAGGGGGCATCGTCGTCGCTCCTGGGGTCGGGTCCGGGCCACGGTGAACGAGCGCGACCGTAACAGGCGCTATCCCTTCGTGCCACCTACATTCCTCGACGGTGTGGCCGCCTGCCGACATCTGACGTACCGTCATTTTCTCGTTTCCCGGTGATCCCCGTGCGACCGCGCCCAGGAGGGACCGTGTCCGACCGCCCGATCCCGCTCGACGAATACCCGATCCACCAAGCCCCGCTCTCCATGCGGCAGGTGGCGACCAGCGACCGCAACGCCTACGACCGCTGCATCTTCCACGTCCTGGACCACACCGGCCGTGCCCTGCTCATCGCCGGCCTCGGCGTCTACCCCAACACCGGCGTCATCGACGCCTACGCCACCCTCCGCCTCGGCGACCGGCTGCACGCCGTCCGGGCCTCCGACGCGCTCACCGACGACCGCCTGGCGCTCACCGTCGGCCCGCTCACCCTCACCGTCGAGGAACCCCTGCGCCGCATCCGCCTCACCTGCGCCCCCGACCCCGCCGACCCCGACGGCCTCTCCTACGACCTGACCTGGACCGCCGCCTTCCCCGCCACCTGGGAACCGCACCACACCCAGCACCGCGGCGGCCGACTGATCCTGGAGGGCCGCCGCTTCGTCCAGGCCGGCACCTGCACCGGCACCCTCCGCGCCGCCGGCGAGCAGCTCACCGTCACCGCGGGGGAGTGGACCGGCACCCGGGACCGCAGCTGGGGCGTGCGCCCGATACCCGGCGAGGACGGCGGCCGGGCCGCCGCCGAGTCGCCGACCGAGGGATTCCACTGGATCTGGTGCCCGGTCCGCTTCGACGACCGGTTCGTCATGGTCATCGTCCAGGAGGACGCCGACGGCCACCGCACCCTCAACGAGGCCCTGCTGGTCCGCGACGGCGTCCCCGACCGGCAACTGGGCTGGCCGCACGCCGACATCAGCTACCGCCCCGGCACCCGCCACCCCGAACGCGCCGTCCTCCACCTCACCGACGCCGGCCGCAAACCCCTCGAACTCACCGCCGAGGTCCTCACCTCCTCACCGCTCGCCCTCGGCGCCGGCTACCCGCCCGCCGACGACTGGCAGCACGGCACCTGGCAGGGCCGAGGCTGGACCGACCGCCGCGTCTACGACCTCTGCGACCCCACCGCCCACCCCCGCGCCGCGTACGGCGTCACCGACCACGCCGCCCGCTTCACCCTCGACGGCCGCACCGGCTACGGCATCTTCGAGCACGGCAGCTTCGGCCGCCACGACCCCAGCGGCTTCACCGGCTACGACTCCGTCGCCCCGGACCGCGCCGACCGCCCGGGGGAGGCCACCCGATGAGACCCGGCCCCGACGCCGCACCGGGCGCGGACCGCGCCCCGGACGCACCCGCCGACCCGCGCCCCCGGACCACCACCCGCGACCCCGAGGAACTCACCCGGCGGCTCTCCGCCTGGCTCGCCACCCGCCTGCCCGGCGCCCGCGCCACCGGGGCCACCGTGCCCGCCTCCAACGGCATGTCCAGCGAGACCCTGCTCTTCGACCTCGACCACCCGGCCGCGCCGCCCCCCGGGCCCGCGCCGGGCGGGGTCCCCACCTCCTGCGCCCTCCGGCTCGCCGCCGACCCCGCCGCGTACACGATCTTCCCGCGCTACGACATGCCCCGGCAGTACCGCACCATGCGACTGGTCGCCGACCACACCGACCTCCCGGTGCCCCACGCCTTCTGGTTGGAGGAGGACCCCGCGCACCTCGGCGCGCCCTTCTTCGTCATGGCCCGCGCTGCCGGCCGGGTGCCGCCCGACGTCATGCCCTACACCTACGAGGGGAACTGGCTGCACGACGCGAGCGACGCCGAACGCGACCGGCTGGAGGCGGCGAGCGTCTCCGTCCTCGCCCGCCTGCACGACCAAGTCCCCCTCGACGCCGCCCAGTTCCTCGCCACATCCGGCACCGGAGACCCGCTACGACGCCACGTAGACGCCCAACACGCCTACTACACCTGGGTCGTTGACGGTCTACCCCGCTCCCCGCTCATCGAGCGCGGCTTCGCCTGGCTCGCCGACCACTGGCCCGACGATCCCGGGGGCACGGTACTGACCTGGGGTGACGCGCGGATCGGCAACATCGTCTACGACGGTTTCGAACCCGCCGCGATCCTGGACTGGGAGATGGCGGCCCTCGGCCCCCGCGAACTCGACCTGGGGTGGATGATCTACCTCCACCGCTTCTTCCAGGACCTCACCCGGTCCGGCGGGCAGCACGGACTGCCGGAACTCCTGCGCCGCGACCGCGTCGAGGACCGCTACGCCGCGCTGACCGGCCACCCGCCGCGCGCCATGGAGTTCCACACCCTCTACGCGGCGCTGCGGCACGCCATCGTGATGCTCAGGGTGGCCTACCGCCAGGTCCACTTCGGTGAGGTGCCGGTCCCGGCCGACCCCGACGGGCTGATCCTGCACCGGGACACCCTGGAGGCGATGCTCGCCGGCCGCTACTGGTGAACCGCGGCGGCCGGCTCGGACGACCTCAGCTCCGGCGGCGCGAGCGCGGCACCCGGGCCGCCCGCTCGCCGGGGCCACCGGGGTGGGAGAACGGCTGACGGCGCCAGTCCAGGCCCTCGGGCAGCGTCAACAGGATGGCGGCGTCCTGCTCCTGGGCGTCCATCATGTCGTCGGTGTCCGGGGCGTCGGCCGCCGGCCGGCCGGAGCCCTGGCACACCGTCAGCGCGAACGGGTTCCACGGCGAGGGGCACAGCGCGTGCTCCGGGAGCGTGTCCTCGTCCACCAGCAGGGCGATCGGCTGCCCGCAGTCCGGGCAGCTCACGCGGTAGATCTCGTAGGTGTCGAAGGGGTCGTCCGCCACCTCCTCGACCGGGAACCCGAAACTGTCGCCCTCCTGGGCGCTGACCTGGGCTGCGGCGGAGTCCTGCTTCAGGCGTCGCATGATGTCCATCCCCCTCGGGTGGGCCACTGGGACCGCTGACTGCGTTCGTGTGACCGGCGGTCTCGGCCATCAGCAGCAATGCCCTTCATGCCGGGCGCATAATCGCCGGCACCCCGCGGACCCCGCGTCACCGGTGTGGCGTTGCTCACATGACCCGGTGCGTGGGCGTCCACGATCCGGCGCGCGCTGCGCACACGCGCCCGCGCACAGTAGGTTGAGCGGGTGGAGGAGTTGGACCGACAAATCGTGGATCTGCTCGTCAAGGACGGGCGGATGAGCTACACCGACCTGGGCAAGGCCACCGGCCTGTCCACCTCGGCGGTGCACCAACGGGTGCGCCGCCTCGAACAGCGCGGGGTGATCCGCGGCTACGCCGCCATCGTCGACCCCGAAGCCGTGGGCCTGCCGCTCACCGCCTTCATCTCGGTCAAACCCTTCGACCCCAGCGCCCCCGACGACATCGCCGACCGGCTCGCCGAGGTCCCCGAGCTGGAGGCGTGCCACAGCGTCGCCGGCGACGAGAACTACATCCTCAAGGTCCGGGTCGCCGCCCCGCTGGAGCTGGAGCACCTGCTCACCCGCATCCGCAGCCTGGCCGGTGTCTCGACCCGCACCACGGTCGTGCTCTCCACCCCCTACGAGGCCCGTCCACCGCGGATCTGAACCGCCCGGGAGACGACCCCCGGGCGCCGGGCACCGCCGGCCAGGGGCGAAACTGTCCGGTATGAGCGAGCGCAACCCGGACAGTTCCGAGCAGCACCCCTCCCGCACCGTCCTCCTGCGAGGCGGTGAGGTGCACAGCCCCGCCGACCCCTTCGCCACCGCGATGGTCGTCGAGGGCGACCGGATCGCCTGGGTCGGCGAGGAGGGTGCCGCCGACTCCTTCGCCGACGGCGTCGACGAGGTCGTCCACCTCGACGGGGCACTGGTCACCCCGGCGTTCACGGACGCACACGTGCACACCACGGCCACCGGACTCGCCCTCACCGGCCTGGACCTCTCCGGCGCCGCCACCCTGGCCGACGCCCTGGACCGGATCCGCGCGCACGCCGCCGGCCGCCCGGCCGGCGGCGTCCTGCTCGGCCACGGCTGGGACGCCAGCGCCTGGCCGGAGGGCCGCCCGCCGTCCCGCACCGAACTCGACGCCGTCGCCGGCGGCCGTCCCCTGTACCTCACCCGCGTCGACGTGCACTCCGCGGTCGTCACCACCGCCCTGCTCGACCTGGTCCCGGGCATCCGCGAGCGGTCCGGCTACCACCCCGAGGCACCGCTCACCGGCGACGCCCACCACGCCGTCCGGGCCGCCGCGTACGCCACCGTCACCCCCGCCCAGCGCGCCGAGGCCCAGGCCGCCGCGCTGGAGCGGGCCGCCTCGCTCGGCATCGGCACGGTCCACGAGTGCGCCGGCCCGGAGATCTCCAGTGAGGACGACTTCACCGCGCTCCTGGCCAGGGCCGCCGAGGGCACCGGTCCGCGCGTCATCGGCTACTGGGCCGAACTGATCGCATCCGCAAAGGAAGCCGACCGGATCCGGGAGCTCGGTGCGCACGGCGCCGCCGGCGACCTCTTCGCCGACGGCTCGCTCGGTTCGCACACCGCCCACCTGCACGCCCCCTACGCCGACGCCCCGCCCGGCTGCCCCGGCGGAACCCACACCGGCACCGCCCACCTCGACCGCGACGCCGTCGCCGCACACGTCGCGGCCTGCACCGAGGCCGGGATCCAGGCCGGCTTCCACGCCATCGGCGACGCCGCCCTGACCGCCGTCACCGACGGCGTCCGGGCCGCCGCCGACCGGGTCGGCCTGGCCCGCGTCCGGGCCGCCCGGCACCGCGTCGAGCACGCCGAGATGCTCACCGACGCCACCATCGCCGCCTTCGCCGAACTGGCCCTGACCGCGTCGGTGCAGCCCGCCTTCGACGCGGCCTGGGGCGGCCCCGACGGGATGTACGCCACCCGCCTCGGCGCCGAACGGGCCGCCGGCCTCAACCCCTACGCGGCACTGCTCAAGGCCGGCGTGCCGCTGGCCCTCGGCTCCGACAGCCCGGTCACCCCGCTCGACCCCTGGGGCACGGTGCGCGCCGCCGTCTTCCACCGCACCCGCGCGCACGGCATCTCCGCCCGCGCCGCGTTCACCGCCCACACCCGCGGCGGCTGGCGCGCCATCGGCCGCGACGACGCCGGCGTCCTGGTGCCCGGTGCGCCCGCCGACTACGCGCTCTGGCGGACCGGGGACCTCGTCGTCCAGGCGCCCGACGAGCGCGTCGAGCGCTGGTCCACCGACCCCCGCTCCGGCACCCCGGGCCTGCCCGACCTCACTCCCGGCAACGCCCTCCCGCGCTGCCTGCGCACCGTCGTCGCCGGTCGGCCGGTCTTCGACCGGCCGATCGAGTGACATCGCACATGCCGGTGGCGCCGGACACGGCGCCCGAAGGCGCCCGCCCTACCTGGGAAGGCTCGGCACTGACCTGGGACGACGCGAAAACGCCGGAGACGGAGCGACTGTTGACAGCAGGCGCCGGTCGGCCGGTAGGTTCGGCCGAGTCCACCACAGGACGTCCGACCGGGAGACCTCCGCGCAGCCGTCGAACGCAGCTGGGCCATGGGGCGGCGAGCCATCCGGCACACCGCCACTGGGAGCCAGGTCCAGCGCCAGGGCGATGGCGAGGTCGGTCGGCAGGTGCGACCCGGGTGGGGCCCGGCGCTCAGTAGACAACGGCTCTCGGTCGACCCGCAGCCAGCGGATCCCAGGCCGGCCCGAAGGGCGCCGGGCCCCTATCCGCACCCGCACCCCGCCGCCGGCACGACGGCGCCCGGCCCCTCTCGCCCGGCCCCGCGCGATCCGCCTGCGGTTCGCGCACCCCACCCCCGCGCCCTCGGCCCTCCGATGTACGGTCAGCTGACAACCGGACGACCTGCAGGAAGGCCCGCGACCGTGTCATCGGGTTCCGACACCACCGCCGCCAGCGCGCGCGGCACCGCGCCCGACGGCCCGGTGCCGTCCGGCCCGGCCGGCACCGACGCCCGTCCCGGCCGGGCCCGCCGGCTGGTCGCCCTGGCCCGTCGCGAAGCGCTGCGCACCGCCCTCGCGGTGGTCGCCGGTCTCGCCCTCGGCCTGGCCTTCCCGCCCTACGGCCTGTGGCCGTTGTCGCTGCTCGCGGTCGCCGCGCTGGCGGTGCTGACCCGCGGGCGGCGGGCCCGCCAGGGCGCCTGGACCGGCTTCGCGTTCGGGCTGCCGTTCTTCCTGCTGCTGCTGAAGTGGCTGCACGTGGTCGGCTGGGACGCGGTGGTGGGCCTGTCCGTCGCCGAGTCGCTGTTCGTCGTGGTGCTGGGGGCGGGGCTGGCGCTCACCTCGCGGCTGCCCGGCTGGCCGCTGTGGGGTGCGTGCCTGTGGGTCGCCCAGGAGTGGGCCCGGGACCGGCTGCCGTTCGGCGGCTTCCCGTGGGGCCGGTTGGCCTTCGCCAACACCGGTTCGCCGTTCACCCCGCTCGCCGCGCTCGGCGGCGCACCGCTGGTGACCTTCGCGGTCGCGCTGGCCGGTGCGCTGCTGGCGGCCTGTGCGGTCGCGCTGTGGGGGCTGCGCCGCGGCGGCGGCCCGCGCAGCGCGGTGCGCGCGCTGGAGGCGTTCGGCCTGGCCGCCGCGGTCACCCTGGCCGGCCTGGCCGTTCCGGTTCCCACCAAGGCCGACGACACCGTCCGGATCGCCGTGGTGCAGGGCAACGTCCAAAAGCCCGGGATGGACTTCCTGGGCCGCCCGATGCAGATCCTGGACAACCACGCCACCGCCACCGAGAAGCTCGCCGACGACGTCCGGCACCACCGGGTCCCCAAGCCGGACCTGGTCATCTGGCCGGAGAACTCCTCCGATCTGGACCCCTTCCAGTACCCGCAGGCGTACGACCGGATAGACGAGGCGGTGAAGGCGATCGGCGTGCCGGTCCTCGTCGGCGCCCTGGTCGACCACCCGACCAAGCCGGGCTACGTCTTCAACGAGGGCATCGTCTGGGACCCCAAGACCGGTCCGGGCGCCTCGTACACCAAGCAGCACCCGGTGCCGTTCGGTGAGTACGTGCCGTTCCGGGAGCAGCTCAGCAAGATCATCACCCGCTTCAAGCGGGTGCCCCGCGACTTCTACCCGGGCGACCACACCGGCCTGCTGAAGGTCGGCCCGGCCAAGCTCGGCGACGTCATCTGCTTCGAGGTCGCCTACGACGAGATCGTCCACGACACCGTCCGGTCGGGAGCCCGGGCCCTGGTCATCCAGACCAACAACGCCACCTACGGGCGCACCGGCCAGCCCGAGCAGCAGCTGGCGATGTCCAAGCTGCGGGCCGTCGAGCACGGTCGGGCCGTGGTCACCGCGGCCACCAGCGGGATCAGCGCGGTGGTCGCCCCCGACGGGACCGTTACGCACCAGATTCCCGAATTCACCCAGGGCGTGGTCTCGGCCCGCATCCCTCTGCGCGACGAAACGACGCTCGCTGACCGCGTTGGCGCGGCTCCCGAGTGGGTGCTCGCTATCGTGGGCCTCCTGTCCTGCGGGGCCGCCGTCATCGCCGGCCGTCGCAGGCGTACGAAGGACGAGAAGGGGCAGCAGTGACAGACGGTCAGCGGCAGTACGGTCCGCTCGGCAGCACGTTGGTGATCATTCCGACGTACAACGAGGCGGAGAACATCAAGCCGATCGTCTCGCGGGTGCGGTCCGCCGTCCCCGAGGCGCACGTCCTGATCGCGGACGACAACAGTCCGGACGGCACCGGCAAGCTCGCCGACGAGCTGGCCGCCACGGACGACAAGGTCCACGTGCTGCACCGCAAGGGCAAGGAGGGGCTGGGCGCCGCCTACCTCGCCGGCTTCCGCTGGGGCATCGACAACGGCCACGACGTCCTGGTCGAGATGGACGCCGACGGCTCCCACCAGCCCGAGGAGCTGCCCCGGCTGCTCACCGCCCTCAAGGGTGCCGATCTGGTGCTCGGCTCGCGCTGGGTGCCCGGCGGCCGCGTGGTGAACTGGCCGAAGTACCGCGAGGTCCTCTCCCGCGGCGGCAGCACCTACTCCCGCGTCATGCTGGACGTCCCGATCCGCGACGTCACCGGCGGCTTCCGCGCCTTCCGGGCGCAGACGCTGGAGGGCCTGGGCCTGGACGAGGTGGCCTCCCAGGGCTACTGCTTCCAGGTCGACCTGGCCCGGCGCGCGGTCCAGGCCGGGTACCACGTCGTCGAGGTCCCGATCACCTTCGTCGACCGCGAGCTGGGCGACAGCAAGATGAGCCGCGACATCGTCGTGGAGGCGCTCTGGCGGATCACCGCCTGGGGCGTCGGTTCCAAGGTGAGCAAGATCCGCGGTCGCTGACTCCCCGCCGGATCGGGCCAGGCACACTGGTGGCATGACGTTCGGAGCCACGCCACCGCCGAGTCCCCGCCCGCCCCGTTCGCGGGCCCGCCGCTTCGCCCCGTTGGGCGTCGTCGCCTGGATGGTGCTGGAGATCTGGCTGCTGACGGTGGTCGCCGGCGCCACCAACGGCCTGACGGTCTTCCTCCTGCTGCTCGCCGGCGTGCTCGTCGGTGGCGCGGTGATCAAGCGGGCCGGCCGCCGCGCCTGGCGCAACCTCACCGGCGCCCTGCAGACCGGCGGCGCCCCCGAAACCCCCCGCGAGACCGGCTCCGCCGGCACCGGCAACACCCTCCCGATGATCGGCGGGCTGCTGCTGATGGTGCCCGGCCTGCTCTCGGACGTGCTCGGGCTGCTCTGCCTGTTCCCGCCGACCGGCCGGCTGATCCTGCGCCGCGCGGACAAGCGGCTGAACCGTCCGGGCTTCGCCGCCGGGACCTTCGGCGACGTCTACCAGCAGGCCCGCATGCACCGCCCCGACGGCAAGGTCGTGCAGGGCGAGGTGATCGACCCCGACGGGCCGCCGCCCCCGCGCCGCCAGGACCCGCCGCTCACCCGCTGACACCCGCCCCGGCCGCACCGGCCCGGGCCGGACGCAGGTGGCGTCCGGCCCGGGCCGGTGTGCGCTGCGGGGACCGCGCGCACGGCAAGGGCCGGTGCCACCGTCAGTGCGGTGTCACCGGCCCTTGTGTGCCGCTCGGCCCGCCGTCAGGCGGACTTGCGATTGGTGTCGCGCGGATGCACGGCAATGTTCATGGTGCCGGAGCGCAGGACGGCCAGCCGCTCGGCCAGCACCTCCTCCAACTCCTCGCGGGTCCGCCGCTCCATGAGCATGTCCCAGTGCGTACGCGCGGGCTTGCCCTTCTTCTCCTCAGGACCATCCCCATCCACCAGGAGGGAGGGTGCACCGCAAACCTTGCACTCCCACTCCGGCGGAATCTCGGCCTCAACCGAGAACGGCATCTCAAAACGATGTCCGTTCTGGCATGCGTACTCCACCGCCTGGCGCGGGGCCAGGTCGATGCCGCGGTCGGTCTCGTAGCTGGTCACCACGAGGCGCGTACCGCGGAGAGCTCGCTCACTCATGAATCGTGCCTCCCGGGCTTGTCGCCCACAGGACAGGTGTCGCTGTCGTCGTCATCCGGTCAACGTCCGGTCGGCGGTGAAGATTCCCGTCATCGGGACATACGTCGCCTGCGTCGCCCGTCGTGCCGCCCCTTGTTGTACCCACCAGCGCCCGGTTTGTCACATCTGGCAGCAGATGTCACCCAGCGCCTCAAGGAGTTGAGCGCGCAGTAACGGTCCGCCTGGTGAGCCAAAGGCGTACACTACCGCCCCGCACCCTCAAGGGCTAAATCCGGTCAGGTACCGGATTGCCGGCCGCCGCGATCGCCCGCCGCACCGGCACCCGCGCCAGCAGCACGAAGCCGAGTGCGAAGAACGCCACCAGGGACACGATCGCGTCCCGGTAGCTCCCGGTCAGCTGGTACGCCAGCCCGAACACCAGCGGCCCCAACCAGCTCACCCCCCGGTCGCTCATCTCGTACGCGGAAAAATACTCCGCTTCCTTGCCGCGCGGGATCAGATGGGAGAAGAGCGAACGGGACAGCGCCTGGCTGCCGCCCAGCACCAGCCCGATCGCGGCCGCCAGCGCGAAGAACCACACCGGCGCCCGCGCGGGCAGGAAGTACCCCGCGGCGATCGTCAGCGTCCAGGCCACCAGCGAGGCCAGGATGGTCCGCCGGGCGCCGTACGTCCGGGCCAGTCGGCCCATCAGCAGGGCGCCGGCCGCGGCCAGCACCTGCACCAGCAGCACCGCCACGATCAGCGTGGTCTGGTCCAGCCCCAGTTCCTCGGAGCCGAAGACGGACGCCTGGGTGATCACGGTCTGGATGCCGTCGTTGTAGACGAGGTAGGCGAGGAGGAAGGCGAGCGTCAGCGGGTGCCGCCGCATGTCGCGCAGGGTCTCCCGCAGCTGGTGCCGTCCCGTGCCGGCGCCGGGCGCCGGCCGGTCGCGCAGCCGCCGCAGCGGGATCAGCGCGAAGCCGCCCCACCACAGTCCCGCCGTCGCCAGGCAGATCCGCACCGCGGTGCCCTGGGAGACCCCGATGGCGTCGTGGCCGGCGTACAGCGCCAGGTCGACGACGAGGACCAGCGAGCCGGCCGCGTAGCCGAAGGCCCAACCGCGCGAGGAGACCGCGTCCCGCTCGTCCGGGCCGGCGATCTGCGGCAGGTACGAGTTGTAGAGCATCATCGCGACCACGAACGAGGCGTTCGAGACGATCAGCAGCGCGCCGCCCAGCAGGTAGCGGTCGCCGCCCAGGAAGAACAGCCCCGTGGTCGCCGCCGCCCCCGTGTAGGCGCAGCACCCCAGCAGGGGCTTCTTGCGGCCGGTGCGGTCCACCAGCGCGCTGGCCGCCGGCATCACCAGCACCGACAGCAACAGGGACGCCGAGACCGTGTACGCGAAGAACGAGCCCGCCCGGACCGGCAGGCCCAACGGGTGCACGAAGCCCTCGGCGTCCGCCGCGGCCTTCGCCACCGACGTCAGGTACGGCCCGAGGAAGACCGTCAGCACGCTGGTCGAGTAGACGCTGATCGCCCAGTCGTAGAAGTACCAGCCGCGCTGCTCCCGCCGGCGCGCGGACCGTGCCGCCTCCGCCGCGGCCCCGTCCACCGTCCGTGTGTCCTGCACCCGCACCCCCGTCGTCCGTCCCCGTATCGCGCGGCGACGGCAACCGGGCACGGGCGCGCGCCGAGACCCGACGCCCCCGCTCGGTCCGCACCGCGCAGCGTTTCCCTGTGGTCGATCACGTGACGGTCGCCGGCGCGTGCCCGCGAGCCCGCACCGATGACCCCGCCGAGACCGATCGGGAAGAGCGGGAAGGGCCGGCACGACCACCGGGCCGCCCGAACGGCGCCCGCCGGCACGGCGGTTCCCCGACCCCTCCCCGTCGATCCTGGCGAGGGGAGACGATACGGCGCCCGATCGGCGGCGTCACCTCCGAAGAGGGCGCCGCCCCGCCGCGCGGGAGTCCCGCGGACCGCGCACCGCGTCGTCGCGCCGCCGTCGGGCCGGTGGGCCCCGGAATCAGCTGACCCAGCGTCCCCGCTCGATCAGTACCGTGCGCAGGGTCTCCAGGTCGTCGGTCATGATGCCGTCCACGCCGAGGTCGAGCAGGGCCCGCATCCGGCTCGCGTCGTTGACCGTCCAGACGTGGACCTGCATGCCCAGGGCGTGTGCGGCGCGCAGGAAGAGCGGGTCGACGACGCGGATCCCGGACTGGCGCTCGGGCACCTGGACGCAGACCGCGCTGCGCCGCACCGCCGCGCCCAGCAGCCGGTCCAACGGCACCGCCCCCCGCCCGTAGGAGCGGAACCGCAGCCCGGCCACCCCGCGGGTGCCCAACGAACTGGCCATCCGGCGGCCGGCGAGCCGTTGCGCCCGGGCCACCCGGGCCTCGGAGAACGAGCCGACGCAGACCCGGTCCCAGGCGTCGGTGCGCCGCAGCAGGGCCAGCAGCGGCTCCAGCGCGCCCTCCGCCTTCAGATCGACGTTCCAGCGGGCCTCGGGGAACTCCTCCAACAGCTCTTCGAACAGCGGCAGCGGCGCGCGGCCGGCGACCCGGGCCCGGCGGACCTCCCGCCAGGGCAGGGACGCGATGGTGCCCCGGGAGTCGGTGACCCGGTCCAGCGTCGCGTCGTGGAAGGCGACCAGCGCGCCGTCCGATGTGGCGTGGACGTCGGTCTCCAGGTAGCGGTAGCCGAGGTCCACCGCGCGACGGAAGGCGGTGGCGGTGTTCTCCAGGCCGTCCGCCGTTCCGCCCCGATGGGCGAAGGGCAGCGGGCCGGGGTGGTCGAGGTAGGGGTGGCGCAGACGTATCGCAGGGGTCACTCCGGCAGTATCGCGCGCTGAGGTGACGGCGCGGGCGAGCCGGCCACCAGCGTGGACGGCCGCTCCGCCAACCCCTCGATCGCGAACCGGCGGAGGAAGAACTGCGCCAGCGGCCCGATGGCCAGGGCGTAGACCACCGTGCCGATGCCCAGGGAGCCGCCGAGCGCGAAGCCGACGGCGAGGACGGTCAGCTCGATGCAGGTCCGCACCAGCCGGACGGGGCGGCCGGTGCGGCGGTGCAGTCCGGTCATCAGCCCGTCGCGCGGCCCCGCGCCGAAGCGGGCGGTGAGGTACAGGCCGGTCGCGGCGCCGTTGAGCAGGACCGCGGTTGCCAGCAGCGGCACGCGGACCGCGAGCGGGTGCACCGCGGGGACCACTGCCAGCGTGCCGTCCATGACGAGGCCCAGGATCACCACGTTCGAGACCGTGCCCAGGCCGGGGCGCTGCCGCAGCGGGATCCACAGCAGCAGGATCAGCGCCCCGGAGATGATCGTGACGGTGCCGATCGACAGTCCGGTATGGCGGGATATGCCCTGGTTGAACACGCTCCACGGTTCCAGGCCCAGTCCGGCGCGGACCATCAGCCCCATGCTCACTCCGTACAGCACGAGCCCCGCGTAGAGCTGCGCGAGTCGGCGCGGCAGGTGTGACCGCCCGGTACCGGACCTCCGAGTGATGGACACGTCTTTTCCCCCTCCTGGCAAGATTGGACTGGTGCGTGTCACCATGTGGCATGTTCGGGCTCTGGATGTAGAGCCAATTCGGGGAAGGTGGACTGATCTTCATGGCGCAGTGGACTTCCGCGGTGGGCGCGCCCCAACTCGCCCGCCTGCTCCGGTCGCAGGACCCGCGGGCTGCCGAACTCTCCGTAGGCGGGCGGAAGTTGCCCGCCTACCGCAGCCTCGCCGACGGCGTCCGCAGGCTCGTCCTCGAAGGCCGGGTGCCGGTCGCCGCCCGGCTCCCCGCCGAACGCGAGTTGGCCACCGCGTTCGGCGTCAGCCGCACCACCGTCGCCGCCGCCTACGAGGCGCTGCGCGCCGAGGGGTTCTTGGAGTCCCGGCGCGGTTCGGGCAGCTGGACCGCCGTCCCGGCGGGCAGTCCGCTGCCCACCCGCGGCCTGGAACCGCTCCCGCCGGAGGCCGCCGGATCGATGATCGACCTCGGCTGCGCCGCCCTGCCCGCCCCCGAGCCCTGGCTCACCCGCGCCGTCCAGGGCGCCATGGCCGACCTGCCGCTCTACTCCCACACCCACGGCGACTACCCGGCCGGCCTGCCGGTGTTGCGCCAGGCCCTCGCCGACCGCTACACCGCCCGCGGTATCCCCACCATGCCCGAGCAGATCATGGTCACCACCGGCGCGATGGGCGCCGTCGCCGCGATCTGTCGGCTGTGCACCGGGCCGGGGGAGCGGGTGGCCGTCGACTCGCCCTCGTACGCCAACATCCTCCAGCTGATGCGGGACGCCGGCGCCCGGCTCGTCCCGGTGGCCCTCGGCGAGCGGCTGACGGGCTGGGACATCCCGGCCTGGCGCCAGGTCATGCGGGACGCCGCGCCCCGGATGGCCTACGTCGTCGCCGACTTCCACAACCCCACCGGCAGCCTCGCCACCGAGGACCAGCGCCGCCGGCTCGTGGACGCCGCGCGGTCGGCCGGCACCCTGCTGGTCGTCGACGAGACCATGACCGAGATCGTGCTCGATCCGGACACCGAACTGCCCCGCCCGGTCTGCGCGTTCGACCCCGCCGGCAGCGCGGTGATCACCGTCGGGTCGGCCAGCAAGGCGTTCTGGGCCGGGATGCGGATCGGCTGGGTGCGGGCCGCGCCCGACATCATCCGCAGCCTGGTCGCCGCCCGCGCCTACTCCGACCTCGGCTCGCCGGTCCTCGAACAGCTCGCGATCGCCTCCCTGTTGGAGGGGGGCGGTTGGGAGGACGCCGTCCGGATCCGTCGCGACCAGGCCCGGGAGAACCGCGACGCGATCGTCGAGGCGCTCCACCGGCACCTGCCCGACTGGGAGTTCAGCGTCCCGCGCGGCGGCCTGACGCTGTGGGCCCGGACGGGCGGGCTCTCCGGCTCCCGGATCGCGGAGGCGGGGGAGCGGCTGGGGGTCCGGGTGCCGTCGGGGCCGCGGTTCGGCGTGGACGGCGCCTTCGAGGGCTTCGTGCGGCTGCCGTTCACGGTCAGCGGGGCGGTCGCCGACGAGGCCGTGGTCCGGCTGGCCAGGGCGGCGCAGTTGGTGGCGACCGGGGCGTCGGTGGAGACGGAGTCGCCGCCGGCGTTCGTGGCCTGAGGCCGGGAGCCGGCCGGCCACCCGAGCCGCGGTGGCACCCGGCCGCCCCCGGTGGGCTCACGCGCCGGCGGATGCCGCCCGCGGAGCGGCCTCAGGGCGTGGCGTGCCGGCCGCCCACGGACGCCGAGCCGTCGCCGGCGTCCGGGTGCTTCGCGAAGGACACCGGTCCGGGGCCGTCGGTGGTCGGCCGCGCGCCGTCCGGCGCGGCGGCGGTCCGCTCCGGCAGCAGGGCCAGGACCGCCCGCCGCTGCGCCTCCCCGGCGGCCTCGTCGTACGGGTCGGGGGTGGCCGGCACCTGGAGGCGGAGGACCGGGCCGGTGCCGAGCCGGGCGTAGCCGCGGCCCGGCGGCACCTGGGCGAGCGGCGTGGTGTGCGGCGGCACACCCAGCACCGCCCGCACCTCCTCGGCCGTGGCAGGACCGAGCACGACCCGCGCCTTGGTGTGCGCCCGCACCGGATCGCTCAGCAGCTCGGCCGTCTCGAACTGGTCGGCCACCGCCACCGTCACCCCGGCCGCCCGGCCGTGCCGCAGCGGCACCTGGAGCAGGCGCTGGGGGTCGTCCCGGCCTTCCACCGCCGCCAGGTGGGACAGCGCGGTCAGGCGGTCCGCGACGATCCACAGCGGCCGCCGGGAGTCCGCCGGCGCGGTCCGCCCCGCCTGCTGCGCACGGTTGGCGGCGACCAGCCGCCGCTCCGTCTCGTGCGCGGCCCACTCCAGCGCCGCCAGCGCACCGGCCAGTTGGCTCTCCACGGCCAGTACCCCGCGCCGTCCCACCAGGCACCCGAACTCTCCGGTGCCGCCGCCGTCGACCACCAGCACGTCGCCGTGGTGCAGTGCCTGGAGCGCGATCGAGCGCAGCAGCGTCGTCCCGCCGGCGCCCGGCTGCCCGAGGGCCAGCAGATGCGGTTCGGTGGAGCGCCGGCCGGTGCGCCACACCACCGGCGGCTCGTCCCGCGGCACGCTCCCGCAGACCACCGGCAGCGTCCGCTGCACGGATGCGGCGTCGGTGAAGCCGAGCACCGTCTCGCCCGGGGACGTCACGAAGCGCTGCGCCGCCAGATCCGTCGGCAGCGGCCCGAGCGCCGTCATCATCAACTGGTTGGCCTCCTCGTCCCAGTCGAAGCGGTACTCCCGGCCGCGGCCCGACTTGGCGTGCAGCAGCTGCTCGATCGCGGCCCGAGCACCGTCGTCGCCGTCGGGGAAGTACGCCGGGTACTTCAGGTGCAGCCGCGCCGGCCGCCCGTCGTCGTCGAAGGCGTACTCGGGGAACGCCTGCTGCCAGTCGCCGTCGTGGCAGTACAGGGGCGCGGGATCGCCCTCGGCGAGGAAGTGCGGCACCAGCGCCTCGTAGAGCGCCTGGAGGCGCTCGGTCTCCGCCTCGCTCGGGCCGGTGTCCTCCGCCACCGGCGTGCGGTCCCGGCCCAGCCAGGCCGCGGCCGCCGTCACCCCGATCACCGCGAGCAGCGGACCGTACGGCACCAGGGTCACGAGCAACACCGACCCCGCGGCCAGGCAACCCAGCGGCCCCCGCTGCTCCTTGGAGGTGGCGGCCCAGCGTCCCCGTGCGGCCACCGCGAGTCGGCGCAGGCCCCGGCTGATGGTGATCAGCGGGTGCAGCACGTCGGTCGCGCCGTCGGCCGCGGACCGCGCCAGTTCGCGGCCGCGGGCGAGCGGGGCGCTGCCGGTCAGGGCGTTGCCGGTGAGGATGCGGGGCAGGGGGCGCCGGGCCACGGATGCTCTCCTGGTGCTCGTAGGGACGACGGGCGGGATCGGCGTGGGCGAACGGCCGGGGCGGGGCGGGCGGGGGCGGTCCCGCCCCGCCGGGGCCTACAGCTTGATGCCGCCGAGGAGGCTGGCCAGGCTCGCCCCACCGGCCTTGATGCTGGGCGCGATGGCCGAGCCCGCGAGGTAGAACCCGAAGAGCGCGCAGATCAGGGCGTGGGACAACTTCAGGCCGTCCTTGCGGAAGAAGAGGAAGACGATGACACCGAGCAGGACGACGCCGGAAATGGACAGAATCATGAGGGTTCTCTCCTGGGTGTGGGGACGGTCTCCGTGAGTTCTTCCAGCCTCACGACCGGTATCAAGCCAAGAAGATCCGCAAACGGAGTATTTATCAGGGAAATCCCTCAAACGGGCCAGCTTTCCGAAGACCGGGCCGCCCGCACCTTCCGCCCGGCGCCGACGTCCCCCGCCGGACCCGGCACAATCGTGGGGTGCCACAGCCCAGGAAGTCGTCGAAATCCCCGCAGCGCCGCACCCGGCAGCAGCCGCCCGCACCCGCCGCCGTCACCGAGAACTCGCCCTGCCCGTGCGGCCGCGAGGCGTCCTACAAAGAGTGCTGCGCCCCCTTCCACCAGGGACGCGCCGCGGCCCCGACGGCCGAGCGCCTGATGCGCTCGCGCTACAGCGCCTTCGCCGTCGGCGACACCGCCTACCTGCTGCGCAGCTGGCACTCGACGACCCGCCCGGCCGTCCTCGAACTCGACCCGGCGCAGCGCTGGACCGCCCTGGAGATCCTCGCCGCGACCGACGGCAGCGCCTTCCACACCGAGGGCACGGTCACCTTCCGCGCGCACTACGCGGTGCGCGGCCGCACCGGCAGCCAGGAGGAGCACAGCCGCTTCGTCCGGGAGGACGGCCGGTGGGTCTACCTCGACGCGCTGCCGCCCGCCTGAGCGGCGCCCCGGCCGCTCAGGGCCACTGCTCGGGCTCCGGCCCGGAGCCGAGCCGGCTGCGCAGCTGGTCCAGCTCGCGGCGGTCGCGCTTGGTGGGCCGGCCCGCACCGCGGTCGCGGACGGCGATGACCGCGACCTCCTCGCGCGGCGGCACCGGCGGGCTGTTGTCGACGTAGCACTCGACGGCGACCGGGGCGCCCACCCGCTTGCGCACCAGCCGCCTCACCACGACGATGCGCTCCCGGCCGGCCTGCCGCAGTCGCACCTCGTCGCCGGGGCGCACGCCGTGGGCGGGCTTGACCCGCTCGTCGTTGACGCGCACGTGTCCGGCCCGGCACGCCGCGGCGGCCGCCGAACGCGTCTTGGTCAGCCGCACCGACCAGATCCAACTGTCGACCCGGGCGGTGGTCATCCCCTCGTCTGGCGCCATGCTGTGACTCTAGAGGAACGCCGGGCCCGGCCGCGCGGGAGATCCGCACCCGGGCGCCGGGCACGGTCAGGACGCGCTGGGCTTCTTCGTGCGCCTCGCCCGCGACGGCTTCTCGGCCGCGGTCTTCCCGCTCGTGCTCCGGCCGGTCGCGGTCTTCTCGGCGGTCGCCTTCCCGGCGGTCTTCTTGCCGCCGCCGGCCGTGCCGCCGCCGGCCTTCTTCGCGGCGGACGTGCGACCCGTCCGCCCGCCGTCGCCCTTCGCCCGGGGGGCGGTCTTCGCGGCGGTCTTCGCGGCGGTCTTCTCGCGGGTCGGACCGCGGCCCCGGAGCGGGGTGACGGAAGCGTCCCCGGCGTCCTCGCGGCCGCCGCCCCGGACCGCCCGCACGCTCCGTTCCAACGCCGCCGTCAGGTCGATGACCTGTGCACCGGGCGCGGCGGAGGCGTCGGGGGCCGCCGGGGTGCCGCCCTCCCGCTTGGCGGCGACGAGTTCCTCCACCGCCTCGCGGTAGTCGTCGTGGAGTTCGGCCGGGTCCAGTTCGCCCAGCGCGTCCATCAGCGTCTCGGCGAGCTTCATCTCGTTCTCGCGGACCGTGACGGCCTCCGGCGCGACGCCGTCCGCGGAGCGGATCTGGTCCGGCCAGAGCAGGGTGTGCATCAGCAGCGCCCCGTCGTGCGCCCGCAGCATGGCGAGGGTCTCCCGGCCGCGCATCGCCACCTTGCCGATCGCCACCTTCGCGTGGTGCTCCAGCGCCTCGCGGAGCAGGGCGTAGGGCTTGGTGGCGGAGGCGCCGTTGGGGCCGAGGTAGTACGCCTTGTCCAACTGGAGCGGGTCGATCTCGCCGGGGTCCACGAAGGAGAGGATCGACAGCGTCTTGGCGGTCGGCATCGGCAGGCGGGACAGGTCCTCGTCGGTGATCGGCACGACCGCGTCGTCGCCGGGCGGCTGGTAGCCCTTGCCCACTTCCTCGTTCGGCACCTCCTGGCCGTCCAGCTCGCAGACCTTGCGGTACTGGATCGGGGCGCCGTCCTTCTCGTGGATGCGGACGAAGGAGACCGACGAGGTGCGGTCGGTGGCGCTGTAGGTCTTCACCGGGATGGTGACCAGGCCGAACGATATGGACCCGTTCCAGATAGATCGCATGGTGCGCACCTCATGTGGGATTCTTCATGGTATGTCGCCGATCACCGTCGTGGAGGGGCGGCGCCTCTCGCTGACGAACCTGGACAAGGTCCTCTATCCCGAGACCGGCACCACCAAGGGTGAGGTGCTGCACTACTGCACCACCACCGCGGACGTGCTGCTCCCGCACCTCCACGACCGTCCGGTGTCCTTCCTGCGCTACCCCGACGGGCCGGACGGCCAGCGCTTCTTCACCAAGAACGTGCCGCCCGGCGCGCCCTCCTGGGTGAAGAGCTGCGAGGTACCCCATTCGAGGTCGGGGCCGGCCCGGCAGGTGCTCCTCCAGGACCTCGCCTCGCTGGTCTGGGCCGCCAACCTCGTCGTCGAACTGCACACCCCGCAATGGACCTGCGGCGCGCCGGGCGTGGCCGACCGACTGGTCTTCGACCTGGATCCGGGCGCCCCCGCCACCATCGTGGAGTGCTGCACCGCCGCCCGGTGGTTGCGCGACCGGTTGGCGGCGGACGGCCTCGACGCCTACGCCAAGACCAGCGGCTCCAAGGGGCTGCACCTCGTCGTGCCCGTCGAACCCACCCCCGCCGACCGCACCACCGCCTACGCCCGGACGCTGGCGGTCGAGGCCGGCGTCGCCCTCGGCGAGCTGGTCACGCACAAGATGACCCGGGCGCTGCGGCCGGGCAAGGTCTTCATCGACTTCTCGCAGAACGCCGCGGCCAAGACCACCGCGACCGCCTACACGCTGCGGGCCCGCCCCCTGCCGACCGTGTCCACCCCCGTCACCTGGGACGAGGTCGCCGCCTGCACCCAGCCGGGCCAACTCACCTTCCTCTTCGGCGAGATCGCCGGTCGCCGCGCGCGCTACGGGGATCTGCACGCACCACTGCTCGGCGCCGACCGGGCCCGCCCGGTACCGCGCGGCACCCGACGGTCCGCGTAGCAGGGCGGGGCCGACCCCTGGCCCTCGGCCCGGCGCTCCCGCCGGCGGTGCGGCCGGGAACCGTATGGAGTAGGCCAACCGGCGCGCGGCCCGCGGCGTTCTTAGCGTGGCCACATGTCGACAGCGACCTGGTCCCCCGTCAGAGCCCTGACCGCAGCAGCCGTCTGCACCGCGAGCATGCTGGCCCTGTGCGGCCCGGTGGTCGCCGACGGCCCCAACGGCGTCGACGACCTGCGCGGCGCGCCACCGGCCCCGGCCGCGAACCTGCTCGACGAGCGCGGAGTGCAGTTCCTGCCGCGCCCGGGGGTCCCCGCGCCACCGCGGGTCTCGGCCCTGTCCTGGGTCGTGACGGACCTGGGCACCCACCGGATCCTCGCGTCCAAGGACGCCCACCGTCCGCTGCCGCCGGCCAGCACCCTCAAGACACTGTTCGCGCTGACGCTGCTGCCGAGGTTCGCCCAGGGGACGGTCCACACCGTCTCCGCCGCGGACCTGGCCGGCATCGAGGCCGGCAGTTCGCTCGCCGGCGTGCAGGAGGACATGCCGTACCGGGTCGCCGACCTGTGGCGCGGCGTCTTCCTCAGCTCCGGCAGCGACGCGGTGCACGCCCTCGCCGCCATGAACGGCGGCTGGGGCAAGACCATCGACGACATGCAGGCCACCGCGGACCGACTGGGCGCGCGGGACACCAGGGTCGAATCCGCCGACGGCTTCGACACGCCCGGCCAGTTCTCCTCCGCCTACGACCTCTCGCTCTTCGGCCAGGCCGGGCTGACCAACCGGGACTTCGCCAACTTCGCGGCCACGAAGACCGCCCGCTTCCCCGAGGACGGCGGCCCGGACGCGTCCGGCCTGCAGAACACCAACCGGCTGCTGGTCGGCTCGCACGGCGTGACGCCGTACGACGGCCTGATCGGGGTCAAGAACGGCTACACCAGCCACGCCGGGAACACCCTGGTCGCCGCCGCCCGGCGCGGCCACCGGACCCTGCTGGTCACCGCGATGAACCCGCAGTCCGGTGCCGAGAACGCGGTCTACGAGGAAGCCCGGGCCCTGTTGGACTGGGGGTTCGCCGCCGCGCCCCGGGCCGCTGCGGTCGGTGCGCTGCCCGCCCCGGCCCCCGACCCGAAGGACCCCGGAACGGCGCAGGCGGCCCACCACGCCCCGACCACCGCGCTGCACCAGGCCGCGGCGGCGCGGACCGGCGGCCGTACGGGCGACGTGGTCCTGTGGTCCTTCTCCGCCGCCGGAGTGATCGCACTGGCCGGGCTGGGCACCGCGCTGTGGTGGCGCCGCCGGCGGCCGGCCGGCCCCGCGGACGACGGACCGGCCTCCTGACAGGCCCCTCCCCGGCGTCGTACATCCGTCCGATCGGTCGGGGATACGGAGGACGCGGTGTGGCCTTGCCCGGTGAAGGATGACGCGTTTGCCATGATTTGTGGTGACTGGTGGGCCCGGTCGGTGTAGCGTCCTGATCAGCTGTCGTGGTTCCGAAGTGCCGGGCGCCCGTGTCGCATTCACGGGCGTTCTTGCTGTCCGGTACGTCTCCGGGCCAGGCGATCACCTCCGGATTCCGCGCGGTGCGGGAGCCGATTCGAGCCCAGAGAGCGAAGGAGACGCAACATGGCTTCGGGCACGGTGAAGTGGTTCAACTCGGAAAAGGGCTTCGGCTTCATCGCGCAGGACGACGGCGGCGCCGACGTCTTCGCGCACTACTCCAACATCGACGCGACCGGCTACCGCGAGCTGTTGGAGGGCCAGAAGGTCAGCTTCGAGGTCACGCAGGGCCAGAAGGGCCCGCAGGCGGAGAAGATCCGGGTGCTGACCTCCTCGTGAGCACGGCCCCGGCCGCACGGGACGGCGCCCGCCCCCGCGCAGGGGGCGGGCGCCGCCGCACGACGCGCCGCCGCTACGGGTGGCAGTCGTTGAGGATCCTCTGGAACAGCCGGTGGTCCCGCCAGGCGCCGTCGATGTGGAGGAACTTCTCCGCGGTGCCGTACGGGGTGAACCCGCAGCCGGTCAGCACCCGCTGCGAGGCGACGTTGTCCACCAGGGTGCCGGCCTCCAGCCGGTGCAGGCCGAGTTCCCGGTCGGCCGCCGCGCACGCCGCCCCCAGCGCGGCGGCGGCGAGCCCGCGGCGCAGCTGGCCGACGTCGATCCAGTAACCGACGCTGGCGCTGCGCAGCGGGCCGTAGGTGATCTGGGACAGGGTGATCGCACCGACCACGTCCGGCTCCCCGGACTCCGCGGATCCGCCGTCCGGCTCGCGGACCAGGACCCAGGGCATCACCCGACCGGCGTCCCGCTCCGCCAACTGCACCGCGAGCCGCTCCGCCTGACCGGCCGGGGTGTAGAACCCGTCCGCGCGCTGCGGTTCGGTGGGGCGGAGGTGGTCGAGGTTGCGCAGGTAGGACCGGGAGAACCCGGCCGCGTCCGCCAGCTCGGCGGGGCGCATCAGGACGTCGGGGGCGAGCCTGGCGGACGAGGTGATCATCCGGTCAGCCTAATCCCGACCCGCTTCCTCGTCCCGGGTCGGGAGGGGCGGACCGCAAGCGCGCGGGATCACCGCCTCACTGCGGCGGCCGGTCCGTGTCCCGGTCCGTCCCGCCGAGCTGCTCCTTGAGCTTGTCCTGCGCGGTGTCGACCTGGCTCTGGTACTTCCCCTGGGTGCGCTCGTCGACGTAGTCACCGGCCTTGTCGACGCCCTTACCCGCTTGTTCCTCGTGGCCCTTGAGCAGTTCCTTGAGCTTGTCCAGTACGGACATGGATCGTCCTCCTCAGCGCGACCCCCCTCGTCACCAGGATCACCCCCGAACGGCCGATCTGCATCAGGAGCCGCTGGGAATCGGGGCCTTCAACTGGTCGCTGATGAATTTCATGGAACTGGCGTCCATGCCCTTCTGGTAATCCCACGCATTGTGCCGGCCGCCTGGGATTATCTGGAGCGCGGTGTGGATCGGTCCCTTGCCGTACTTCGCCCGGAAGCGGTGTATCGGATTGAGCACCGCGGCGCCTTCCTTGCTGCCGGCCTGGAACGCGAGATAGACCTCCGGTCCGCCCTTCCTCAACAGGCCCGCCGCGAGCTTCTCCGGATTGTTGGCGTCCTTCTCCTTCTGGTGGCCGGCCCACATCGGCGAATCCGGCACGATGTCCGGGCCGCTGGCTATCGCCGCCTTGAACTTGTCCGGG
This sequence comes from Streptomyces sp. VTCC 41912, assembly GCF_045799175.1. Lineage (NCBI taxonomy): Bacteria > Bacillati > Actinomycetota > Actinomycetes > Kitasatosporales > Streptomycetaceae > Streptomyces > Streptomyces sp. VTCC 41912. The sequence goes on from NZ_JBJMAB010000005.1 coordinate 38,277, forward strand.
TGCTTCAGCACCGACTTCAGGCCCGCGAAACCGCCCGAGGACGAACCCATGAAAGCCCAGCCGTCGCGGGATCCGAAGGTGCGGAAATTGGCCTTGACCAGATCGACGACGTCGTCGGTCAGCCAGGTGCCCATCTTCTGCTGACCGGGAATGTCACTGCCGTCGTGGTAGCGGGTGTCCGGATTGAGCATCGGCATCACCACGAGGAACGGCAGGCTCTTGCCCTCCGTGGTCCACTTCGTGAGGTTCTCCTGCAATTTGATGTCGCCGCCGACCCAGTAATTGGTCACGCCGTCCTTGTCCTGCGGGCTGCCCAGACCGCCGGGCAGGGCTATCAGTACCGGAAATCCGCTCTTGGCGTATTTGGCTTCCTGGTATTCCTTCGGGGCCCACACCCAGACGCTTCCGGTGACCCCGGACTTCGCGCCCTTGAGCGTGGTCCTGGCTATGTGGGTGCCGTCGTCCAAGGTGCGGGTGATCCGGAACTCGCTCTTCGGCCCGGTGGGCATCCGCGTGTCCTGGTCGACCGGTTTGACCGGGGTGGCCGCGCTGCCCGGCGCTCCGGCGTTGAAATCGACCGGGTTGCCGTTCTCCGAGCAGCCGGCGAGCAGGGCGGCGCAGGACGCGACGACGACGGCCGTGAACGCGCGGGCGTAAGGGTGTTTCAACGGTGACTCCGCTACTGGACGATCACATGCGAGTGACCATGACGATCAAGTGCAAGTGACCATAAAGAGTCGATTTGACCGCCGGCGGTTCCGTCGTGCGCCCATCGGCCCGTTCGACGGGCACTCCGAGCCGGTCCGGCCGAGAATGCAGCGGTGACCGATGAACAGCGCAGTGCCGATGACACCGCCCCCCGCGGCGTGCCCGGTGCGCAGGAGCGACGGCTCGCCAGAAGGGCGCTGGCCGGCCGCGCACGGGACGCGGCGGACCTGTCCCTGCTGATGGACATGCTCGGGCTGGACCCCTGTCGGGACCCCGGTCGGCAGGCGCCCGCGGCCGCCGGGCCGCGACCCGGCGGCCGCGGCCGCGGCACCGGCCGGGACCGGCGGCAGGCGGTCCGTCGCGGTGCCTGCCGCGACGCCCGCACGCCGTCCGCCGACCCCGGCTGAGCCGCCCGGCCGCACCCCGCCCGATCAGCCGACCGACCGGCCTTCCGCCGTCCGGCGCAGTCGCAGCGTCACGATCTGGAACGGCCGCAGCGCCATCCGCACCGCGTCGCCCTGCCGTTCCAGGGCCGGACCGTCCTCGACGGGACGTTCCAGCAGATCCGTGGCGACCGCCTCGACCAGCGTGAACCCGCAGGTCAGGGTGGGGCGGGCGCGCCCGCCGCGGGCCTCGTGCAGCCGCACCACCAGATCGCCGCTGCGGTCGTCGGCCAGCTTGACGGCGGTGACCACCACCGCCGCGTCGTCCACCGAGACCAGCGGAGCCACCGCACCGGACCCGGTGACCGCCCGCTCCGGCAGGTTGATCCGGTGCCCCTCGCGCACCGCGTCCCCGAGGGTCGCGCCCGGGACCAGCGCGTACCGGAAGCGGTGGGTGCCCTGGTCGGTCTCCGGGTCCGGGAAGCGCGGGGCGCGCAGCAGGGACAGCCGGATCGTCGTCGTCGTGCCGCGCTCGCCCTCGGTCCCGCCCTCCCGGACGGTGCGCGTGACGTCGTGCCCGTACGTCGCGTCGTTGACCAGTGCCACGCCCCAGTCCGGTTCCGCGGCGTGCACGAACCGGTGCGCGCACGCCTCGAACTTCGCCGCCTCCCAGCTGGTGTTGGTGTGGGTCGGCCGGTACAGGTGCCCGAACTGGGTCTCCGCCGCGTACCGCTCGGCGTGCAGGTCCAGCGGGAACGCGGCCTTGAGGAACTTCTCGGTCTCGTGCCAGTCCACCTCGGTGTCGACGTCCAGCCGCCGCTGTCCACGCGTCAGCGTCAGCGTCTGGACCGCCCGCGACCCGCCGAAGCGCCGCACCACGCGCACCGTCGCGGCGTCCGCGGTCGCCGCGACGAGCGCCACCTCGTCCGCCTCGGTCAGGTCGGTGACCACCTCGCGGTAGAAGGCGTCGACGTCCCAGGCATCCCACATGTTGGGGAAGTCCGGATGGATCTGGAGCAGGTTCGCCGCCGTGCCGGGCGCGACGGCCTCCCGCTCGGCGGTCACGTCGTACGCCGAGACGACCAGGCCCCGCTCGTCGACCTCGATCCGCAGCAGGTCGTGCTGGAGGACGAAGCCGCCGCCGGGGCGCGGCCCGGCGGTCACCGGGGCGCCCTCGCCCACCGGCGGCGCGATCGCCCCCGCCGCCACCCCGGACCGGGCGTGCGGCGCGGAGTTCGCCACCAGCCGCCGGTCGCCTGCGCCGGCCAGGGCCGTCAGCGCGGCACCGATCAGCTCCTCCGACTCCGCGGCGACCGCGGCGTAGGTGCGCTCCGCCTCGCGGTGCACCCAGGCGATGGAGGAACCGGGCAGGATGTCGTGGAACTGGTGCAGCAGGACGGTCTTCCAGAGCCGTTCCAACTCCGCGTACGGATAACGGAATCCGGTGGTGACGGCGGCGGTCGCCGACCACAGTTCGGCCTCCCGCAGCAGGTGTTCGCTGCGGCGGTTGCCGCGTTTGGTGCGGGCCTGGCTGGTGAGCGTCCCGCGGTGCAGTTCGAGGTAGAGCTCGCCCACCCACACCGGTGCGTCGGGGTACTCCACCGCCGCCCTCGCGAAGAAGTCGCCGGGCTTCTCCCAGTGCACGGTCGGTGAACCGTCCAGGTTCTTCAGCCGGCGCGCCTTGGCGACCATCTCGCGGGTGGTGCCGCCGCCGCCGTCGCCCCAGCCGGTCGGTGCCAGGGAGTGCCGCGCCGTGCCCTTCTCCTTGAAGTTCCGTGCGGCATGGGCGAGTTCGGCGCCCGAGAGTTGGCAGTTGTAGGTGTCCACCGGCGGGAAGTGGGTGAAGATCCGGGTGCCGTCGATGCCCTCCCAGCGGAAGGTGTGGTGCGGGAAGGAGTTCACCTGGCTCCAGGAGATCTTCTGCGTCAGCAGCCACTTCGACCCGGCCGCCTTGATGATCTGCGGCAGACCGGCCGCGAAGCCGAAGGTGTCCGGCAGCCACGCCTCGTCGTTCTCGACCCCGAACTCCTCCAGGAAGAAGCGCTTGCCGTAGACGAACTGACGGGCCATCGCCTCCGACCCGGGCATGTTGGTGTCCGACTCCACCCACATCCCGCCCGCCGGGACGAACCGGCCCTCCGCGACCGCCTGCTTGACCTTGGCGTACACCTCGGGCCGGTGCTCCTTGATCCAGGCGTACTGCTGCGCCTGCGACATGGTGTAGACGAACTCCGGTTCGTCGGCCAGCAAGGCCGTCATGTTCGCCGTCGTCCGGGCCACCTTGCGGACCGTCTCGCGCAGCGGCCACAGCCACGCGGAGTCGATGTGCGCGTGCCCCACCGCGCTGATCCGGTGCGCGGACGCCGCCGCCGGCGCCGCCAGCGCCCCGGCCAACTGCCGGCGCGCCGCCGCGGCCGTCCCGTTCACGTCCTGAAGGTCGAGCACGTCCAGCGCCCGGCCCACCGCCCGCAGCACCTCCCAGCGCCGCGGGCCGTCCACCGGCAGTTCCGCCATCAGCTCGCCCAGCACCTCCAGGTCCAGGATCAGCTCCCACACCTCGGTGTCGAACACCGCCAGGTCCATCCGCGCCAGCCGGTACTGCGGCTCGCCGCCCGCGGTCTCCGGGTCGCCCAGCGCCGTCGGCTGGAACGGGGGGACGCCGAGGATGACCGGGTTGGACGCCGCCTCCAGATGCCACTCGACGCGTTCGCCGCCGCGCACCGGCGCCCCCACCCGCACCCACTGGTTGCGCGGGTTGAGGCCCTTGACCGGCGTCCCGTCCGCCAGGTACACCAGCGCCTCGCACTGGAACCCCGGCATCCGCTCGTCGAACCCCAGGTCCAGCACCGCCTCCACGGTGCGCCCCGCCCACGCCGCCGGCACCGTGCCGCGCACCCGGAACCAGGTCGTCGCCCACGGTGCGCCCCAGGCGTCCCCCACCGCCACCGGGGTGTGTCGGGCCGCCAACCCCTCGGCCACCGGCACCGGCTCACCCGGCGCGACCCAGGCGGCCACCTCCAGCGGCACCGACTCCGGGTACAGCGCCGGCCGGATGCGTTCGTCGAGGACCCGCTTGAGGCGGGCTTCGACCAGTGCGCGATCGTCATGCATGGTTCTGCGGCTCCAGACGTCGGGGAGAGGGGCGGTGCGGGGGAGCGGGAGGAGGGGGCGCGGTCATCGCGGCGCCACCTCCTCGGGGGTGTACACATCAGTGATCCCACGGGCCGTCAGATGAGCTGTGTCGTCGGCAAGTTGGGACAACACCACGGTGGGGCGGGCGCCGCGGGCGGCCAGTTCCGCCCAGGCTTCGAAGACCGGGCCACCGGGTGCGCACACCGACCGGTGGGGCGCCCCCTCGGCATCCCCGGCGTCCACGACCAGCGCGGTGGAGCGCACCGGCGGTCGGTGCGGACGGTCCCGCCACTGGGCCGCCGCCTCGGCGAGGGCCCGCCCGACCGGCTTCACCGCCCGGTCCTCGGTGAGCAGGCCCAGCCCGTACTCCAACTCGGGGAAGTCCGCCAGTGACCGTGCCACGTCGTACGCGCACCACCAGGTCACGCCCCAGACGTCCGGGCAGTCCAGGGCGTTGGCGACGGTGGCCGTGGCGAAGCGGGCCGCGCGGTCCTCGGGGACGTGCGGGGCGGGGGCGCCGACCTCCTGGAGCCACACCGGGCGGTGCGGGTCGAGGGCCCACGCCTTGGACAGCTCGACGAGGTACGCGGCGTGCTGCTCGGTGGCGACGCCGGTCGGCCCGTGCCGCTGCGCGGTCCCGTTGAACACCCAGGAGTGCACCGCGGTCATCGCGCCGAGCCGGGCGGCGTGCGCGGGGGTGAAGGGGTGGCCGTCCTGGTACCAGGCGGCGTCGTACGCGGCGTGCAGGTGCGTCCGGCCCGGTGCGCCCCGCTCGCAGGCGGCCAGCATCCGGGTGAGCCAGGCAGCCGCCTGCGCGCCGGTGATGCGGTCCGGGTCGGGGTGCGGGGCGTCGGCGAACTGGTTGATCTCGTTGCCGAGGGTCATCCCGAGGAAGTTGGGCCGGTCGGCGAGCGCGGCGGCCAGGGTCCGCAGGTACTCCTCCTGGCCGGCGAGCACCTCCGGGTCGGTGAAGAGGTTGCGGCGGTGCCAGGTCTGCGTCCAGGCGGGCAGGAAGTCGAAGCTGGACAGGTGGCCCTGGAGGCCGTCCACCGCGACGTCCAGCCCGCGCTCGGCCGCCGCGTCGGCCAACTGCACCAGTTGCTCGACGGCGCGCGGTCGGATCAGCGTGCGGTTGGGCTGGAACAGCGGCCACAGGGGGAAGACGCGGACGTGGTCCAGCCCGAGGGCGGCCAGGGCGTCCAGGTCCGCGCGCACCGCGTCCGGGTCGAAGTCCAGCCAGTGGTGGAACCAGCCCTGACTGGGGGTGTAGTTGACGCCGAAGCGGATCCGGCGCGGTTCGTGGGGTACCGGCATGAACGGTCCCGTCCTTCCGGGTGGGGTGGCATCAGCCCTTGACGGCGCCCTCTCCGACGCCGCGGAAGAAGTAACGCTGGAGACAGGCGAAAAGCACGATCAGGGGGAGGACGGCGATCACGGAGCCGGCCGCCACCAGGCGCTGGTCGTTGGCGAAGGTGCCGTGCAGGTAGTTCAGGCCGACGGTCAGGGTGAACTTCGACTGGTCGCTCAGCACGATCAGCGGCCACAGGAAGTCGTCCCAGGCCCCCATGAACGCGAAGACCGCGACCACCGCGAGGGTGCCCTTGACCGACGGCAACGCGATCCGGACGAACCGCTGCCAGGCATGGGCGCCGTCCACGTACGCCGCCTCCTCGACCTCGTACGGCAGTGCGGCGAAGGCGTTGCGCATCAGCAGTACGTTCATCGCGCCGATGCAGCCGGGTAGCACCACGCCGAGCAGGGTGTCGTTCAACTGTAGCTGACGCATCGTCATAAATTGGGCGATCATGATGCTTTCGACCGGCACCAGCATCGCCATGACGAACACCACCACGGCGCACCGCCGACCGCGGAACCGCAGCCGGGCCAGCGCGTACCCGGCCAACGCGGCACCCGCACAGTTCGTCAGCACGTTGGCGACGGCCACCTTCACGGAGTTCAGGGCGAAGTCCCAGACCGGGATCACCCGCCCCACCGCCGCGTAGTTGGCCAGCGTCGGATGCTCCGGCACCAGGCTCGGCGGATAGCGGTAGATGTCCTCGCCCGGGCCCTTGAGGGACGTCGAGAGCTGCCACAGGAACGGGCCGACGGTCAGCGCCAGCACCACGAGCAGCAGCAGGTAGCGGACCACCAGCGGGCCCTTGCGCCTGCGCCGCCCGCGCCGGCCCGGCCCCGTCATCGGTCCTCCCCGCGGTTGGCGCGCAGCACCAGCAGCATCAGCCCGAGCGTCAGCACGAACACCACCACCGACAGCGCCGAGGCGTACCCGACCCGGCCGCTGAGTCCGGTGCCGGCCTGCTGGACGAGCATCACCAGCGTGGTGTCCTCCCCACCGGGCCCGCCGGTCGCCCCGGCCATCAGGTACACCTCCGAGAACACCTTGAAGGCGTTGACCGCGGACAGCGCGGCCACCAGTACCATCGTGGAACGCACCGCCGGCACCGTGACGGTCAGGAAACGCCGCACCGCACCGGCCCCGTCCACCGCGCACGCCTCGTGCAACTCCCGCGGCACCTGCGTCAACGCCGCCAGATAAATGATCATGTAGTAGCCGAGGCCCTTCCAGACCGTCACCGCCATCGCACTGAGCAGCAGCAGCCACGGATCACTGAGGAAACCGGCCCGGCCGAACCCCAACACCCCCAACAGCGCGTTGATCAGCCCCCGGTCGTCCAGCAACCACACCCAGATCAGTCCGACCACCACCACCGAGGCGACCACCGGGAGGTAGAACGCGGCCCGGAAGAAGGCGATCCCCGGCACGCTGCGCCGGACGAGCAGCGCCAGCAACAGCGGCAGCACCACCAGTGGCGGCACCACGCCCAGCACGTACAGCGCGCTGTTGCGCAGCCCCGTCCAGAACATCGGGTCGTGCAGCATCTCCTGGTAATTGGCGCCACCGGTGAACTGCCCGACGGTCAGCGTCCGGGCATCGGTGAAGGAGTGCGCCACCGTGCTGACGAACGGATAGAGGCTGAATCCGCCGACCACCAGCAGCCCGGGCGCGAGGAACAGCCAGGGACTGGTCGGCAGGTGCGGACGGATCGCCGTACCGTCGCCGCGTTCGCGGGCACGACCGCCCGGTGCGGACTTCCGCATCCCCATTTTCGGCCTCAGCCGGTCTTCAGCAGGCGATCGCATTCCGCCACCGCGGAATCCAATGCCGCCTGCGGGCTCTGCTTTCCCTGCAAGGCCCGGGCGACGGCATTGCGCAGCACCGTCTTCATCTGGTCACTGAGCACCACCGGGGTGTAATTCACCGCGGTCTTCAGGGACTTCGCCGCCGCCACCCGCACCCGCGTGGCATCCGTACCGTCCTGCTTGGTGAAGTACGGATCGTCCAACGCCCCCTGCGTGCTGGGGAACACCGTGACCTGCCGCGCGAACGCCATTTGGTGCTGCCGGTCCGTCACGAAGTGCGCGAAGGCGACCGCGGCCGGTTTGACCTTGCTCTGCGCGTTCACCATCAGGCCCTGCACGTACATGTTGGCCTTGCCGGTGTTGTTCACCGCATCGGTGATCCCGACGTTCTTGTAGAGGCCCGGCGCATCCCGTTTGAAGTTCTCCAGGTCCAGCGCGCTGCCCGGATTCATCGCCACCGACTGCTGTTCGAACTTCCGCCCCGCCGACTCGGCCACGGAGGTCAGCGCCTGGGAGTCCAACGCGCCGGCCGCGTAGAGCTCCTTGTAGCGGGTGAGCAGCCGCACGCCCTTGGGCTCGTTGAAGGTGAACGCGGTGCCGCGGTCGTCCATCAGCCGCACCCCGTACCGCCCGAAGTCCTCGATCGACGGCGTCCCGGCCAGCATCGCGATCTTCCGGCCGCTGTTCCGCGCCATGGTCAGCGCGTCGGCGAACAGCGCGTCGTAGGTGGTCGGCGGTTTCGCCGGATCGAGCCCGGCCTGACGGAACAGCGCCTTGTTGTAGAACATCGGGCCGGTGTTGAGGTACCACGGGAAGGCGTAGACGCCCGGCATCCCCGGCATCTCCTGGCTCTTCCAGGCCCCGTCCAGATACTCGGCCCGGTATTTCCCGGCGGCTTTGTCGATGTCGAGCGCCAATCCGGCCTTCGCCAGCGGATAGGCGAGGTCCGGCGACACGTTGACCACATCGGGCAGGGTGCCCGCCGCCGCATCCGCACTCAGTTTCTGCGGATATCCCTCGGCCGGCTGATCGACCCACTTCACCTCGGTGCCCGGGTACTTCTTCTCGAAATCCCTGATGACCCCGTCGAAGTACTTCTGGAAACGCGCCTTCAGATTCCACGTCTGGAAGGTGACCTGACCCGTCACCTTCCCCTCCGCGCCGCCGTCACCCCCACCACCGCCCGAGGCGCCGCACGCGGACAGCGCGAGCGCCGAAGCGGCGAGGACCGCGTGGGCGACGAGTCTCCGACGGGAATCACGAGGCATGGCCGGCTCCTTGGCTGAAGTGCTCTGAAGTGCTCGGACCAGAAATCTCCACGAAGGCCATTGCAGCGCGGGATCCGGTTCTGCCACACGGTTTCCAGGCTCCCGGATCGCGACGCGGCAGACGCTACTAATGCGATTTAGTAGGTGTCAACACCCCTGCCACGAAGGGTTTTTCCCACCGTCGCGGAGAACCGTCCGGCCATTGTTTGACAGTCCCCGCCGCCCTGATCAGACTGTCCGCACCCATGGTTCGGCCGGGAGGAGCCCGCGATGACAGCGCCCGGTGAGGCCGCCCGCCGCAAGCCGGCGCGCCGCCCGACCATCAAGGACATCGCCCGACGGGCCGGGGTCTCCGAGAGCGCGGTGTCCTTCGCCCTCAACGACCGCCCGGGCGTCTCCGCGGACACCCGCGCCCGGATCCGCCGGGTCGCCGACGAGTTGGGCTGGCAGGCCAACATCGCCGCCCGCGCCCTCTCCGGCGAACGCGCCGGCTGCCTCGGCCTGGTGCTCGCCCGCCCGGCCCGCACCCTGGGTGTGGAGTCCTTCTTCCTCCAACTCGTCTCCGGCATCCAGGAGGTGCTCTCCGCCCGGCGCACCGCGCTGCTCTTCCAGGTCGTCGAGGACCTCGACACCGAGTGCGCGCTCTACCGCCGCTGGTGGGCCGAACGCCGCGTGGACGGCGTCCTCGTCGTCGACCCCCGCACCGCCGACCCCCGCCCCGCGCTCCTCGCCGACCTCGGCCTCCCCGCCGTCGCCATCGGCGGCCCGGCCACCCCCCAACCCACCGGACCACCGCCCACCGCGCCGCTGCTGTCCACCGTCTGGGCCGACGACGCCAAGGCCATGACCCGGGTCCTCGACCACCTGCACGACCTCGGCCACCGCCGCATCGTGCACGTCGCCGGCCTGCCCGACCTCGCCCACACCGCCCGCCGGATCCACTCCCTGCGCACCGCGGCCGCCCGGCGCGGCCTCGACGCGCAGCGGGTCCGCTCGGTCACCACCGACTACTCCGACGCGGAGGGCGCCGAGGCCACCCGCCGCCTCCTCGACGCCGCCGACCCGCCCACCGCGATCATCTACGACAACGACGTGATGGCCTTCGCCGGCGCCGCCGTCGCCGCCGCCCGCGGCATCCCCGTACCGGGCCGGCTCTCCGTCGTCGCCTGGGACGACTCCCCGCTGTGCCGCGTCGCCCACCCCCCGCTCACCGCGCTGGTCCGCGACACCGCGGGCTTCGGCCGGCTCGCCGCCGCCGAACTCCTCGCCCTCCTCGACGGCGGTCCGCCCCGCACCGTCGAGGGCGAACTCCCGCACCTGGAACCCCGGCAGAGCACCGGCCCACCGCCCCACACCGGCTGACCCTCCGTCACCACCCGCCCACCCCCTACCCGTCATACCTGAGGGCTACGGCGGGAGTCGCCCCCCTGGCGGGACGCCGATTACCCACCGCGCTTTCTACCTTCTGTGCCGCAACCTCCTCAGCACCTCGGTACGGAAGGACCACCCACCATGGCGCCGCATCCGCGCAGAAGCCGCCTGACCCGCACCCTGCTCGCCGCGCTGGTCACCGCCTCGGTGGCCGTCCCGGTGTCCGGCGCCGCCCGCCCCGCCGCGGTCCCCGCGCCGCCCCCCACCGCCCTCGGCCCGCTGCACGACACCGACCCCGCCGCCCTGGAACGCCGGTACGCCGCCACCCGCGCCGACGTCCGGGCGGCCGAGCGCACCGCCGCCGCCCACGGCGACCACCGACGGGCCGCCGCCCTGCACGCCATGGCCACCCCCGCCCGGCACTTCCTCACCTTCGACGGTCGCGACGGCGGCCGCAGCACCGAGGTCTACGGCGACCTCGCCCGCGCCGACCGGATCGCCGTCCTGGTCCCCGGCGCGGACACCGGCCTCGACACCTACCCGCGCTTCCGCAACGGCGCCCAGGCACTCCAACAGCAACTCGCCCGCCAACCCGAAGGCCACCCCGCCGTCCTCGCCTGGCTCGGCTACTCCACTCCCGCCACCGTCAGCCCGGCCGCCGCCACCACTACCCGCGCCGACGAAGCCGCCCCCCAACTCAGCGCCTTCATAACGGAGTTGAGGAAAGCCGAACCGCACGCCCGGATCACCCTGCTCTGCCACTCCTACGGCGCCGTGGTCTGCGGCCGGGCCGCCCACGACGTGCCCGCAGACGCCCTCGTCTTCTACGGCAGCCCCGGCACCGGCGTCGACACCGCCGCGGACCTGCACACCCGGGCCACCGTCTGGGCCGGCCGCGGCGCCGACGACTGGATCGCCGACGTCCCGCACGTCCGCCTCCCGCTCCCCACCACCACCCTCGGCTTCGGCACCGACCCGGTCTCCCCGGAGTTCGGCGCCCGCGTCTTCCCGGCCGGCACCGGCGGCCACAGCGACTACCTGACGCCCGGCACCCCGTCCCTGGCGAACCTCGCCCGGATCGCCGCCGGCTCGACCCCGCTCACGACTCCGGACCCGACCGCCGCCCCGCGGCGCACCGCCCGGGAGGCCCACGGTGCCTGACGCCCCACGGGCCGCCGCGGCCGCCCTCGTCCACCGCATCGACGCCGCCACCCCGCCCGACCGGGACCGGGCCACCGACGCCCTGCGCGCCTGCGCCATCCTCGGCGTGGTCCTCGGCCACTGGCTGGTCACCGCCCTGGTCGCCGACAGCGGCACCCTGCACGGCGCCAGCCCCCTGCAAGGCATGCCCCAACTCGCCCCGATCTCCTGGCTGTTCCAGACCCTCGCGGTGTTCTTCCTGGTCGGCGGCGAGGTCGCCGCCCGCAGTCACGCCACGGCCCGCGCCCGCGGTACCCGCTACCGGCACTGGCTGCACGCCCGTCTCGGCCGACTCTTCCGCCCGGTCGCCGCCGTCCTCGCGGTCTGGGCCGTCGCCACCGTCGCGATGCTCGCCGCCGGCGTCGGCCTGGACACCGTCCACACCCTGGACAAACTGGTGCTGTCGCCGCTGTGGTTCCTGCTGGTCTTCGCCGCCCTCACCGCGGCCACGCCACTGACCGCCCGCCTGCACCCCGCGTGGCCGTGCGCCGTCGTCGTCCTCGTCGACGTCCTCCGCTTCGGCCTGGACGGACCCGCCTGGCTCGGCTGGCTCAACCTCCCCGCCGGCTGGCTCGTCCCGTACTGCCTGGGCGCGGCCCGGGCCCGCGGCGCCGCACACCGCCGCGCGACCGGCTGGGCGCTGCTGCTCGGCGGCACCGCGGCCACCGCCGCCCTGGTCCTCCTCGCCGGCTACCCCGCCGCCATGGTCGGGGTCCCCGGCGCCACGGTCTCCAACCTCAACCCGCCCACCCTGGCCGCCGTCACCTTCGGCCTCGCCCAGTGCGGCGCCGCGCTGCTGCTGCACGACCCGCTCAACCGGGCCCTGCGGCGCCCCGCGGCCTGGGCCGCGGTGGCCCTGCTGAACCTCTCCGCGATGACCGTCTTCCTCTGGCACCAGACCGCGATGATGGCCGTCACCGCCACCGCCTGGTTCCTGGCCGGCCCGCTGCCCGGCCTGCACACCGCCCCCGACGCCGCCGCCTGGATCCTCGCCCGGCTCGCCTGGCTGCCGGTCTTCGCGGCCGTGCTGCTCCTGTGCTGGGCCGCGTTCGCCGCGTACGAGCACCGCCGGCCGGGCGCCCCGCACCGGCCCGGACGGGCACCGGACGGCACCGGGCCGGACCTCCGGGAACGCCACCCTGCCCGCACGGCGGTGACGCCCCGTGCCTAAGGTGCATCCCGTGAAGAGGGGGATCACGGCCGACCGGCTCACGGCGGCCCTGCGCGCGCTGCCCCGGCACCTGCGCGACGACCTGTGGACCGGGGCGGCCCGGGAGCCGCTGCCGATCGGCGGCCGGCGGCCCGGCTGGCTCGACTGGCGACCGGCGATCATCGTCCCGCTGCTGGTGCTCGGGGTCGTCCTGCTCGCCGGCAACGCCAACGCCTACGCGTTCCAGTACGGGATGGGTATGGCGATCGCCGTCCTCATCGCGGGGATCCAGGCAGCGGCACCGATCCTCGCGCTGTACCGGCCGGTCCTGGCCTGGTGGGCGGCGACCGCGGCGGTGCTGGTGGTCGGCTCCCACGCGGCGGTCCGGTTCGACCCGTTCGTCGATCCGCCCTGGCAGCGGACCGGGATGCCGATCCAGGCGGCGGTGCTGTTCCTCGTCGCGCTGCGGGTCCGGCCCCGCGCCACCGCCGAGATGCTGGTGCTCGGCGTCCTGGCCGGCGCCTTCGCCAACGGGCTCGCCGACGGCGGCTTCCGCGACGACGACGTCTCGGCCCTGGTGCTCGCGGTGTGCGCCCTGGTCGGCGCCCTGCTGCGGGGCCGCCAGAAGGCCCGCACCGAACTCGTCGTCCAGGAACGGCTCACCGCCGAGGAACGCGCCCGCCGCACGGTCCTGGAGGAGCGCAGCCGGATCGCCCGCGAACTCCACGACGTGGTCGCCCACCACATGTCGGTGATCTCCATCCAGGCCCAGGTCGCCCCCCACCTGGCCGAGAACCCCTCCGACGCACTCAAGGAGAACCTCCGCGGCATCCGCCAGAACGCCGTCGAGGCCCTGACCGAACTCCGCCGGGTCCTGGACGTCCTGCGCTCCGCGGACTCCGGTCCCGAGGGGACCCGGCACGCCCCGCAACCCACCCTCGACCGGCTCGACGAACTCGTCGGCAACGTGCGCGGCGCGGGCGTCACGGTCACCGTCGACACCACCGGCACACCGCGGCCGCTCTCGCCCGGCACCGAACTGTCCGCGTTCCGGATCGTCCAGGAGGCGCTCAGCAACGCGATGCGGCACGCTCCCGGCGCCGCCGTCCACGTCGCGCTCGGCTACCACCCGGACCGGGTCGCCCTGCGCGTCACCAACACCGTCCCCGCGCGCCCCGCACCGCCCTCCCCGGGCGCCGGCCACGGCCTGCTGGGCATGCACGAACGCACCACGATGCTCGGCGGCGAACTGGCCACCGGCCCCACCCCCGACGGCGGCTACGAGGTCACCGCGATCCTCCCGGCCGCCGCCCCCACCACCCCGATCGCCCCCGCCGCCCCCTCCGACGACGCCGAGGACACCCGACGATGACGACCCCCGCCACCACCCCCGCCGTCCGCGTCCTGATCGCGGACGACCAGAAGATGGTCCGGCAGGGCTTCACGGTGCTGCTCGACGCCGAACCGGGCATCGAGGTGGTCGGCCAGGCGGTGGACGGCCACGACGCCGTCGCCAAGACCGCCGAACTCGCCCCCGACGTCGTCCTGATGGACATCCGGATGCCCGGACTCGGCGGCATCGACGCCACCCGCCGGCTCACCGAACCGGCGGACGCCACCGTCAAGATCCTCGTCCTGACCACCTTCGACCTCGACGAATACGTCTACGAGGCGCTGCGTGCCGGTGCCTCCGGCTTCCTGTTGAAGGACGCCTCCGCCGAGGAACTCGCCCAGGCGGTGCGGGTGGTGGCGGCCGGCGACGCGCTCCTCGCCCCCAGCATCACCAAGCGCCTGATCGCGGAGTTCTCCCGGATGTCCGGCGCCCCGCGCGCGCCGCTCAAGGACCGGGCGGCGGGGCTGACCGAACGGGAGACCGAGGTGCTGTCGCTGATCGCCCAGGGCCTGTCCAACGCGGAGATCGCCGAGCGCCTGGTGGTGGCCGAGCAGACGGTGAAGACCCATGTGGGCCGCATCCTGGTCAAGTTGGGACTGCGCGACCGGACCCAGGCCGCCGTCTTCGCCTTCGAGACGGGCCTGGTGCGACCCACCGGATACTGACCCGCCGCCTCCCTGTCACTCAACTACGCTTGTTCATAGGTGACTTGGCGAGAAACACGGTCAGTGCCGGACCACGACCCCCGGCGCCAGCCGGCCGCAGTTGGAGCCGGTGACGCTCACGCTCACCGCCTCGACGGCCCCACCCCAGTCCACACACCGCCCTTTCGCCGCCAGATGGACCGGGCCGGCGTACGTGGTGTATTTCCCACTGTCGAACACGGGGTCGGAACTGTGGTCGGACGGTCCGAGCGCGGCGTGGACGAGTACCGGCTTTCCGGGACTGTTCCGGATCGTCACCACACAGTTCTTCCCGGTCTTCGCGCTGTACGTGAGGTAGACCGTGCCTTTTCCACTGACCGGTACGGAATTCACGACCGAGTAACCGCTGCCGCACGCCCCGCTGTACGCCGCGCTGCGGATCGGCGCGGCCGATGCGGTGGTGGCCAGGCCCATGGTGGCTCCGCCGGTTCAGTCGTCGTCGTCCGCGCCGTAGGCCATCACCTTCAGCCTGCTGAGGGGACCGTTGAACCGGTTGTGGTCACCGACGGTGTGTCCCGAGGACGTGTGCTGCCAGATGCTGTGGAACCGCCAACCGCCCGGCAGCGACCCGACGGAGGAGCCGTAACGGGGGATCCACAGCGGGTTGCTGCCGCCGAACCGGCTGGAGTTGCCGGTGCACCGCTTCCACCAGTTGGTCGAGGTGTAGATCACCGCGTCCCGCCCGGTCTCCTCCCGGTAGGCGCGCACGAAGTCGGCGATCCAACTGACCATGGCGCCGTGGCTCTTGTCGTAGCAGGTCGCGCCGTAGGGGTTGTACTCCATGTCGAGCGCGCCCGGCAGCGTCCGGCCGTCCCGCGACCAGCCCCCGCCGTGGTGCGCGAAGTACCGCGCCTGCGTGGCACCGCTGGAGTGGTCCGGCAGCGCGAAGTGGTACGCCCCGTGGATCATGCCGACGTTGAACGCGCCCCGGTACTGCTGGGTGAAGTACGGGTTCTTGTAGCTGGTGCCCTCGGTGGCCTTGACGTAGGCGAAGCGCACGCCCATGCGCCGCAGCTTCGCCCAGCCGACCTTGCCGTTGTGGCTGGAGACGTCGACGCCGGCCACCGACTTCCGGGGCCAGGCGCCGCGCGGTTCCGAGGTGGCGGCCTGCTCGATGCCCTCGTGCGCGGCGATGGTCGACCCCATCCAGTCCTGCTCGGGGTGGGCGGGGGTCTTGGCGACCTCCGGCGTCGCGAGGGCGGTGCCGGGCAGCGTGAGCGGCAGGGCGAGCACAGTGACGAGTGAGACGAGTGAGCCGGCCGCAAGGGGGACCGTCCGCCGGGCCGGTGCGGATCTGCGCAAGGGCATCGCGTGCCTCCGAAGGACTTCGGTTGAGTCAGTTTCGGCAGCTTTTGAGCAGGGTTCTGCCGATGAAATGACTTATACGCTGAAATGCCAGGTTCCATGGCTGGATGGGCCCGGGGTCCGCCGTCCGGCCGGGCCATCTCACCCGTCCGGCGGCGTTCGCGGCGCCGTCGCACGGCGCCCGTGGCACGAGACGAGCGGGCCCCGGCAGTGCCGGGACCCGCTCTCCGCTCAGCGGCGAACGCGCCATGTCGCCGCTTCGCCAGCTTCTATGGCGACCCTGCCGGGTCGGATGTCTCGTCCGTCATCGACGGTGGCTCAGTACGCCGAGTTGACGTTGTCGATGGAGCCGTAGCGGTGCGCCGCGTAGTTGGCGGCGGCGGTGATGTTGGCCACCGGGTCGTAGAGGTCGTGCGGCGTGCCCGACACGTGGTACGTGTTGAAGGTGGGCTGGATCACCTGGAGCAGGCCCTTGGAGGGTATGCCGTTGCGGGCGTTGATGTCCCAGTTGTTGATGGCGTTGGGGTTGCCGCTGGACTCCCGCATGATGTTGCGGTGCAGGCCCTCGTAGCTGCCGGGGATGCCCTTGGACTTCATGATGTCCAGGGACTGGCGGATCCAGCCGTCGAGGTTGTCGGTGTACTTCTTCGGCGCGGCCGGGCGGTCGGCGGAGCGGCTGGCGGCCTGCTCGGCGGTGTGGCCCTGCTTCGCGACCGCGGTGACCTTGATGCGGTCCGCGACGGAGGCGGCGACCGGACGCTCGACCTTGGCGCTGTCGGCCTTGGCGGGCATCCCGTTGGCGTTCACCGGGGCGACCGCGGCGGGGGCGTGCGCGGCCGTTGCTGCGGCGGTGCTCGGGGCCGCGGTGGCGGCCAGGCCCGTGGTGGCGCCGGCGGCGGCGAGCACGGCCAGGGCGACCTTGTGGGTGCGGGTGATGCGGGCGATCCGGGCAGCGCGGGGCAGGGTGAAACTGGGCATGCGGGGGTGACCTCTTCCAGGTGCGGGTTACGGGGAGGCGGCCATCATTGGCGCGTTCGAACCGGAGGCTGAGTGCCGCGTTCGCCCTTGGGGCGGGAGGTGCGGCGCGCTCTCGGTGCGACTGGATCCATAGTTAACGGCCGACCCGGCGGGTGGCAATGCCCCCCTGTACTACCGTTCTTCGTGAGATGGTCGGGGATGTCCGTAATGAGCGGTTATGAACCCCGTGTTCGTGGGCCGGATCGGCTCCGGCAACGACTAGGCGGGCTCGTACGTGACGTACGTCGCGTGCCGGGCGTCACCTGCCGGGGCCCTCGAAAGCCCCTCCGGAACCCCTTGCGAGTTGCCTGGGTCACACCCTGAATTGGCCATCGCCGCCCCGTACTTCGCGACCCCGGGCGCATCGGGAGCGGGCCGCGCCCCCGGATTCATCGATGCGGCGGCGCCGCTGGTCCATCCGTAGCAGCGTCGGGGCTGTCGCAGGGCGGCGGCGCCGCGGGTCCCCGAGAGTGGAACCACGCACAACCGCCACTCACCGTAGGGAAGTGCTCATGTTCCGTCGCACCACCGTCGTGCTCAGCGGCCTGCTCGTCGCGGGATTCCTCACCACCGGCGTCGCCGCCGCGGCCCCCGCCGACCACCACCAGGACCACCGGCACGGCAGTCACGCACGCCACCTCACCCCCAAGGAGCGCGCGGGCCTGCGCTTCGCCGGACACCTCCTGGACGTCCTCTTCGGCGGCCCCTCGCGTCACAGCCACATCTACTGACCTCACGCGCCAACGGCAATGGCCCTGACCGCGAAGTGCGGTCAGGGCCATTGCCGTTGGCAGGGGGCGCCTCAGGGGCGCGAGGTCCCGGCCGGGTGCTCCGTCACGGAGTCCCGGCGCGGAAAGCCGCCTCAGTACGCCGAGTTGACGTTGTCGATGGAGCCGTAGCGGTGCGCCGCGTAGTTGGCGGCGGCGGTGATGTTGGCCACCGGGTCGTAGAGGTCGTGCGGCGTGCCCGACACGTGGTACGTGTTGAAGGTGGGCTGGATCACCTGGAGCAGGCCCTTGGAGGGTATGCCGTTGCGGGCGTTGATGTCCCAGTTGTTGATGGCGTTGGGGTTGCCGCTGGACTCCCGCATGATGTTGCGGTGCAGGCCCTCGTAGCTGCCGGGGATGCCCTTGGACTTCATGATGTCCAGGGACTGGCGGATCCAGCCGTCGAGGTTGTTGCCGTACTGCTTCGGCGCGGCGGCCTTGGGGGCGGCCTTCGGCGCCTCCTTGGCGATCTCCGTACGCTCCGCGGAGCGGTTGGCGGCCTGCTGCGCGGCGTGGCCCTGCTTGTCGAGCGCGGTCACCTTCAGGTGGTCCGCCACCGACGCGGTGACCACGTGGTTCTGCTCCGTGGTCGCCTTGTCCTTCGCCGCGACCGGCAGGCCGTTGGCGCTGACCGGCTTCACCACGGCCGACGCGTGCGCGGCGGGCGCCGCGGCGTTGCTCGGCGCCGCGGTCATGGCCAGGGCGGCTGCGCAGCTCGCGGAGGCCACCAGCGCCGCGGAGATCTTGTGCGTGCGGGTGAGGCGGGCGGTTCGGGGCAGGGAGAAGTGGGGCATGGGCATGCGGAGGTGACCTCTTCCAGGGCTTGGTGGCAGGGGGAGATGGCCATCGGTGGCGTCTCGGGGTCCGAGGGTCAGTGCCGCGCTCACCGCTCTGGCGGAGTCCGCAGGCTCTCGGCGTTACGAGAAACATGGTTAGCGCCAGCCCGGGACGGTGGCAATGATGCCGAGTACTACCCATCTTCGTGCGTTCGGGCGAGATGTCCGTATTGCGCCCCGGAATCTGCGGCCCGCGCCGCCCCGGGATCGACTAGCCCCGGTCGTACGTGACGTACGTCGCGTGCCCGGCATCACCGCCCGGGGCCCTCAAGAGCCCCCGCGGACACGGTCGTTTGTGGCCCCGCTCACAGCCCGACGGGGCCGGGGGAGCCCACTGCGGCACCCCCGACCCCGCCCCTACGCGGTCACCCGGCCACGGTCCGTCGCCGCCCGGGTCCGCCCCTCACACCCACGCCGGATCGGCCACCGCCCCCGCACCGGCCGCACCCGGCCCGGCCGGCGCCTGCACCGGCCGGTCCGTGAAGAACCGCACCGCCACGTCCGCGACCTCCTCGGGCCGCTCCAGCACCACCCAGTGGTCCGCCTCGGGAACGGTCAGGAAGCGACTGCCCGCGATGGTCGCCGCGAAATCCCGCTGCCGGGACGGCTCCGTCACCGTGTCGTGCTCACCACTGAAGACCAGCGTGGGGATCCCGGACAGGCCCCCCGAGAAGTCCGGCCGGTCGGTCAGCGCCCGCTGGAGCGAATCCACCGCGTGCGGCGAGTGCAACGCCGCCTGCAGCATCGCCCGCCGCACGTAGCGGTACGCCAGCTCCCGCCGGGCGACCGGTCGGCTCTCGTCGCGGCACAGCAGCCCCTCGGCCACCATCGTGGCGAAGGCGTCGGTGTCCCCGTCCCCGAGGTGCGCCGAGGCTCGCCGCCAGTGCGCCACCTGCTCCTCGGTGATGTGTGCCGGCACACCGCCCAGCACCAGGCGCGCGATCCGCTCCGGGAACCGCCGGGCGCACCCGAAGGCCAGCCCCGCCCCGTAGGAGAAGCCGAAGACGTTGATCCGCGGCACCCCGAGGTCGTCGATGATCCCCAGGACCGCCGCGCACAGCACGTCGATGCTCGGTCCCGGTGGCAACGCATCGGCGCTGCCCATCCCGGGCAGGTCCGCGGTCACCACCTCCGCCACCGGCCCCAACCGGTCCTCCAGCTGCGGCCAGCCGAACATCCCCTGCAACGCACCGCCCAGCACCAGGACGGGCTCGGTGCACCGCTCCGGCTGCCGCAGCACCCGGTACGCGTACGACACCCCGCGCACCGACAGGGAGCGGATCACTTCCTCGGACATGGCTGCTTCCTTCTCGGAGAGGCTCGATGGGGTCCGGCACGTCCGGACCCCGCACGCTCGGGCGGTCAGCCGCGGGTCAGGACGAGCGCCGCGTTGTGGCCCCCGAACCCCAGCGACGTCTTGACCGCACAGTCGAACGCCGCCGGCCGCGCCGCGTCCCGCACCACTTCGACCGGGATCCGCGGGTCGGGCACCGTGAGATTGCCCGTCGGCGGCACCAACTGCTGCTCCAGGGCCAGAACGGTCAACGCGGTCTCGATCCCGCCCGCGGCGCCCAACGTGTGCCCGGTCATCGCCTTCGTCGACGTCACCAACGGGTGCTCGCCGAGCACCCTGCGCAACACCTCCGCCTCGATGCGGTCGTTCAGCACCGTCGAGGTGCCGTGCGCGTTCACGTGGCCCACGTCATCGGGCCGGACGTCGGCGTCCGCCAACGCGGTGCGCAGCGCCCGCTCGATGCCCCGCCCCTCCGGATCCGGCGCCACCGCCGCGTACGCGTCACTGGACGACCCGTAGCCGGCGATCCGCGCCCGGATGGGCGCCTGCCGGGCCCGGGCGTGCTCGGGCCGCTCCAATACCAGCAACCCCGCACCCTCCCCGACGACGAATCCGTCCCGCTCCACGTCGAAGGGGCGACAGGCCGCGGTCGGATCCTCCCGGCGGGTGGAGACCGCCTTCATCTGGCAGGCGCTGGCGATCAGCAGCCGGGAGAGCACCGACTCCGCACCGCCGGTGATGGCGATGTCACAGGCCCCGGCGCGCAGCAGTTGGTGCGCGGTGCCCACCGCGACCGTCCCGGAGGAGCAGGCCGTCGCCACGCCCAGACTGGGGCCGTGCGCCCCCAGGTCCATGCAGACGCTGCTGGCCGCGCTGTTGATCACGGTCAACGGGGCGAGCTTGGGGGAGACCCGCCGGGCGCCGTGCCCGGCCATCGCCGCGCTCTGCTGGTCGTAGAACGGCAGCCCGCCGTGGGCGGACCCGATCACCACCGCGACCCGGCTGCTGTCCCAGCTCAGCGGGTCCAGCCCGGCGTCGGCGACCGCCTCCCGGGCGGCGATCACCGCGAGCTGCGAGAACCGGTCCATCAGCCGCTGGGTGGCCACGCCGAGCAGCGCGGTGGTGTCCAGGTCCGCCGCCGTGTACATGAAGTCGCAGGGCAGATCGGCGAGTTCGGCCTGCTGGGACACGTTCGTGGGCGTCACCTCGTGGGTGACGGAGTGCCAGGTGGCCTTCGTCCCCACTCCGGCCGCGGACACCAGGCCCAATCCGGTCACGGCCGCGGAGAACGGCTTCTGGCGGGCCGTCACGCCGCGACTTTGCCGTCGATGGCCGCCACCAGCTGTCCCACCGTGTCGCGCGAGGTCAGCGACACCTCTTCGAGATCGATCTCCAGCCGCTCCTCGATGAGGACCCGGAGCTCCTCCAGAGCCAGGGAATCCAGCCGCAGGTTGCGCAGTGGGGTGTCCGCGGTCACCTCCCCGCGTGCGACCCCGAACCGCTCTTCCAGCAAGGCGTTGACAACTTCTGCCGCATTCACGTGGCGCTCCTCCGCTGTTCGTAGGCGATGCTGCCAACCGTGTCCTGGGCGGAATTTCGCCGGTGGCTCCGGCTGGTTTGGCCACCCTTTATACGCCTTTGTCCTGCGCGCCCCCCAACCTTGGTAGCTCAATGGGGTGATGGGCGCACTGGAGTGGGGGAGGGCCCCCCTTCCGGGCGGCAGGAACGACCCGGAACGGCTCGGTGTCTAACGCCCGAACATGCCGCGGGGTACGGGTTGCCGCGCGGCGGATGCGCGGTGTCCGCCGCGACGTCCACCCGCCCGGCGGTGTCCTCAGCCCTCGTCGAGTGCGCTGGTGACCCGACCCAACAGACTGCGCAGCGTCCGCAGTTCGTCGACGGTCAGTCCGGTGGCGGTCAGCATCCGGCGCGGCACCGGCAGTGCCCGCTCGCGCAGCTCCTCGCCGGCCCCGGTGAGGCGGATGATGACCGACCGCTCGTCCTCCGGGCTGCGTTCCCGGTGCACCAGCCCCGCCGCCTCCAGGCGCTTGAGCAGCGGCGAGAGCGTGCCGGAATCCAGTCGCAGCCGCTCGCCGATGCCCTTGACCGGCTCCGGGCCGTGCTCCCACAGCACCAGCATGACCAGGTACTGGGGGTAGGTCAGCCCCAGCTCCTTCAGTGCCTCCCGGTAGACGCCCCCGAACGCCCGCGAGGCGGCGTGCAGCGAGAAGCAGACCTGGTGGTCGAGGCGGAGGAGCTCTGCGTCGGAAGCCGGGGGTGTGGTCATGGACCCAGGTTAACGTCCGACGCCATTGAGTTGTGCGCAATTGACTTGCATGCAACTAAATGGCGTGTCACTGTGGTGTCCGGCCGGAGCGACCGGCCGGCCCGCCGCTCCTCGTCGGGCCGGGCGCGCCCCGCGCCCCCGTCCGCCACGCGAAAGGACCCCTCATGGACGCGCTGTACACCGCCGCCGCCACCGCCAACGGTCGCGAGGGCCGGGCCGTCAGTTCCGACGGTCAACTCGATCTCGCCCTGGCCCTGCCCCCGGCCCTCGGTGGCGACGGTGCCGGCACCAACCCCGAGCAGCTCTTCGCCGCCGGGTACGCCGCCTGCTTCGCCAGCGCCATGGCCAACGTCGGTCGCCAGATGGGGCTGGACACCAACGACGTCTCGGTCACCGCCGAGGTCTCGATCGGCAAGGACGACACCGGCTTCGGCCTCGCCGTCGTCATGCGCGTCGAACTCCCGGACGCCCTGGCCGGCGAGACCGGGCAGCGGCTCGTCGAGGTGACGCACCAGTTCTGCCCCTACTCGAAGGCCACCCGCGGCAACATCGACGTCGAGTTGGTCGTCGAGTAACGGCACCGGGGCGGCGGGGCGGTGGCGAGGGTCGGCGCGGTGTCGCCGAGGGGGTGCCGTCGAGGGGGTCGGCTGCGCGTCGGCCGTGCGTCGGCGAGGGTGCGCCGGACGCGCTGGTGACCGGCTGGCCCCGGGCGGCCCCGATCGCCGACCTCGGCGGCGTGGGGGAAGCCCACGGAAACCCGACTATCCGGGCATTTGCCTCGTTCGAGTGCAACCATGATGCATGCCCTTCCCACGGCTGACGCGGCTGCGCCAACGACCGGATCCGAGCCACGCCCTGCTGCTCGTCCCGATCGCGCTGATCGTCGCGGTCTGCGCGGCCGACGTCCTCGCACCCCCGGACATCCACCTCGGT
Source organism: Streptomyces sp. VTCC 41912 (assembly GCF_045799175.1). Lineage (NCBI taxonomy): Bacteria > Bacillati > Actinomycetota > Actinomycetes > Kitasatosporales > Streptomycetaceae > Streptomyces > Streptomyces sp. VTCC 41912. The sequence continues at coordinate 61,184 of NZ_JBJMAB010000005.1, forward strand.
CCGCTGCTGGTCGCCGCCCCCGCTCTCACGGCCGCCTTCGCCGGCCCCGGCCCGACCGCGGTGATCGGCACCCTGGCCGTCGCCGCCCAGGTGGGCATCGGCCTCGCCCGCGGCGTCCTGTTCACCGAGAACCTCTACACCCAGATCAGTGCCCTGATCGTCGTGTCGGGGTTGGTGTTCCTGTTCACGATGGTGCGGGAGCGCAACGAGCGGCGGCTGTCACGGAGTCGTTCGGTGGCGGCCGTGGCGCAGAAGGTGCTGCTGCGGCCGTTGCCGGAACGCAGCGGGGACCTGGAGTTCGCCTCGCTGTACCTCGCCGCCGAGGAGGAGGCCGAGATGGGGGGCGACCTCTTCGCCGCGGCGCGGACCGCGGCCAGCACCCGGCTGATCGTCGGCGACGTCCGCGGCAAGGGCCTCCCGGCCTACAGCCACGCGGCGCTCATCCTCGGCGCCTTCCGTGCGGCGGCCCACCGCCAGGCCACGCTGCCCCGCCTCGCCCGCCATCTCGACGGCGCGGTCCGCTGGGACACCAGCCAATGGGCCACGGCCCCCGTGCGACCGGCCGCCGCCCGGGTCGCGACCTCAGCCGACGACGCCGACCCGGCCGGCCCCGACCCCGACCCCGACCCCGCGCCCGACGCCGAGGAAACGTTCGCCACCGTCGCCCTCTTCGACATCCCCGACCGGCGTCCCGAGCTGAGCACCATCAGTTGCGGACACCCGCCCGCCCTCCTCCTGCGCGACGGCCGGGTCCGCGTCCTCGATCCCCGGCGGCACGCCCTCCCCCTCGGCCTCGGCGCCCTCGCCGGCCCACCGGACTACGACGTGGAGACCTTCCCCTTCCACCCCGGTGACCTGCTGCTCCTCTACACGGACGGCGTGACCGAGGCGCGCGACGCCGAGGGTGACTTCTACCCGCTGACCGAACGAGCCGGGGCCTGGAGCGACGGCAGCCCCGCCGGCGTCCTGCGCCGCCTGCGCGCAGACCTCCTCGCCCACACCGGTGGCCGCCTCGCCGACGACGCGGCGGCGGTCGCCGTCCGCCGCCTGCCGCCCCGCCCCGCACCCCGGTCGGACGCGACGGCCGACACCCCCTAGACCTAGCCGGCCACGATTGGGAGCGGATCGCCTGCGTCGACGCGGCGGCGGCGCCCTGTCCTCCGGTGGCTCCCGGTCCCCCAACCGGACCCGGTGGCGGGCCGCAGCGCGCCCGGCCGGGCATGACATCGGTCACCCCCGGCCGCCCGGGTCTGCGCCCCGACCCCGATATTCCGCCCTTCCGCGGGCCTCCCCGACACAGAACCGGAGGGTCTGTCCGATTGATGCTTCCTCAAGTCCGTCCCACTTGCTAAACACGTCCGATCGGGGGCACTCGCCCCGAATCGTCCGCTAGTGGTACAGGAAGCGCAGCATGACCGACCCCACCAGCCCCACCGGCACCGGAGCCGACATATCCCGCGTCACCGGGATCTCCGACGACCGCACCCACGGGACCTTCGAACTCGACCTCGCCGGCCACGAGGCCTGGCGCCGGGCCGAAGTCTTCGCCGCGCTCGGCGACGACTGGGATCCCGTCGCGGTGATGCGGGACGAGGCGGAGGCCCAGCGGCTCCTCTACTCCGGTCTCGACGCCGACCAGCAGGCCACCTACGCCATGCTGGTCGCCGCCGGAGTGCTGCCGGCCGCCGGGCAGGGGTGAGCATGCTGCCGATCGACCCCACCGCCGACATCGGCCGCCGCGCCTGGGTGCCCTGCCCCCGTTGCGAGGACCACCAGGACTGCGGCACCTGCCGCGCCGGCCGCACCTGCGACGACCACTGGCGCTACCTGCTGTCCAACAAGGGCGGCCTGCTCCACCTCCAGTGCCCCGCCTGCACCCACCTCTTCGCGTGGGACTCCGGCTTCGGAGCCGGCGGCCGCCCCTGACCCAGCGACCGCCCGACGGCACCCCCGGCAGCCCCCCGTGCTCGCACTGGACCCGGCCGTGCGCCAGGCCCCGGTCGCGCCGCCGCCGGGACCGCACCAGCCGGCCGACCGGCCACGCCCTCCCCGCCGGAACCGGTGTCGCCGCGCCGATCGGCCGGACGGGCGCCGTGCCGCCGCGCCGTGCCGCGTCGCCCTCGGTCGAGAGCCGGCGAGCCGCGCCCGCAGACCGATCACCGGGAGCGGATGGGTCTGCGACTCCATAGCCGCCCCGCCCCGCCCCGCGCCCGCCACCCCGCCCCGCCCCGCCCCGCGCCCGCCGCCCCGACCGGGTTCGTCCCCGTACCGCGCCGCCTGCCCGACGGCATTCGCTGCCCTCGGCGATCGATCTGCCGCACGTCGATGGCTGCCCCCTCTGCCCGGCCCCGTCCTCCATGCTTCCCTGCGCCTCCGCCCGGACAGCGATAGCGTGCGAGGCGGCGGAGCCACCCACCACGAGCCGCGCGCGGAGCCACCGGAAGGTCGCCCCGGGCCGGCGGTCTGGCCGTCCCGCCGGCCCGTCGCCCGCCCCCGTAGCCGTCCGAGGAGCAGACCATGGAGCCGCCCGCGGCACAGCGAGCACGATCGCTCTGGCTGATGACCGAACCGCTGCACGCCGTCTGCTACTTCGACGACGACTGCCGAGCCCTGGGCAAGTCCCTCGGCCTCAGGGGCTTTTGGATGGGCTATTTCGCCGCCCGCACCGCACCCCTGGGCGCCGTCGAACCCGCGGCCGCCACCGCGGTCCTCGGGGTCTTCGCCCCGGGCATGGTGGCCCGCGCGCTGCCCGCCGCCTGGAGCACCGTCAGTCCGGCCCACGTTCTCGACGAACGCGGCACCCGCGCCGCCCGCGCCCTGCGCACCATCGCCCCGGACCTCGACCGGTCCGCCACCGCCCTGCTGCCCCGGCTCCAGGCGCTCGTCGACGCCGCCCCCGACACCGGGCGCCCGCTCTTCGCCGCCAACCGCGCACTCTGCGACCACGCCGACCCCGTCGAACGACTCTGGCAACTCGCCACCACGCTGCGGGAGTTCCGCGGCGAGGCCCACCTCGCCGCGCTGGCCGACCGCGAACTCGACGGTTGCGAAGCGCTCGTCCTCACCGCCGCCACCGGTCGGGTGCCGGAGGGCACCATGCGGGAGGACCGCGGTTGGACCGAAGGGGAGTGGGCAGCCGCCGCGGACCGCCTGCACGGCCGCAACCTCCTCGACGCGCACGGGAACGCCACCGCCCATGGCCAGGAGGAACGCACCCGCATCGAGGCGGAGACCGACCGTCTCGCCGCCCGGCTCCTCCGTCCCCTCTCCCCGGCGGACGCCGACCACCTGCTGGAGCTCCTGCACCCGGTCGTCCGCCGCATCCTGGCCGCGGACGTGCTCCCCTTCCCCAATCCCATCGGCCTGCCCCACCCGGACACGCCGTAGCGACCTCCGCACCGAGCCGCCGGCCGGGCACCCCCACCCGCCACCCGCACATCCGGTACCACCCCCGCCCGTCGGAACGACCGGTACGAGCCGCCGGCCGGCGACACGTCCCGCTGATTTCGAAGGTAACGCGCCGCACTGACACTCGACTTCTCGCCCGGGAGGGGCCCGCCCGGACTACGAGGTGATTGTCGACTGCGCTACGACGTGATTGTCATCTCGTGGTTCGATGGGTGCTTTGGGGTGCTTTGCAGCGACAGATCGGATCACCTCCGACGGAAGCGGCGTTGTCTGAGTATGGATCCGAGAGAATTGTGGGACCGCAACGCCGTACTGGCAGAAGCGTTTTGTCTGGGCGATGAACGTGTCCGGGAAGCGCAGGCCAGGCTTGACGAGGCGCAGGCCGACCGCTCCCGCGTCCTGGCAGCGTTCGCCCTGACGGTGGGCAGCACGGGCGCGGTGGCCGGCCTGTTCGGGCTCAACGAGCGGGAAGTGCGGGTCGCCCGGCGCACGGTCGGCAAGGACGACGCCCGCGTCGTCGCCGAAGAGCTGCTCTCCAACGCCGCCCGCACACCACCCAAAGAGCCGGAGGATCCGGTACCGGACTACGGTGCCGATGTTTGTGCCCCGGTCCAGCCCACTGCCACCGCCGCTCCACCGCCGACGGGCAGTCGCCCGACGGGCGCGGCGACCACCGGCTTCGCGCCGGACCAGAACTGGTCGCCCGCCATGGACGCGGTGCTGATCGGCAGTTGGCAGACCGGTGTGGACCTCAGGGAGCTGGCCGTCGAGTTCGGCCTCGACCTCAGTCGTCTGATGGCGCGGGCCCAACAGCTCTCCGCCCAAGGGCGCTTCTACCCCGGCTCCACCGAGACCTACGCCGGACGTCACCGGCGCGGCCCCGGTGACGTCCATGAGTCCGAATACACCATCCCCGCCCAGCAGTCGACGACCTGGAACGGTGTACCCGCCGCCCACCCCATGACGTCCGCCGCCTGGTACACGGGCGCGATGCCCCCGAACGAACCCGTCACCGACGTCACCGCCCTCGGTACCGACTGGGACAGTGCCCTCGCTCCCTGGGGCACCATCGCCCCCGCCCACGAGGAGCCCGCGCCGGCCCACCAGCCATGGGCCCAGTACCACCTCAGCTCCTGACGAAGCCGAACGCCGTACGGTGCCGTGTTGCGCGCGATATGCGAAATTAGTTGTCAGTGGATTCATCAACAACGAATTCAGTGAAATACCTGGCTTGAATATTATGAAGTCGTTACTCTGACGGGCAGTCCCGCTGGGCTGCCCGCTCGCGTACCCAGCCGCGACCAGGCCGGCGACGCGAGTACCCGCCCGCGGCGCACCCGCCCAGAGCAGACAGGCAGACCCCCATGACGCAGACCACCACGACCGCGTCCATACCCGGCCCCGACCGCACCCTGACCGAGACCGACCGGACCCGGCACCGCCGACTCCGCGAGCAGGGCAGCCTCGACCGCGCCGCACTCGACGCCATCCTGGCGGCCGGCTTCGTCTGCCACCTCGGCGTGACCGTCGACGGCTCCGTCCGCGTCATGCCGACCGTCTACGGCTCGGACGGCACCACCCTCTACTTCCACGGCTCGGTCGCCAGCCGCAGCCTCGCCTTCTCCCCGGGCACGGAGGTCTGCGTCACCGTCACCCACGTCGACGGACTCGTCCTCGCCCGCTCGACCTTCGAGCACGGCGTCAACTACCGCAGCGCGATGATCTACGGCGTACCACGCCCGGTCACCGACGACGAGGAGAGGACGGCGGGCCTGCGCTGCCTCACCGAGCAGTGCGCCCCCGGCCAGTGGGACTACGCCCGCCGGCCCAACCGCAAGGAACTGGCCGCCACCGCACTCCTCGCCCTCTCCCTCGACGAGGCATCGGTGAAGATCAGGACCGGCGCCCCGGACGACGGCGACGGCCCGGACGCCGCACTGGGCCTGTGGGCCGGCATCCTGCCCCTCCACACGACCTGGGGCGCCCCGCGACCCGACCCCGCCCTGGGCACCGAACCCCCGGCGGCCCCGCACCACATCGCCGCACGTGCTGGCACCCCGGCCTCGTGATCCGCCGCCCGCCTCGTGACCCGGCCGTGTGGTGACGGCCGCTCACCCCTTGCGCAGCGCCTTGCGCTTGCACCAGGCGACAACCACCGCCGCCAACCCACTGACCGCGATGAACCCCATGGACAGCAGGAACGCCGGCGACGTCGGCGTCGACGCCCGCGCGCCCGCCACCGCGTACGCCGCCGTGTTCGGAATGCTCCCCAACGCCGTGGCCAGCAAGTACGGACACCAGCGCATCCGGGAGACCGCGGCGGCGTAGTTCATCGCCGCGAACGGCAGCCCCGGGAACAGCCGGATCGCCAGCATCGAACGGAACCCGTGCTCGCTCAACTGCCGGTCCGCGGCCGCCAACCACCGGGCCCGCAACAACGGCCGGAGCGCCTCCTGCCCCAACAGTCGCCCCAGCCCGAACGCCAACCCGGCGCCCAGCACCGTACCGGCGAGCGCGGTGACCAACCCCGACTGACTGCCGAACAGCGCACCCGCGGCCAGATTGAGCACCGGCCGCGGCACGAACGCCGTGGTGCACACGCCGTACGCCACCGTGAAGCCCACCAGCGCCGTCGGCCCCGACCACTGCGCGGTCCAGCCGCCGGCCAGGAGCCGCTGCGGATGCCACAACAGCATCGTCGTCGCGGCGGCGGCCAACAGGACCAGCAGCAGGGCCAGCCGCGACCAGGGGGAGAACACCACACGCGTGCAGCGTGCGGCGAGGCCGTCGGACGTGGCGGCGGGGGCGGGCATCCCGGGAGCGTAACCGACGCGTACGGCGGACCGCCGGAATCCGGGCCGCACGACCACGAACCGGGGCGGACGCGGCACGTCCGAACGCCACACATCCGGCACCGCCACGGCCCCCGACCGTAAATCGTTCGACGCCCGACCGGCGTCCCGGCACCATGGACGCATGTTCCGGCACGCCTTCCTCCCGATGCCGTCCGCGGTCGCAGCGACCGCCGCGGACGCGCCGAAGGCTGCCGCCGCACTCCTCGCCGCAGCCGCGGCACACGGCGCGCGACGCTGACCCTCTCCGGATCGTCCGGCGGGCCCCGCAGGGGGAGGGTCGGAGCGGGCCAGGGGTCCCCACGGCGCCGAGGCGCCGTCATCACCGCATTCCTGCGAGGAAGCACACCATGCCCAAGACGGCATACGTCCGCACCAAGCCGCACCTGAACATCGGCACGATGGGCCACGTCGACCACGGCAAGACCACCCTCACCGCCGCCCTCACCAAGGTCCTCAGCGACCGGGGCACCGGCACGTTCGTCCCCTTCGACCGCATCGACCGGGCCCCGGAGGAGGCCGCCCGCGGCATCACCATCAACATCTCGCACGTGGAGTACGAGACCGACACCCGGCACTACGCCCACGTCGACATGCCCGGCCACGCCGACTTCATCAAGAAAACGAAGAGCGAGGGCACCTAGTCGCCCTGACCTGCCGTTTCCTCATCAGAGACCCGCTTGATGGGAAACAACTGGGAGATGATCAAGGGGTTGGCTGCCAACTGCTCCCGCAGCGCGAGCCAGCGCGCCTCCAGCATCTTCATCACGGCACGCTCCATCGGCACCGTCACGCTGGAGTAGACACCCTCGACACCCGGCACCTCGTGACCCATCCGCCCTTCCGCAGCGACCTTGCTGTGGCCATCCTCGTCAAGCCACGCCTTGTGCCCATGGCGAAGCAAGTACAGCCTCCGCCCCTCATAGGGAGGGACGGCAGGCATAGCGCGACGAGGCTTCCGCCCCTCGCGCTCTGGCCGCCCGTCGGCGATCTGCCGCCAGTACCAGTAGTCGAAATTCACGGACCCCAGGCTCGTCCCGCCGATCGCAGGGAAAACCCACGGCCTGTCGTGGCTGGCTAGGAGCTCTTCCAGCATGGTGGCGAGGAACGGCGGGATGACGAGAGTGCGGTAGCTGCCGTACTTCGGCGGGAAGAACCGCAGCGCACCGTCATGGTGTTGAACTTGGCGCTCAACACGGATTGCCGGCATGAGGTCTACGCCCTTGCCGTAGCGCTCCATGTCCTCGGAGTACCGCTCCTCGTCCTCTTCATCGGGCCGCGGGTCGGAAGCAGGCCAGTTCGGGTAGCAGTACTCGCGTGTCAGCCCGTACAGCTCAGCCGGGCGCATGCCCGTCATGGCCATGGTCCACACGAAGGCGTAGCCGGCCCGACCGAACACCGCCTCTGCGTTGCGGGCGAGCTGCTCGACAGCGAGAGCGCTCATGTCCCGCTTGCGTTCCTTCTTCCGCTTGACGAACTTGCCCCTTCGACGAGTCCGCTCTACGGGCGACAACTTGATGAGGCGCGGCACAGCGTCATCGAGGACCATCCCGAGGACCATCATCACGTTCTTCGCCGTGCTCGCCGCCACGCGACCGTTGACGTGCTTCTTGAACGCCCGGTAGGCGATCACGTCGATCTCGGCGAGCGTGGTGCGCTCGAAGTACGGGCGAATGTGGTTCTCGATCGCGGACCGGTAGCCGCGCTCGGTCGTGGGGGCGTGATCCATGGCGGCCAGCCAGTCGTCGAGCCAGTCCGTCATCAGGGTGGCGCCGTCGCGGTTGCTGACGTGGGTGCCGTGTCGGATCTCGTACAGCTGATCCTGACCATATGCCAACGCGGACTCCTCGTCGAGGAATCCGCCTTTGGACTCGTAGCGCTTTCGGCCGTTGGGCAGGTACTCGCCTGACCACCACTTCACGCGGCAGGTGCCTCCGCGCCACTCGATATGCGGCATCCGCGCTCCTTGCAGCGAGATAGGGCGCGGTGCCCGGCAAGTGTGCGTTTGCCGGGGCCGCGCTCCGATGGTTCTTACTGCCTCTGCCCGAGCGGGCAACCGCGGCAGGTTGCGCAGTCTCTTCCTTGGCGCCGCATCAGCTCTCGTGCCGTGCGCCTGGTTGACGCACGCTCAAGGGCGCTGGGCGCTATGACGCATATGGCGTCGCCCTCAACTCGGGCCGTCCAGACCAGGAACTGCGGCCCTAGGTCCATCGTGAGGCACTTGTGCATGGGCCCCCCTCTCTACCACGGAGAACCCCCCAGGTGTCTCATAGGGTGACATGCCGAACACGCCCGCGGAACCGGTAGTTGAAAACTCACAGGACGCCCAAACGGGGTGATCTGGCCCGGCGTGACGGTTGCGGAGGGTGAGGGCCCAGCTCAGTCCGTGTTTGGTGGCAGGATGCCGCGCCTTCGCAATTCCTCCACGACTTTGTCACTCAATGCGTGGATCTCTCGGGCGGTGAGGTCGGGCGTGGTGGCGATGGCGGCCTGTGTGACGCTCTGTCGAGCCTCGTCTTCGAGTGACGAGTCGGGGAGACGGGTGATCCGGGCGCCCTCGGTCATCTCGGTGCCGTCGCGGAGTTGAATCGACCGGGCTCCGTCGAGGATGCCTAGGCAGGAGCCGGGGGTCATGTCGAAGCCCTGCTCCAGTTTGGCGTATGTGGCGGCCTGAACTCTCTTGGCTTCCTCGATGCGTCGGTAGGTCATGTGCGCAATGCCGGCCTGGGCTGCCGCCTTCTCCTTGCTCCACCCTTTCGCGGCGCGGCACTGGGTTACTAGCGCGGCTAGTCGCTGCAGCGCTGCGTCTCGATCTTGGGCGTGTGGCATGCCGTCATCATCGCAGGAACCTCCAGGAACAGCCAGGAACACGTTTCAGTGTGGCCGGTTCGCCACTCGCAGTGTCCGAGATGGTGCCGCCTGTGGGCATGCCAGGTAGAGGCACTTGGCAAGTTACCTCTAAGTACCTCTAGAAACCTCCATAAGTGCTTGCTACCTTCTCTTCATGCAAGCACCCCAACCCACCTACCAGGTGAACGGGGCGGCAATCCGCGAAATACGCATGTCACTCGGCATGTCCATCGCTGAGGCAGCCGCCAACGCAGGGATCAGCGCCAGCTACCTCCGGCAGCTCGAACTCGGCTTCAAGCGGCACATGCGACCCCCCAACTACACGGCGATCCGCACCGTCCTGCGCACCACGGACGCCCGCATCCTCGCCCCACCCGAGGACCCGATCGAGAAGGAGTGACATGGCAGCGCCTAAAGCCACCCCAAGGCCGAAGCCCGCGCTGGAGAACTTCCACACCGTCGCCGACGCCGCCATCCGCCTCGGCCTCCGACGCCCCGACGACGCCAGCAACAAGGGCGAGAAGTGGCTCCGCGACGGAGTCAACCGCAAGCCCGCCGACGGCAAGGGCGAGCCGTTCCCCTGCCACCGCATGGCCGGGCAGCTGATGTTCAGCGACTCGGACCTCGCCGAGATCGCGGCGATGCACCGATGCGCCCCGCAGCGGCGCGGACGCAAGCGCCGCACGCCACTCACGGCCGTCGCCGCCTAGAGCGGCAAGCGGGCCCAGCCGCCGGGCTCTCACACACCGGCAACCGGGCCCTACGACGCACAACCCACACACGTCACAGAAGGGCAGGCGTCATGAACGCCATCGTCTCATCAACACCCCACACCTCACTGAACTCCGTCGAGCCGGCCGTGCTTCCAGCCGCCGAGAAGGCCCCGTCGGGCACTCCGCTGATCGAGCTCCGGCACCTGGCCGATCCGCTGGACCGCGCGTTCATGCGCCTCGCTGCCGAGCACGGCGACAAGGTCTCCACCCTCGCCGACTACCCCGAGTTCGCCCGCCGCTTCGCGACGAAGGAGGCCGACCGTGGCTGACCTCGACATTCCCGCGATCCTCGATCGGGCCGCCGACCACATTGATCGCGTCGGCTGGCACCAGGGCTCCCTGTACGACTCGACCCAGTCGGACGAGGCCGTGATCGACTGCCGCGTCTGCGCCATCGGGGCCATCAACGTCGCGCTGCACAGCACGCCGAACTTCCCGGACGTCCAAGCGGAAGCGGACGCGCACGACATCGCCGCTGCGGTTGAGGAGTTCCTCGGCCTGTCGAGCGAAGGCGCGGACCTGCCTGATTGGAACGACGCGGACGGCCGCACGCAGGCCGAGGTGACCGCCGCACTGCGGGACACCGCCGACTCCCTGCGGACGGAGGCCAGTCGGTGAACGCCGAGCAGTTCAACGCCTTGTTCCCGGTCGGCACCCCTGTCGTGGCCTACCCCGGCTTCCGACCCGAGGACGACCCGACCGCCATGCGGATCGAAACGACCACCCGTAGTCGGGCCACGCTTCTTGGCGGCCACACCGACGTGGTGTGGGTGCACGGGCACGGCGCCTGCATCGCCCTGACCCACATCGACGTGATCGAGGACGGCGCCTCGTGACCGCCACGCTCACTCCGATCCGCACCTCTGGAGGTGCCATGTTGACCGCATGCGACCAGGCCCGGGGCCTGCGGCTCCTCGTCGAGCTGGGGGAGTCCCACCCGCACCTGCCCGCGGCTGAGGTGCACGTGCACCGACAGATCTCGCTGGTGGCCGAGCTGACCATCGACGTGTCCCTGCACGGCGACGAAGAGGGCTTCGCGCAGTGGCAGCAGGCCCTCGGAGTCGGCACGGTGGACACGCGACGGATCGAGTTCGGCGGCTGGGTGTCCTCCGGCCACATCACCCGGGACGGCATCACCGTTGTCCTCACCCTCCACCACCGGCAGGAAGCCCCGGTGCTGGCTCTGGCGGTGGCCTGATGACCATCCGGCTCATCCTCCGGCTCCGTCGCCAACTCGCTGAGGCACGCAAGGAGACCACACGCCTCGGGCGAGACCTCCACAGCCTCGACGGCGAGATCGCCGACGTGCGGTACGCCAACACTCAACTCCGGCAGGAAGCCAAGGTCGCCCTCGCACGGCAGGTTGCCGCGATGCAGACCTTCGACCAACTCACCGCTGAACGCCAGCGCCTGCTGGCCAAGCTGGAGCAGGCCGTCGACTGGGCCACCGAGGTCGGCCGTGTCAACGCCTGCATCGATCAGCAGAACCAGCGGCTGACCGCCGAGAACGAGCGTCTCCGCCGCGAACTGGCAGCCCTCACCCGGCCGGTCGCCAAGGTCATCCCGCTCCAAAAGAGGGGAGCAGCCTGATGCGACACGTGGTGATGCTCTCTGGTGGCCTGAGCAGCTACGAGACCGCGAAGCGCGTCGTCGGCCGGTACGGCAAGGACAACGTGACCCTCTTGTTCGCGAATACGCGAGCGGAGGACGACGACCTGCACCGGTTCCTGAAGGAGTCCACCGGGTACCTCGGCATGCCGATCGATGAGGTGTCGGACCCGCAGCAGCGGAACCCGTTCGACGTGTTCTTCGACGAGGGCTTTCTCGGCAACTCTCGCCTGGCTCCCTGCTCGAAGCTGCTGAAGCAGCTGCCAGCCCGGCTGCGCCTAGAGGAGCGCTTCGATCCCGCCGACACGATCGTGTACGTCGGCATCAAGTGGGACGAGACGCACCGCATCCCAGGCATCCTCTCCGGCTACCACCACAGCCGGAAGGGCTGCCGCAAGAAGAGCCTCTGCAAGTCCCTCTTCACGGAGAAGGGCCGTCTGACTGGGCCCGGATGCACCAACCTGCTCCCGGAACCCGAAGCGTGGCAGGTCCAGTTCCCGCTCACCGAGCCGCCCTACTACGAGCACCAGACCGTCGTTGACGAGCTTGCAGCCGTCGGCATCGCCGAGCCGGACATGTACCGGGAGGGCTACCAGCACGCCAACTGCAAGGGCCTGTGTGTCCGCGCCGGACAGGCCCAGTGGGCCCTGACCCTGAAGATCCACCCGGACCGATTCGCCTACGCGGAGCACGAGGAGAACCGCTTCCGCCGGGAGAAGGATCCGAACGCCGCAATCCTGCGCGATTGGAAGAACGGCGGCCGACCGCTCCCGCTCACTGAGTTCCGCGAGCGCGTCGAAGCATCAGAGCGTGAGCAGCCGTCCTTCTTCGACAGCGCCGACTGGGGCGGCTGCGGCTGCTTCACCGACGCCGCCTGACAACACCACCGCATCGCCCTTTGAAGGGACAGCCATGCCTGAAACAGGTCCCACCCAGCTTCAGCTTTTCCCCGATAGCGCCGTCACCGGTAGCGGCAAGCCCCGCCCCTGGCCGCTCGTGGTGGCCGACGACGAGACCCCGGCCACCGCCCCGCAGACCGAGCAGCTGCCGTTCGACAGCGACGAGATGCGGAGCGCCGCCTGATGAAGGTCCGCATCCCGCGGCGCGCGCTGGCCGACGCCACCTCGTGGTCGGCCGGCCACCTCGCCGCAAAACCCACTGTCCCCGCCCGTGCCGGCCTCGCCCTCGAAGCGCGCGGCGTTCATCTGACGGTGGCCGGAGTCGACTGGGACGTCACCACCCACAGCACCCTCGACGCCGATGTCCTCGAACCCGGCCTCATCGTCATCCCTGGCCGGCTCGCAGCGCAGGTCATCGCCACCTACCGCTCCGACCTCATCGACATCACCGTCGATGATGGCCGGGCGACCCTGTCCGCCGACCGCGACCAGTTCATGTTGACGCTCCTCCCGGAGGCCGACTACCCGGCCATCGCCGGGCGCCCCGTCCCCGACGGCACTGTGGACGGAGCCGAATTTGCGGAGGCCGTCCGCCAGGTGGCCATCGCCACCGACCCGACCGTGGCCGCGGAGCCGTGGCGTGGGGGAGTCCAGCTCACCGCCGAGGGCGACCGGCTCACCGTGTGGGCCACCGACCGCTACCGCATGGCCGAACGCAGCATCGCCTGGACACCGACCAGCAGCAGCCAGGACACGTTCGGGGTGCTCGTGCCGGCTCGCCGCCTCGCCGACGCTGTCAAGGGTATGGCCGCCACCGGTGACCTCGGACTGACCCTGCACGGCAAGGTTGCCGGCCTCACCGACGACGCCCGCTACACGACCCTGTCCCGCATCGACGAGCACGGTCGCAAGGATCCGCACCAGTACCTCCCGGCGGAGTTCGTCACCGAAGCCATCGCCCCCGTCGACCAGCTCGTCGCGGCCACCAAGCGAGCCTGCCTCGTCGCCACGGACCGCAAGCCCAAGATCCTCATCGGCTTCGGCACAGACGAAATCTCCGTCCGCGCCGCAGGCGAGGACACCGGCGCCGTCGCCATGGACGTCGTTGACGGACAGCACATCGACGGGCCAGCCATCCAGATGGCGTTCCAGCCGACCGCGCTCCTCGACGGCCTCCAGGCCATCGGCACCGACGACGTCCGCATCGGCCTCACCAGCAACATCCGCCCAGCCCTACTCCACGCCGTGAGCGACGACAGCGACTACCGCTACCTCGTCATGCCCGTCCGCCTCTGAACCTCCGGCCGGCCGGCCCGCCCCAAACAGGCCGGGCGGCCACCCAAAGCATAGGAGCAGCACATGCAGCCCATGACTCGCGACGAACTCGTCGCAGTGCTCGATGACATCCGTGACCGGGTCGCTTCCGGCGACAGCTGTGAGGGCAAGCTCGCGTTCCTCCTCGGCGAGGACGCCGACCGGCCCTACCAGGTGACCGCCGTGTACCGCACCGGCCAGCTCCTCGGCCAGGGCAGCACCGTACTGGTCGGCGTCGACCTCGACATCCCCGGGGCCGCCGCATGAACGAGATCCGCTGCCACTGCGGCGACACCGACGGGCCCTTCGAACGGCAGCCAGACGGCTCCTACCGCTGCGAAGGCTGCATCAAGACGGGCGGAGCGTCGTGACCGCCGTCGCGGCCGAGGCGCCAGCCGTCATCCGCGGCCTCTCCGCCGAGGACTACCACGCCGACCGCGCCTCGATCTCCTCCACCGGTCTCCGCAAGCTCCTCAACCCCGGATGCCCCGCTCAGTTCAAGTACGACCTCGACAACCCGACAGCTCCGAAGCGTGAGTTCGATCTCGGACATGCAGCCCACCTCCTCGTCCTCGGCGAAGGTCCGGAGCTAGAAGTCATCGACTACCCGGACTGGAAGAAGGTCGCTGCCCGCGAACTGCGGGACACCGCCTACGCCGAAGGTAAGACCCCTCTGCTCACCAAGGACCACGAGCAAGTCCAGGAGATGGCCGCCGCAATCCGCCAGCACCCCGTCGCCGGACCGCTCTTCGCACCGGGCAGCGGCACCGCCGAACAGTCGATCTTCTGGACCGATCCGCAGACCGGTGTCCGCTGCCGCTGCCGCCCCGACTACCTCAAGCAACTCCCCGGCCTGACGCTATGCGTCGACTACAAGACCTGCCGGGACGCCAGCCCCGACGCCGTATCCAAGGCGATCCGGGACCACGGCTACCACCAACAGGACGCCTTCTACAGCGACGGGATAGAGGCCGCTGGCCTTGCTCCCGACGGGGTCCGGTTCGTCTTCGTCTTCCAGCAGAAGACCGCCCCGTACCTGATCACGGTGCGGGAGCTCGACCAGCAATCCCGCGACATCGGGCGCGCCAAGAACGAACGCGCCCTCCGCATCTACGCCGACTGCGTCGCAACCGACACCTGGCCCGACTGGACCGGGCCCGTCACCGAAATACCCCAGATCAGCCTCCCCACCTGGGCCGCCATCACCGAAGCCGAGGAGTACCTCCAGTGACCAGCGAACTCGCCACCCGCGACGACCAGACCGCCGTCGTGACCACCGGCAAGGCGACGGCTGGCCCCGAGCCGACTGCCGGGACCACCGCCCTCATGGCCTGGGCCCAAGAGGCCGACCTCGCCTACCAGATGGCCCAGAAGCTCGCCAACACTTCCTTCGTCCCGCAGTCGCTGCGCGGCAAGCCCGGCGACATCACCGCCGCGATCCTCGCCGGCAGCGAACTCGGCCTCAAGCCGATGGCCACCCTCAAGTCCATCGACGTCATCCAGGGCACCCCGGCACTGCGGGCCCACGCGATGCGCGCCGTGATCCAGGCCCAGGGTCACGAGATCGAACTCGTCGAATCCACGGACACCCACTGCGTGATGCGGGGCCGCCGCAAGGGCTCCGAGACCTGGCAGACCGTCCAGTGGGACATCCCGCGCGCCCAGCGCCTCGGCCTCCTCGGCAAGGACCAGTGGAAGAAGCAGCCGAAGAACATGCTCGTCGCCCGCGCCACCGGCGAACTCTGCCGGCTCATCGCCTCGGACGCCCTCCACGGCATGCCCTACGTCTCCGAGGAACTCGAAGGCACCGTCCACGCCGAACTCGTCCCACAGAAGGCCCCGCTCAGCGTTGCCGCCCTCACAGCTCCGCCAAGCACGCCGGCCACCGCGGCGGACTACTCCGTGGAGCGCGAGACCGAACTGGACACCACCAGCGACGGCGCCTGGGACTCCGACGCCGCCGACAACTCCACCGACTGGCCCGAGACCGCACAGCCCGGAAGCGCCGCCTAACCGGCACCAGGGTCCCGCCCGCGGGAATCGGGCGGGATCCACCCCTCCAGCATCACACCTGATCGGAGAACCGCGATGACCCGCCGCCTCACCCCGGCCGAACGCCTCGCCGCCGCCGACAAGAACACGACCCTCGACACCATCGTCGCCTCCACCAGCGACTGGGACCGCTTCCTCGTTGAGCAGGCCATTTGGCACTTCGGGCTCGCCTGCGACGAGTGGTCCGCCAATGACCTCCGCGATGTCCTGCCTGAGCTGTCGCACGGCTACCTCGGCGCCGCCATCAACAGCCTCCGAACCGCCGGCCTGATCGAGCACACCGGACAGATGGTGCCCTCCACCAGCGGCCCCACCCACGGTCACCGCCTCGGCGTCTGGCGGCTGTCCGTCAAGGGCCTGCTCATAGCCGAGGCCCGTCGGCCGCGGAAGGCCGCCGCGTGAACGCCCTCCGCCGGCTCGCCGCTCGCCTCCGCCGCCGCGAACCCCTCGACCCACAACTCGCCGCCCTCAAAGCCATCTACCGCGCACCCGCCGCCCGCCGCCGCAACACCCCAGAAAGGGGGACACGATGACCGCCAAGCCGATCCCGCCGCAGCACGGAACGGAACGCTGCTACCGCAAAGGATGCCGCCGGGAGATCTGCCGATCCGCCTACAGGAATAGCCGCAAGCGGGCCGACTACCACCGCCGTAACGGGCACCGCGGAAACGTGGACACCACCGCCGTGTCGCTCCACCTCTCCAAGCTCCTGGACAGCGGTCTGACCAGGCTCCAGATCGCCAGTGCCGCAGACGTCTCCGACAGGGCAATCCGTTACGTCCTCAACGGTCAGACCACCATGCACCGAAGCACCGCCATCAGGATCCTCGATGTTCAGCCGCGCACCGAGCCCGTAAGAGTTGACGCCACAGCGACCCGCCGACGCATCCAGGCGCTGGCATACATCGGCTGGCCGATCATCCGCACAGCCGAGGCAGCTGGGCTCTCACACCGCCACGTCTTCGGGATCCTTAATGGCTCGGTCGCCACCCTGGCGCCGGAACACGCGCAGCGGTACGAGCGCGTCTACGCCGAACTGTCGGAGCGCCCCGGGCCAACCGACCACTCCCGGAGCATCGCGCGCCGCAACGGCTGGGCGCCACCAATCGCCTGGGACGACGACACCATCGTCGACCCCGCCGCCCACCCGGAGTGGACCGGACAGTGCGGCACCGACCGTGGCTACCACCTCCACAAGATCGAGCACATCCCCATGTGCACTCCGTGCGACGAAGCCCACCAGCAGTGGCTCGCCGAACGCCCAGACCTGAAGGGCGTTGAACTGCGCAGCGCCATCGCCAGCGCCCGAGGCCAAGCCGCCGGCCGAGGCGTAGCCCTCGCCGAGAACGCACGCGAACTTCTCGCACAGGAACTCAGCTGGGACGCCATCGCCACGCGTCTCAGGGCCCATCCAGGCCAGATCGCCGCAGCCATGCGCCGCTACCCCGACACCTCGCCCGCGGCACTCGGCATCGCCGCGTAGACCCACCAACCGCTGACTCGTAGCGAAAGAAGCTCCCAATGGCCGAGAAGGACAAGCGCACCTACGTGAGGGTGCACGACGGTCTGCCGGATCACCCGAAGGTCATCGAGGCGGGTGGAGAAGCCGGCTGGCTGTACATCTGCGGGCTGGCCTACGCCTCCCGCCAGCTGACCGACGGCGTCATCTCGCGGCGACTCGTTCCTCGGCTGACCGACGGAAGCAAACCCGAAGCAAGTGCTTCGGCACTCGTTCGCGTCGGCTTGTGGCACGAGGGCGAACACGACTGCCCGAACTGCCCCCAGGCGGGCGCTGACAGCTACGTCATCCACGACTACCTCGACCACCAGCGTTCCGCTTCCGAGGTCGCCGACCTCCGCGCTAAGCGCTCTGCCGCAGGTCAGAGGGGCGGTAAGCGGTCCGGGCAGGTCCGTCGTGCCGCTTCCGAGGCCGAAGCAAATGCTGAAGCAAGTGCTCAAGCAAAAGCGAAGCACCCGGGAAGCAAAAACGAACCAGAGACAGAGACAGAGACAGAGAAAGAAAAGAGATATACGCGAACTCCTTCGGAGCCCGCGGCCCCCCCTCCCCGAGCCGACGTTGAGCGGGTCTGCCGACACCTCGCCGCCGTGCTCGAAAGAGGCGGCAGCAAGAGGCCGCGCATCACCGAACGGTGGCGCAACGACATCCGGCTACTCATCGACAAGGACGGCATCACCCCCGAGCAGGCTGTAGCTGCCATCGACTGGGCTCATGCCAACGACTTTTGGCAGGCCCACATCCTCAGCCCCGCCAAGCTCCGCACGAAGTACGACACCCTCCGCCGCCAGGCCGCCGCCGAGCAACGCAAGCAGCGCCCCGCTGGCCCTCACACCGCACCCCGCGACATTCCCGAAGAGGAGCTCCCCGATGTCCTTCAGTTCGGCTGACCGCATGCCCGACCCGCGAGAGTCCGTTCTCCGCGAACGTCGCGAGGACGCCACCACCACCTTCACCGCCCGCACCCCTGCCATCTACCAGGAAGAGATCCGCATGCACCCCGATGCCGCGGCGTGGGCGGACCGCACCCCTGGTGCCCCGGCAAGCCTGTTCCTGACCGGCGCAATCGGCGTGGGTAAGACACACACCGCCTGGCAGGCCGCCCGCATCTGGCTCGGTCGCCGCTTCGATGAGACGCACCGGATGCCGGCGATCGAGACGTGGAGGTCGACTGCCCTCTTCGATGCGCTGCGTCCGGACCGCGAGAACGATGCGAAGGCCCTGACCCGCACGCTTCAGCTGGCGGACCTGCTGTTCGTCGATGACCTGGCTGCTGCCCGGGTATCGCCGACGGGTTGGACTCAGGAGCGGCTGTACGAGATTTTCGACGAGCGGTACATCAACCGCCGCCCCGTACTGATCACTTGCGACGTACTGCCTCACGAGATCAGCCACATCGTCGGCGACCGAGTCTCTTCCCGCCTCGGCGAGATGTGCCGTGGCGGAGTGCTGCTCCTCAAGGGCGCCGACCGTCGCAAGGGCGGTGCCGCATGAGCGCCCTGTGGGGAGACGACGAGCCCCATGTTTCGCCCCTGGCTCGCCTCGACGACGAGCGGATCCTCGCCGCGTCGGTCATGGCAAGGCCCGAGCTGGTCGACGAGCTGGCGATGCAGGGCTTCGACCCGGCGGACATCACGACCGACGCTTTCCGCTGGATCTGGTTCGCGGTCGAAGAGATCCGCACCAGCCTCGCCGCCGGCGAGATCCCGTGGCAGACCGTCGACCGGCAGCTGCAGGCGTGGCGCGCGGACGGCACCATGCCGATCCCGCCGCTGAACCGCGTGCAGCTCTCGGACCTGTACGCCGCCGCCCGGCCAGGCTCCGCCGAGTGGCACGCCCGGGAGGTGTCCGAGGCCGCGGTGGCGGCCCGAGTGGTCGCTTTCGGCAACGACGCCCGCCTGCGCGGCTTTTCACCGGCCTTCGACCCGGCAACCGACGTGGCAGCCCTCCAAAACGCGCTGGATGCCGTCGTGCGGCCCGACCAGAACTCGAACCTGGTCCAGCTCCGCGACCTCCTGCCCGACGTCCTCCAGCGGGCCGTCACGAAGCCGGACACCGGCGACCGCATCCCCACCGGCTTCATCGACCTGGATGGCATCACGTCCGGCGGCTGGGCACCCGGTCAGATGATCGTCGTCGGGGCTCGGCCCGCCATGGGCAAAACCACGCTCGCGATCGGACTCGCCGCGGCAGCCGCCATCAAAGCCGGCATCCCCACGCTGGTGCGCTCCCTGGAGATGGGCTCCGACGACCTCGCCAACAACATCGTGTGCGCTCAGGCGCAGATCGCCCTGCATCACCTGAAGCAGGGGATCGTCGACGACGCAGGGCTGGCTCGCGCCGCGAAGATTGTCGAACGCATCGACGCCGCGCCGCTGTATCTCGACGACTCGACGGACCTGACTCTGCCCGGTCTGCGGGCGCAGGTCCGGAACCTGGTGCGAACGCAGGGCCTTCGCCTTGTGATCATCGACTATCTACAGCTGATGCAGGCCCCCCGCGCCGAATCCCGGCAGGTCGCCGTCGCAGCCCTGAGCCGCGGACTCAAGCTGATGGCGAAGGAGTTCGGCATCACCATCGTCGTCCTGGCCCAGCTCAACCGCGGACCTGAACAGCGCACCGAGAAGAAGCCGATGGTGTCCGACCTCCGCGAATCCGGCGCGATCGAGCAGGACGCCGACATGGTCATCCTGCTGCACCGCGAGGACGCCTACGACAAGGAGTCCCCGCGTGCCGGCGAGGCCGACCTGATCGTCGGCAAGCACCGGGGAGGCCCCACGGGGACGATCACCGTCGCATTCCAAGGGCATTATGCCCGCTTTGTCGACATGGCGGCGACATGACCGTCAGCCCCGAGGACATCGCCGAGATGCGCCGGCAGGGAGACCTGAAGGAGTTCCTGCTCTCTCTGACCCCCACCGCCCGCCGTACCCCGAAGCAAGCCGCACCCGCCGAACCGAAGTCGCCTGTCGAGATCCCCCGGGAGCGCCCCGGCGCCTGGCCCACCGGTAGCCGCCGACCCACCCCACCCCCACCCACAGCCGCCGCCGACGTCCAGGCCGCCATCGAGGACTACCGCGCTTGGCTCCGCGCCGGACGCCCCCCGGCCTCCGACAAGTGCCCCTGCATTCCCTGCCGCCACGCCACAGGAGGACTCGCATGAACGACACCTGCCCGGCCTGCCTGACCCGCGGCATAGCCCCCGCCGAGTCCCGCCGCCGCGGCGACCGCACCGTCGACGGCTACCAGTGCCCGAACTGCCGCCACACCTGGGCCACCGTCCGCGACCTCACCGCCTACTCCGAACTCCACGCCCGCCGCGCCCAGCGCCGTAGCCACACCGCGAGATCGCATGACCGCCCCCGTCCGGCCGGCGAGTGCTCTCACGGAGCCGCAACTCGAAGCCTTGGTGTACGCGGCGAACGGCCTGACGTCCACCCAGATCGCCGCCCGCCTCGGATGCGGCCGGGACGCCATCAACCTCCGCATCCGGTACGCCGCGGACCACTTGGGCGCGTCCAGCCGCACCCACGCCGTGGCCCTCGCCATCGCGGCCGGCCTCATCGACCCCGACGAGATTCACCCCGCGCAGCGCTGAGCGCCCGCCACAGCCCCGCGGAGCATCGCGGGGCTCCCGGGCCCCACATCGACCGCCAACGGCCGTCACGCGGCTGTACAGACCCACGGGAGACCCTGAAGTGACCCACCGACAGGAACCAGAGACCGCAACCGAGCACCACGACCGAGAAACCCCCGAGAGCGCCGTCAGCGGCTCGCTGAGCGTCCCGCGTAGCGAGAACGGCGCCCAGGACGCCGGAATGCCCGAGAGGGCCGCAGGCGGGCGCGTAGGGCGTCGGACGCAACTCAACGCCGCCATCCGGCCCTTCACGTACCGCGCCGCCCTGGAACCCCCGGACGACCGGCCCGCCGGCGGCGCGAGATGAGGCTCCTGTGCGCGCTACTCGCCGCGTGGTTCGCGTATACCGCCCTCGGGCCGCTCGTCACCCCGGCGCGGCTCGACGTCCGGCAGCCGGCGACGACCGCGAGCGGGGGCCGGTGACGTGCTGACGGGCAACCTGCTGACGACAGGCGAAAGCCGCACACCGAAAGGCGTGCGGCTCGGGCGGGGCAGGTCAGGCGTCGGGCTGCTTCTTGGCTTCGCGTCCGACCGTGGGCGCGCGCTTCCGGTCGGCGCCGACGGCTCGGGCGATGCGACGGAAGTACTCGTCGGACAGGCCGGTGAGCTTGGCCAGCTGGGCGGGGGTCGCGCCAGCTTTGAGGTCCTGTGCGGCTTGCTCCTTCAGGGCGGGAAGCAGGGCGCGCATCTCCTCAAGGTTCCACCGGTGCTCGGCGTACAGGTCGTCCGACTCGGGGTTGCCGATTGGGCGCACCGCATGGTTGAGGTTCCAGTGCGGCTGCTCGGATTCGATCGCAGCCCGCTCGGCTTCAGCGGCTTCGGCCCGGCTCTCATGCCACTCGACCTTGCGATCTACGACTTCGGGCCACCACGGCTTGGTCTGGGAGTGCTGCCCGAATCGGACGTCGGGGTTCTGGCTGATGCCGATGTAGAGCAGCTTCCCGGCGGCGTCGAAGACGCGGTACAGGGCGGTGCGGCCTTCGCGCTTCACTCGGCGCTGCCTTGCGCCTCGGAGGACTCGGCCTTCCATGCGTCCCGGTCGGGTCGCTTCACTGGCTTGGCGCCGGGCTTGTGGATGTACCAGGCCATGAAGGCGCGGATGGCTGCGCTGCGGTCGGTTCCCATGGCGGCGGCGGCTTTGCCGAACTCGGCCCATTCGTCCAGGTCGACGCGGACGGGGCGGGTGGGGGTCTTCGGTGCGTTCGGCATGCCCGGACCGTATCCAGGCGTAGCTACAGGCTGCAACGTGAGCTCCTCTCTGGTGTAGCTACAAATCCCTGGCGGGTGTAGCTACGGATTCTTCGGATTGATACTTGCGGTGTAGCTACACCCGAGAGTACGGTGTAGCTACACCTTGAAGCAAGGGGTGGAGTCATCGCCAAGGGAAACAACCGCAGGGGAGACCGCCATGCAGATCATCAAGGCCGCCAACGGTGCCGAGTTCGTTGTCGTCGCCGCCGACAGCTACACCGCCCGCATGGCCCGCAACGTGCACCTCGTCACGATGGCCGACGGCACCGTGTGGACCGCCGGCGCCGGACGTCCCGGGACGGCCATCGCGTGGCAGACCACCACCCCCCGCTGATCCACCGGCGCCGTCGGAGACCCCACCCCACGGGGTTGGCGGGTTCGACTCCCGCCCGGCGCGCTCACCGCATCCGCACTGTCCTAGGGAGATCGAGATGAGCCGAGCAATGGACCGCATCCGCCGCGAGGCGATGGAGCAGTACGGAGATGCTCCCACCAACCCGACCGAGGCGTTGGATCACGTCCTCGCTGTCTTCGCCGACGCCCCTGACGACCGGATCGTCCTGGAGGCCACGAACAACATCTACGGCCCTGGCGTCCGCACCGGCCTCACGATGGGCGACCTTCGCGCCCTCCAGGCCAAGCTCGCCTGACCCGACCTGATCGCCACCCGGGTGCACGGCCCGACCGTGCGCCCTACGAGGCACTCAGCCCGCAGTCCGAGGGGGACCCATGCACCGCACTGTCACCGCCATCCGCCGCACGATCGCCGCCGCTCTCGCCGCCGGCCAGAACCTCCGCTACACGGCCCTCTCCGGCGAGGTCGCCGCCCTAGTCGCCGCGGGCCGGCTGGTGCGCACCGGGGACGTCCTGGACCGGCTCGGCGCGGGCGACCTGCCCGACGGGCAGAAGTCCTGGTACGGCCGGCACGTAGCGAAGGCGCACCGCGCGATGCACGGCGGCGCGGATGCGGTCCGGGTGTGGGCGCAGCACCGCGCGACCGGCCGCTGGATCCACGTACACGTCTACCGGCCCGCCGAGCCGGCCCTGTTCGCCGGGCTCGCCTCCTACAAGGCCACTCGTCACCTCGCCCAGGCCCAATTCACGGCGGCGGCATAGACCAACTCCGCCGCCCAGTCCGCCCGCATCAGCCCGAAGGAGCACGTCATGGATCCGATGGATGTCCCGACCGAGGTCACGAAGCTCGTCTACACCGCGCCGCGCACCGAGGCTCGTTCGCAGAACGAGGTGGCTGAGTTGCTGGCCCACTACTGGCCGGCGATCGAGAATCATGTTCGCCGTCAGGTGCTGCGTGAGGCCGCCGCGATTGGCCGCGAATTGAGCCGGAAGGGCTACAGCGCCCAGGAGATCGCGAAGAAGCTCGACGGCATGGCTGACGGCGGCGCCTGGTGACCGCCGCTGACCTCTCCGGCCGCATCGACGGCTACGGCCTCGGCATCGTCCTGCGCGTCGACCAGATACGTGCCGAGACGCTCGACCAGCTGGCCCGCGCGTGGGCCGACGACTCGACTGCTGTCACCGACGCCCTGGACCGGCTCGCCGCGGTGGTGCAGCGCACCACCGACCCGGACGACGACACCGGCTGGCACCCCGCCGCCGTGGATGCGGCCCGCGACGACCTGGAGGCGGTCGCCGGCCTCGACGCCGCCGAAGTCACGCTGCGGCACGACACCGCCATCGCGCTCGCCGACCAGCTGCACACCGCCGCCTGCGCAACATTCACCGCACACACCCGAGGAGAGGCAGCATGACGAGTGAATCCCCCAACCGAGGCACCTGCGGTGTGTGCAGCCGCGAGATGGCTCTGACGAAGACGGGCAAGGTGTGGCCGCACTCCAACGGCATCACCAGCATCGTCGACCCACGGCGCGGACAGCACTGTGCTGGCGCCGGCAAGCCGCCTGCCCTGGAGCAGCGATGACCACCCGCCCCCGTAAGCCGTGGCGTGTCGTTCTCGAAAGCCCGACCGGCCCCAGCCCGGAGTCCGAGTTCACCAGCGAGACCAAGACCTACGAGTACGTCCGCGAAGAGCTGCGGAAGGCTGCAGCCGGCGAGACGAAGACGACCGCAGTCCGCATCAACAAGTGGGAAGCCGGCAACTGGTGGCACTTCGAGACGATCAAGCTGGGGGAATGGACGTGACCGAGCCTCGCTATCCGCTTCTCGTAGCCCTCCTTGGAGGGCGTGTCCAGCACTCGGCGCGGCTGGCCGGCGCAGGGCCTGCCGTCACCACCCTGTGCCGCAAACGCGGAACCCCTACAGGAGATGGCGACGGCTTGCCCTACTGCCGGGCCTGCGCCGACCGCCCCAACCCCATCAGCCAGCAGTCCCACCGACATGGAGTAGCTGTGCCCAGTAACCGACATGGAGTAGCTGTGCCCAGTAGCAGTCTGATCGCCGTCCTCCGCATGGAGGGTCTCACCGACCAGCAGGCCCGAGGCCTCGTCGAGCAAGCAGACCCCATCGCCCTTCGGGCACAGGCCGATTTGCTTGCTGACCGCGTCCCACCGGTAACCGCCGGGCCACTCACAAACCACGACCGTCGATATCGCGATGCCGCCGCCGAACTGCGCCAGCTCGCATGCCACTTCGAGTCAGAGGCACAGTGATGACCGCGCCGGGTACCGAGCCGCCTCTGCCGCGCTGCGCCACTTGCGGGGACGAGCGGGGCCCCTGGCGGCCGACAGACGAGCGGTATCCGTCCGGGGCCCAAGTCTTCGCCTGCAGCGACGGGTGCTCGACCGGCGAGGAGACCGCCAGCAGCGCCGGCCGATCGCGGTGACAACGCCAACTGACCAACGCCCAGTGCAACCCAGCGAAACCAAGGAGAAGACCATGGCACGCCAGCAGACTCCGACCATCACCCTCACCATCGACACCCACCTGCGGCAGGCACTCGATTACCTGGCAACCGGCACCGACGGAACCCCGGAAGAGATCGCACGCAAGGCCATCCTCGACGCCGCGCTCCAGACCCGCGCCTGTGACTCGCGGCAGGCCCACACCACAAGGAGCAGCAGCATGGAACCCAACATCCAGGCCGGCCAGGTTTGGGAATCCATCTACGGCGGCGCCCACGTCGCTATCACCCGGATCGATGGCACCCGCATCCGCCTCGCCACCGTCACCATCGAAGGCGATGCCGCCCACCCCTACGGAAGCGAACGGTGGGCGACCGTCGGGCAGCTCAGTAAGGCGTATCGCCTCACCGGCCTCGTCATCACCGAGGAGGAACAATGACCGGCCACATCCGAATGGATCAGATCTACAGCAGCTGCGACCCCCGCGGTGGGCCCCGCATCCGCATCACCGACTACCTCCCCGGCGACACCCATGCCGGCGTCGTGGACGCTCACAACAGCAAGCGCCCCCGCAAGATCCGCGTCAGCGACCTGCACGCCACCGACACCACGAAGACCGGCGCCAAGCGCCGCACCGGCTACGCCCTGGAGGAGCAGTGACTGCCCGGAAGACCGTCATGGAGCCCGGCAACACCTACAGCCGCGGCGGCAACACGTTCATCTGCACCGGCCTCAGCACCCACCCCAACAGCGGCGAGACGTGGGCCATGGGCTGGCTCGCCGTCGGCTACCACTTCGGCGCCAACGGCGTCGCCCAACACGACTGGGAACACTGGATCGACAAGGAGCAGTCGTGACCACTCGTTTCGCCCCCGGCGCCCACGTCCACCACGGTGGCCAGATCTGGGCGCGCACTCTGCCCGGTGACACGGGCGTCATCTTGGTCGTCAAGGGCCCGGACGTGCACGACGACCACGAGGGCGTCGACCCCGGCACCCGCATGTTCAACGAGTCCGCCTGAGCTTTCCTGGCCCGCCGCAGACCGCGGCAGGCCCAACCACAGGAGCAGAAATGCCCGAAGCCCTGCAGGCGCCCGCTATCGCACAGGCCGAGCTGGACCGGCTGCGAGCCATCGAGGCCCGCGTCCGCGCCCTCCTCGACCGTGGCGCCGACATCGCCTGGCCCGAACTCCGCGATGCCTACCAAGGACCCGAGGGGCAGCAGTGACCGTTCCCAACGCGTTCGGCCCGAACCTGACTCCGGGCTACGTCAACGCGCCCGGCTCCACCAGCGAACAACTCCCGCCCGAGATCCTGGCCGCGATCGACGTACCGCCGTACCTGTCCACCGCATGCGACACAGCGGCACGCGTCGAAGCGGTAGACGTGCCGGACGCCGCGGACTGGGCGCGGCGCCTTCACCAGCGGTGCCGATTCAACAACAAGTACACCGGCGTCGACTGTGCATGCGCCTGTCACCAGCCAGAGCGTCCCAAGGACGCGTGATCCCGACGTCTGGGCCGGCTGGTCGGCTTCGATCTGAAGTCGACCAGCCTCGACCCAGTGCTTTGGGTAACTCCGGTCTAGACCTTGGCCACCCAACCCCGCACCGGAGGACGCTCGCCCGCCTCGTCGACGTAGCGAATCACATCGGAAAGGCGCTCTGCAGCCTCATTGTCACCGGCATCGTCCAGCTCGCCGGACTTCACTCCGAGAGCCGGAATCGTCTCCCCGGTGATCTCACCCGTCGCGTACAGGCGACTGATCGGGCCACCGTCCCGATGAGGGCGCAGAGTCTCACGGACCGCACTGTCAGTCATCATGCCGTCAGCGTAGGGATGTGCCACGCGGCGGGCAGCCCATTTCGGGAATCGCTGGCGCGCGGGCTCGGTCGCACGGTCAGTCTGCGGCGGGGAGCCTGCGGGCCAGGTTCCCGGCCAAGTGCCGTGCCGCGAAAGCCCCCTTGCCGGTTCCTTCGGCCAGCAGCTGCAGGAGCTCCACCGCGGCACGCGCCTCGGGCAGGGTCAGCAGCGGGAGGCGCTGCTCGTCCTCGTCGACGATGCCTTCGATGAGGTCCAGGAGCCGGTCATCCAATTCGCTCATGATCCTAGGAACGGGACTCTGACCTGCACGGTTACGACGCTCTGGGCTGGCACATGTCTCTGGCATATGCGTTCGGCTGACTTGCTGCATGTTGCGCTATCGTGCGTCACGAATGGTGAATCCACACCGGGAGGGGACCATGGACGCCGCCTGGACCATCGAGGCCATCTGCGAAGCCCTCGGCGACCCCGCCCTCACCAAGAAGTGCCTCGCCGAGATCAACAAGGCTCCTGTCGGTGAACTCGTAGCCGTCGTCGAGAAGTGGGCTGGCATCGCCACCCGCATCCAGACCGCCGAGCAGCGGGGCCGGGAACTCGCCGCAGCCGACCGTCGAGGCGAGGAACTCCCGGGAGAGTGGGTCGACCGCACCGAGTGGGTCCAGCGCGAAGCCGCCCAAATCCGGGCCGGCCGCGGCGCCGCCTAACCTTCCAACCCAATTACGCAACGTCGCTGATCCGATACTCTGCTGAACGCCGACCTCAACCGGCCCGTGTTCAGGAAGACCCCCGTAGGAGGTCAGCGCGTTGTTCCGGCTCATCTACGACCCCGGCGTCGAGCCCCTCCACGACCAACTCCCGCCAGCCGTCAGCCACGCCCTCACTACGGCCCTCGAAGCCGCCTGCCACGACCCCATCGGACACACCGCACCCCGCGGTCACGCCGACGAGTGGAACCGGCAGCTACACGTTGACGGCGCCCTCGCCATGATCTTCGTCAGCTACGGCCAGAAGACCCTCGCCGTACTCGACATCATCGATCTCAGCTGAAGCCCACGCGCCTCCTCGCCTATCTCACGCTCCGCTCCACCCCTGGCTCAAGGATCCCGGTCTCATAGCCGATGGCGACTGCGTGCGGGGTCGTCCGGGCGCGCAGCGAGATCCGCATCTGATGGATCAGAGACCCCGCAACCTTCGGACGGATCCGGAGCATCTCAGCGATCTCCGTGTGCGTATGGCCCCGCGCCAGCAGGCGCAGGACGGCGGCCTCATGCTCGGTGAGGTGCGGCGTCCACGACATAGCGTCAGTGTTCTGGCGGCCTGAGGCGACGCGCAGCAGATTCGGAAGGTTTCCTGTTGCCCAATGACCCCGCCCTCCGATGGGCCGCAGCAAGCCCCGCCTTCACATCGACGCGCACCCACGTTCGAATCCAGGAGTAAAATCCCGCGGAGTGAGCGACGACTTCCCCGACGACCTGGTGCAACTGCAACGCGACCTTCGACAGGCCGCCACCAACCTCAAGGCGTACCTCGACGAACGCCCCCACGCCCCCGAGGCAATCGACGGCTGGCACGTCAAGCCCGGCGAAGGCTACTGGCTCGAACGCCACCGCGAGGCGTCCCCCGGCTGGACCGACGAGGAGAAGCAGACCGAGGTCGACCTCCGCAACACGCTCCTCAACCTCATCCAACAGGTCCACGGACACCCCCACTGGGACACCCTGTCGGGACCCGACCTCGTGAAGGCCCGCATGCGGCTCAAGCACGTCGACGACCCCACCGCGGAATAGCTCACCCCGCAGAGGCTCCCGTCCGACTTCCCTCGGGCGGGAGCTTCATCGTTGCGGCCAAACACCCCTCTGCCGGCCAGCGTTGGCTCGGGACGCCTGAGCGTTGAAGCAAGGCGGCCGTCCGCTGCGAGCATGCCCCCTTGGGCATCGATGTCCGAAAAATGACCATGAGCACCTCAGGTGTATATGATCACGATCAGCGCGATAGGTGGACTTCGTCCCTGGCAAGGGGAGTGTGCCTATCTGCCCTACGCGCGCCGTTGAGTAAACCCGCCCCGAGGTCGTGGCCGGTTCGTCCGACGCGCCTACCTGTCGCCAACGACACATGAGGGGCCATGCAAAACCGCTGGGAAACCAAAGCCGCAGCATTCCTGCTGACGCTTTCCGTGCTCTTCACCGGAGGAATGGGTGAAGCCATAGCAGCCGAGCCTCAGCAGGCCAGTTCGGTACTGAAGAAGTGCGAATCTCTGCCCCTGCTGGAGAAACTCGCTTGCATTAAGGATCAAGTCAAGGATCACGTCGCCGGCCGGGCGGCCGGACTGGGGCTGCTGCTGCTCTTTGTTGCGGAGCACGACTGGCATGACGAGTCCAAGCAGGCTTTTCCGGATCTGTACAAGAAATGGCAAGAGGTCCAGAAAGCCGCGAAGGTTGCATCCTCGCCACTGCAGTTGAAAGAAGAGGACTTCAAGGACCCGAAGCTCGCAGCCCAAGCGATCAAGCAGCAGCAGAATCTTCTCAAATCTCTGCAAACCGAATTCGAACTCCTCTACCAGCCGGCCGCCAAGTCAATCCAACTCGCAAAAGCCATGGCGCAGCTCACCACCCTGCTCGCCCCGGTGCTGAAAGACGTCACGGAATTCATCAGCGACCCCGAAGTCAAGCAAACACTCAACAAAATCAACGCTGGCTTCGACCAGATGGACAGCGCGCTGATCGGTCTAAATAAAGATGTCGGCCAAATGAACAAGGGTATGGCCCAGATGAACCGTGGGCTGGACCAGATGAATGATGCCCTGGAGGAAATGAACAAGGCTCTAGGCCAGGTGAATGGGGCCTTGGATGGGATGAACAAAGCCCTAGACCAGGTGAACAGGGCCATGGATCAGATAAACCAGGCCATCAACGGAGCCAACAAGGGCATCGAAAAGGCTAATGCCGGCATGAAGGGCATGAACGACACCCTTGACGAACTGAACGAGAAACTGAAGGGCAAGTCGGGCGACAGCCCCTTCAAAGACCTAGACCTCTCCGGTGTCGCCGACTACGTGCGGGGCGGCCCCAAGGCGGAGGAGGACAAGGTAAGGCAAACAATCGTATCTGCGGTTATAAACCTCATCCCCTTCGTTGGCGACGCAAAGGGGGTCGCGGAACTCCTGTCAGGCCAGGACTCTGTTACCGGAGAACACCTCTCGCCTGCCGACCGAATCATCGGTGCCACCATCGTCCTGCGCTGGATCAAGGTCGGAAAGACAGCCATCAAAGCCGAGGAAGTGGTCAAGGCTGTAAGGAACGAAAAATCGTTCAACCGAATCGGCAACATTCGCTGGGGAGAAGGCGGCGGCGGGAAGACGGTGCTGGGCGATTCCTATAAGACACCCGTAACCGACGACCTGCGCGAACTCGTCAACCCCGGAGGCGGGAAAACCAATTGTCGCGCCTGCGTCGTGGGCGTCGAGAGGACCCTGGACGGTACACCGGCATCCGCTCTTCCCGAAATAGGCCGTGGGCCCCTCACGTCACTGGAGAAGTACTTCCCCGGCAAGAAGTTCGTCACCAGGTCCCTTTCTAACATTGTCAAAGATGTTAAGTCGGCCGGCGACGGTGCGCGCGGCATCGTCTTCGGACAAGACCCCCGCGGCGGCCACGTATTCAACGTAATTAACCGCGACGGAGATGTGATATTTTTGGACGCGCAGAGCGGCCACGCGGCACCAACGGGATACAGTAGCTACCAGTTTATGAGGACGAAATGACGCTCAGCCGATCCGAAGCATTGAAGGCAGCGGAAGAGCTGCTCGTACAGGAGACGGGACCCTACGACCCAGCCCTCAAGGTCGACTACGAACTCGTGCTGGAAAAGAACGGACTCCTCATCGTCCCCTTCAACTCCGAGCAATACCTCGAAACCCGCGACGCCCGCGACATGCTCCTCGACTGCTGGCCCATCCTGGTCGACCTCACCACTGGAGAAGCCCGCCTGGGAACAATCGAGGAAAGAGCCCTCTGGAGCGAACAGTGAGCCCCTACAGGCCACTACACCACCAGACCGGCAACTCCCCGGCACCCCGCGCATGAAACCGAAGCCCGACAACAAGCCGGCCAACGACTGACGGCACGAAGGCCCCGCCCACCGGCGGGGCCTTCGAAGTTGCCGCTCCCTTGCGCGAACTCATGACCCGGGCTCGGAACTCCACTACGGACGGACGCCCGGCACCCCAGCACAAAGGGACCCGCAGTACACGCAGCCAGGGTCCCACGGCCAACAGCCAGCAATCGGGACGACAAAACCCCGCCACGAGGGCGGGGTTGACACGCACCCGGAACCCACACCACGACCGCGTCCTCCCGCGGGAACCCTGCCGGGCACCGCTGGGCTGATTCGCGACCGCCAGCACGCCGCCCACCCATCCTCCAGCAGGCAACCGGCCCCTGGGCGTCAGGCGAAGCCATGCCTCAAAACCGACCGCTGGGGCCATCTGGTAGACCTGCCAGACCGACAACACCAGACCCGAAGGTGCGCCCCATGACCGTCTTCGCCCAACCCGCCTCACTCAAGACGCCATCGGTGCGCAAACACTACGAAGACACCATCCTCAAGCCCGTCGTGTTCAAAGACCAGGCCCGCCTCATCACGACGCAACTCCACAACCAGCTGGACCAGTTGTTCCCCGACGGCCAAGCCCAACTCTGGGGAGTCACCCCCGGACAAGGCGGCGCGAACCTCCCCCAGATCCGGAAAATGAAGCCCGGAGACACCGTCTTCTTCTCCGGCAACAAACGCCTCTACCTCGTCGGCACCATCGCCGCCACCTGGCACAACCCCAACCTCGCCCGCCAACTCTGGGGAATCGACGAACGCACCCAGCAAACCTGGGAGCACATGTACGCCCTCACAGACGTCCGCGGCATCAACGTCCCCATGGACGAAGTACGCGCTCTCCTCGACTGGGTACCCAACCGCAACATCCAAGGATTCGGGGCCCTCCGAGAAGACGACGGCCTCGCCCTCACCGACCACGTCAACTTCATCCCCAGCGCCCCCACACTCACACCGGCCACCACACCCCAGGCCCCAAGCATCCCCAAGCAGCGGCCCACAGGACCATCAGACGGCGAAGCAACAACCCAGTCCCGGCGCGAGCAAGCCCGCCTCAAGAACTACCTCCTCCCCGGCCCCACAGGCGACTGTGCCCTCTGCGGCCGCACATTCCCCCGAGCGTTCCTCGTCGCCGCACACATCAAAAAGCGGGCCGCCTGCACCGAAGACGAACGCTGGGACCTCAACGTCGGCATGCTCGCCTGCCTCCTCGGCTGCGACAGCCTCTACGAACACGGCCTCATCACCGTCAACGAAGACGGAGCCCTGCACACCAGCCCAGCAGCCCAACACGCCCCATTCGTGAGCAAACACATCGACGAACACCTCAAAGGCCGCACCACCACCTGGTGGAACCCCGACCGCGAGAAGTACTACGCCTGGCACCGAACCCACACCTTCCAAACCGGCGCACTACTCCCCGCACAAGTCAACGCCTGACGCCGGGAAGCCCCGCCCGGCGGAGAGCCGGGCGGGGCTTCCAGTGCGATCACAGGAACCAATGCGCCCCGGCTGCCCCCGAACTCAAGCTCACCAGCCACAAGAACAGCGCCGGCGACGCCGCCACATGGAGGTGGCGTCCCGCCCTCACCTCCAATCCCCAACTGCCGGCACTAATCTGCCAGCTCGACGGGCCGTCCTCAGGCCCATCAGGGTCGGGGGCACTCCCTACTGCTACGGTCATGACGACCTCCATGTCAGTGGTGGCACTTGGTGCGCGGGCCGGTGCTCGTGAGCACCAGCGACGGCCGAGAAGCGTGCGATGCTTCTCGGCCTTGCGCTTCCACTGACACTAGGTGAGCCGGTTCCACCCTCGGTGACATTCCGGCGACACATAAGTCTTGTCGAAAACAGCAGGTCAGCTGTGTCTTAAGAGTCATTTTCGAACCACGGAACGAGGGTGACCTCGCAAGTTCAGCAGGGTGGGACTGCTGGGCGCCGTCGCCCTGAACCCAACCTGGAGGCCACTCAACCTGGCTGGAAAGCGATCACCTTGGCCTCCGACGGCCCGGCCGCCGCGTGCGAAGCCTCTCGATGCTTGCGTGCCGGCTCAGGCCGCCAGGCCCTCCTCGCGCGGGGGCACCGCCGGACACCGCCGGCAAACCCACGACCGCGCCCACAACACCCGGTCATCCCCCGCGGCTTGTGCGCGCCGCGACGGACGGAGGCCGATCCTGGCCGGGCGGGTCAGCGATAGAAGCCTCGCGGAGCGAACCCCAGTCAGCGCATCACCACCATGGCCCGAAAAACCGACCCCTGAGGCCATCTGGTAGATCTGCGAGACCGACAGTCCCGAGTATCACGACGGGGGAGAGCGATGAACGAGATGCTCGCTGCATTGCTTAGCGGACTCGCCGGCCTTATCGGCGCCGGCGTCGGAGGATGGGCCACCTGGCGAGCAGCCCGCCACCAGGCCAATGCCGCCGTCACCGCAGCCCTAGAGCAAGTGAACGGGCAAGCACGCAACGAAGAAACTCACTGGATCAGGCAAGAACGCCGCCAGCTCTACAGCAAAGTCACCACAGCTCGAACCGAGTTCGAAACCGCGCTAGCAGCCTGGGAAGACACACCAGAGCCGGCCCACTCCCCGCTCTACAGAGACGCCGAAAACACGCTGCGGCGCCTCAGGGACGCGTGCCACGAAGTCGCCACCCTCGGCCCAGACAACGTCGCGCAAGCCGCTTTCAAGATAGGAGCCGCGGCTGGCGAAGTCATGGCATCGGCCATCGCCCGCGCGGCGGTCGACGCCGGCCAAAATGAGCCCGAGACACTCGAAACCGCTGCGGCGATCGGTGAATGGAAAAGCGTCCTCAGGATCGCGCAGGCCGACTTCACACGCGCGGCCCGCTCCACCTTCACCAGCCACCTACTTCAAATGCCAAGTTCCTGACCCACCAGCCGACACCAACCACCAGCTCGCCAAAACCGGGCGCGATGCAAGCCGGACACTGGCCGCAGTGCAGCGACCGCGCCCACCGGGCCCGCGCATCCTCCTCCTCAGCCATTGCTCGACGAAACCGGGTGCCCAACCTAGGTCCACATGCCAGAGGATGAGCATGTGACGAGAACGAGCGAAGCCAAAGCAGCCGTAGCCCAACTGTGGCAGGAACACATGAAAGCGCCCTTCCCCGCCACGCTACGCCGCCGAGAAGTAGCAGGCATCGACATAGCGGAACTCGACCTATACACGGCCGGATGCGTATCCACCTGGCAACACAACGACGGCACCCTCGACGCGGAACACCACCGAATACTCCGCGAATGCATCGCAGACCTCGACCGAGTCCTGCCCTTACTCACCCGAGAAGAAGAGCGCCAATACTGTCAACACCTCCGCCGCATGGCCGCGTTCGCCGCAGACGGCGACCCCCAGCCCACCCCGTAGATTTAAGGCCCCGCCCAAGTGGCGGGGCTGCTCCACGTTCCGGCTCAAGCCGCCACAGCCTCCTCCGGCAGGAACAGGGCCGGACGCCGCCGGCGTACAACGACCGCGACCACGTCACCCACGAGGCCGGAGTCGATAGCGGCGCCACCAAGAGCTAGGCCCCGAGATCGGAACAGCATCACGGAGATCAGCACCACGGAAGAAGAAGGCCGCAGCCTCCACGAACTCGTCATGAAGCCGCTCGACCTCATCCCGCCGAGCAACCAGATCAGCCCGATCCTCCGCATGACGCAAAGAACTTGGCGCTCTCAGAGTATCCGACGCCAACCGCATCAGCGCGGCATCGTCAACAACCAGGCGAAGCCGCGCCAGCGCATGCTCAGCCTGTGCACGAAGACGGTAGGTCTCATCCCGCTCCCGCGACTGCTGCTCGGCAGGAGCGTCTTCATCCTTGAGCCGCCACCGGAAGTAGAGGTTCTTGCGGTACTCCATCAAGATGCCAATGAACGCGCTACAGGCAGCCAGTTGCTCCTGCCGAAGCCGCTCACGGCCCTGCACCCGATCCGCGCGCTCCACCGACCGCCGCTGAAACGAGTACGACACCCACGCGCCCAGAAGAGTGCCCACCACAGCGACAAGGCTCGCTAAGACAGCTTCCATGCCTCAGCAATACCCCCTGCGAAACCGACCACCAGTTGGCACGACGACCGGCCGCCAGCCAGCAGTTGACGCGACGAAGCCCCGCCTCTGCAGACGGGGCAGCCCTCCGCGCACGCGAACACACAGCGGCCCGACGGGTCATCGCCTGTCGGGCCGATTCGCTCTCCACTACCGCGCAGCCACCGTCGCCCCCAGGAGCGCCGAGAACCGGGCGTTCGACGGCCGGGCACCGACCGCCCCGATACGGGCCTCCCACTGGCGACACACGCCCGTCACGAACGCCTCCACCGCAGCCGGCTCGGCCGCCCGCCACGACGGGAACCCTGCCGCCCAATCGAGCGCCTCACCGGCCGACACGTCAGCCTCCATCAGCCGCACAGCCGTGTACGCCACATCCACCCACGCCGGGCCAACCGCCGACATCGCCCAATCCACCAGCCACGCCCTGTTGCCGCCGACGAGGAGGTTGTGCGGGTTGGTGTCGGTGTGGAGCAACGCATCCCCAGAAAGCAGCGCCAGCTCGTCGGCGCCTAGGACATCCGCGAACCGATCCGCGAACCGTGGCACACCCCCCGGCGCACACACGCCCTGCACCGACCGCAGAACATCGGCGACCAACTGCCGGTCCTCCTCCTGCACCAGGTCGACGTGACGGCCATCGACACACTCGAACACGAGCAAATCCCAGCCGCCAGCCTCCACCTGCCAACGCAAGACCGGACTAACCGAGCGCACCACCGGGCTGACGACCACCTCCCACCGCTGCGCCTCACAGCCGGCGCCATCCTCGACCCGGACACCCTTCACGAACAGCGCACCCGCGGCCGTGTCCAAGCGCGCCGCCACAGCACACGTGAGCCCATCAGAGACCGATTTCACGCCCAGCACAGGGCCTGTACGCGCCTCAACAGCAGCCCGGACCACGCCCGGCAGGTCACGCCACTCGAAACGCGGTGCCACCAACGCCCCTCCCGACAGTGAGGGCCGCACACCGCGGCCCCCACCATCATCCAGGCGTCACGACTGCGTCGCCCCACACTTGCG
This sequence comes from Streptomyces sp. VTCC 41912, assembly GCF_045799175.1. Taxonomy (NCBI): domain Bacteria; kingdom Bacillati; phylum Actinomycetota; class Actinomycetes; order Kitasatosporales; family Streptomycetaceae; genus Streptomyces; species Streptomyces sp. VTCC 41912. The sequence continues at coordinate 97,178 of NZ_JBJMAB010000005.1, forward strand.
GCAACGCGGCCTACCACTCCACGGCACCCACTCGTGCTCACACTCGTTGTAGACGATCAACAGACTCACCCCCTCCCACAGAACACCCACCACAGCCACCAGGCGGCGACCGGGAAACCCGCGGCCCGAATCAACCGCGCTTACGAGACGGCTTGATCCACGGCGGGTAGATGCCGTGCTCGATCATCCGGACGAGTTCCCGGAACTTCTCCCGGTCCTCCTCGGTCTTGGCATTCGCCAGGTCCCGCTTGGCCATGGCGAGGAGTTCGTCAGACGTGGTGCGACGGCTAGGCAAAATCTTCATCGCGGATTCCTTCCTTGATGGACCCCAGGACCACCCCGGGGACAGATAGATACGGCGGATACACAGCCGGCTCCGAGCAGGCGCTCAACCCCAAGGGCGACGACCGACCCGCCCCTCGAAAGCCGGGCAGCACAGGCGGCCCGGCCGGAGGTAGGCGGGAATGTCAGCCCATCTGGGCCCGCAGCACCCGCAGGGTGTCCACGAACGCCTGCGCCTGCACGATCAGCAGATCCACCTCGGGCGCCGACATCTCGACGTCGGTCTGCCCCTGCACGTACAACGTCGTCTCACCAGCATCCGAGCCGCCGTCGTACCGGAACAACTCCGCCCGCATGAACGACTCGCCCGCAGCGAACACCGCCGGATTGTCCAGCCGAGCCTGAATGCCCCAGTGCGACGTCACCGACGGACCAAACACATGCTTCGTCGGCGCGTGACGGTCACGGCACCACAACGGACACGCCGTCGGATGCTGGACGGGCGGCTCAGAGGCGACCGCCGGAGACGGGACGGCGCAGGACGTGGCCGGCGCCATAGCGACGGCGGCAGACGAGGTTGCTACGCTCATGGGTGAAACTCCAATCTGACGCGGTTGAGGTTTCCTGATCAGCGAGGTGCAACTCGCTGGTTGAACTGGCCGGACGGGTGCAACCGTCCGGCCGTTTTGCTACTCGGCGAGCTGCGCGACGAGCGCCCGCGTCAAGGCGGCCAGCACTTCACGAGTCATGTGCTCGGTGAGCGTTGCGGCAGCGAGCTGCGGATCCGTAACTGACACGGGCACGCTGCGAGTTACCGGATCGGCGACGAATGCTCCCTGGCCCTGGTGCGAGACGACGAGCCCCTCGGCTCGAAGCAAGGCGATGCCCTTTCGGACCGTCGCGCGGGTCGTCGCGTATTGCGCCGCAAGGCTGTGCTCGGATGGAAGTCGCGCGCCGGCTGACAGCTTGCCCGCCATGATCTCGGCTCGCAGTTCGTCGGCAATCTGCCTGTACCGTCGCGACCTCTCCGGCCTGCTGTGGCCGTTGTAGCGCGGCTGCTCGGTTCGGATGGCGAAGGACTCTGCTGCTGCGGCGAGCGGTCGGGTATCGAACCACTTCACCTCGTTGCTTGCGATCTCCGATCCCCAAGCCTGATCGAGTCGGTGCTGCCGAAGGCGTGCCGCTGGGTCTTGTGCGATGCCGACGTACAGCAGTGCGCTGGCTTCGTCGTAGAGGCGGTAGAGCGCGGTGCGCTCGGGGGCATCCGGCATGAGTCTCCCCTCGGGAACTGTGCTCTGAGGCACACCCAAAGCGTATCGCTATTTGTGAATGGTTGCTAGCGGGTCTGATGAAGCAAACGCGAAGGCGCCCCAACTCGACCAGAGTTGGGGCGCCTCTTTGCGCTGGTCAGAACTCGTATTGCAGCGCGTACAGATGGCCAGCCTTCGCCATCGTTGTGACCTCAATGGGCCTGTCATCGTGGCTCAGCACAACGCGGAACGTGCGCAAGACCGAGATCTGCCGGGGCAGTTGCAGGGCCTCGTACTCCTCGTTGGTGGGCTCCTCGGCCGTCACCTTGTCGACGGTCCGCAGCGGTGGGTACCCCATCTCTGCCAGGAGCGTAGGTGTACCGCCCTTGATCTTCGCGCGTCCCGCGATGGCTGTACCTTCGGCGATCTCGATCGGGTAGTAAGAGTGAACCAGCTCGCAGGGTTCGTCGCCCAGGCTCAGCAGCTGCTTGCGCAGCATCGCCTTGCCTTCATCGCCCAGCTCCAATGCTGCTGCCACATCGGCAGGCGGACGCACCTCTCCAACCTGGAGAACCTGAATCTTCGGCGTCTGCCCCCTGCGCTCCGCCTCGGTGATCCAGCGATACGACTGACCAGCCTCGGCAGGCTTCGAGTAGGCCGCCGGCACCATGGTCTGCCGTCGCACGTCTAGGACGGTGACGGAGGCCCCTGCGCGCCCTTCGACGAGTGCCTCCTCCTTCAACATCGTCACGGCCTTCTGGATGCTGGCGCTGGATGCGTTGAAGCGGGCCTTGAGTTGCTCGGTGCTCGGAAGCTTGGCCCCGACCTTCAGGTCACCTGACAGGATCTCGCGTCGCAAGTCCGTGGCGATCCGCTCGTGAAGGGGGCGCGGATCCGCGGCGTCTTTGGAAGTGCGGTTGAGAGCGGGCATGGTCAGTCCACCTTCATTTCGTATCGGAGTCTCCGGAGCTTGGCGGGTGCGACCATGACGTCGGCCTGGATCGGTTGATCGTCTCCGTCGAGGGTGAGTCGTTCAATGATCACTACTACTTCGGAGGCGGCAACCTGGAGGCTTGCAGCTTCGGTCGCCGTGGCGGCCCGTGCGGTCACGTCCTCGATGACGCGGGCGGCCTTGAACCCCAGCTTGGATACGTAGGCAACGGCCCCACCTTTGATCTTCCTCGGTTCAGCGAGTGCCGTACCGGAGGCGATCCGGGCCGGGTAGTAGGTGTCGGTGAGTTCGACTGGCGTGCCATCGGCGAACATGACGCGCTGGCGAACGATGACTGCCTCTTCCCCTGTGACCTGCAGCGACTCAGCCACGGCCGATGGCGGTGTGACCTCGCCGGCGTGCGTCAGCTTCTGAGTCCCGATCTGGGCATGGCTTGCCGCCTCTTCGCCCCACGCCTCCCGCGAGTCACCCGAGCGCGATTTGACGTAGTTCGCAGAAGCGCTGATCCACTCATCTCCGCTGGTCATGTGCCCTCCGTGTCGACCTTCTCGCTTCCAACCTAGCCACTATTCACGATAAGCGACCGGCGCGCGGCTTCCAGATGTCGCGGAGACCTTGTTGGTATTTAGAAATAGCGCTAAGGTCGAAGCGTCCAAGGCACCCAAGAGAGATGCGATTGGAGGGCACAGCTATGCCGCTTCCCAAGAGGCTGCCGACGCTGTCCGTCAAGGAAGCGGCCACGGCACTCGATGTACATCCGTCGACGATCTACCGCTGGGTCGATGAGGGGGATCTGCCCGCAGTCCGCTACGGCAAGAGCCCCGTGTCGGGCACCAAGCGAAGGGGTGGCGAGATCCGGATCCCGGAGAACGTCATCGCCGACCGCCTGCGCCGGGGGCCCGTCTTCGAGCCCGTCGAGGCGGTGGCGTGATGACTACTCGCCCCACCGCCCCGATGTCCCGCGCGGATATCGCCGCCCACGCGGCCGCGTCCCACACCCGTGTCTCGCTGGAGGTCCAGCGTGCTGTGGCCCGTTTCGAGGCCGCCGCGCTGAGGGTGGAGGAGCTGGCCGGGCTGGACGCTCGCGGGATGTCCGGCGCCCAGTTCGATTCGCTGGCTCTGGCGCAGGACGCGATGGCTGAGTCCCGGCGGGTCCTGGGGCTGGCTGGTCTGCTGCACCTGGTCGACGCGGCCGTGAAGGCGGTGGCCCGATGACCGACTTGGTTCCGTCTTCGTTTGTCTCTGCGCCGACACGGGATGGTCTGGTCGCGGCGGTGGAGTCGACTCCTGTGAGGGCTCTGGTTTTCCTCCAGGGCGTGATCACTGCCACCGCGTCGAATGAGGCCCGGTCGGTGGTGACGTTGTCGGATGGAACGGGGTCGATTGTGGTTCGCGTTCCGTGGGAGGTGCGCCGGCATTTTGACCGTGACGCGTTCGACGTGGGTCTGGTGCTGTCCCTGGTTGGTCGCCGGCAGCGGGACTACGTGCTCGCTGTCCGCGTTGAGCTCGGCGGGGTGGTGGGGTCGTGAGTAAGTGGTCTTGCCGGTGGGCGACGACGCATGCGAATGGTCTGGTGACTGCCGGGTCGACGGAGCCGGTTCTGACTGTCCTGGAGGTTCGCGGTTTTGAGATCCGCGACATGTTCTTGATCGGGATCAACCCGGATTGTGGGTCGATTGTGGTCGAGGAGGAGGCGCGGGCCTGGGAGATCAAGGCGGCGTTGGAGCCGGCGTATCGGGTGACTGTCCGGCAGGGCTTCGACGGTGATTGGTCTGTCAAGTTTGATCGGCGGGAGTTGGACGGGTCGGTGCCGGATTGGTTCGTCCGGGAGATCACGCTGCGGGACGGCACCGTGGTGATGCGGGATGGTCGTTGGGTCGGGGAGGCGGGTGCGTGATGTCGACTGCTCCTGCTCCGTTCCCGGGCGATCAGGATCCGTTTGCTGAGGCTCGTCGCCGGGCTGCTCTGTCTCCGGTGTCGGCTGCTCTTGCTGAGCAGCGTGCTGGTGATCGTGTCGCGTCGGTCCTGGATCTTCAGGCCCGTGATGCTGACCCGCTGTACGTGGCGAAGATGCAGTCCCTCGCCCGGCAGTTGTTCGCCGAGGCCGCTGCGGCGACCGTGCAGCCGGTGTGGGGGTGGTGATGGTGCTGGCTCCGGAGCTTGCGCATGCGGAGCAGGTGCGTGCGGATGGGCTGACGGCCCGGATCGTGGCGATCTCCGCTGATCCGCGGCACCCGTCGCAGAGTTCTCTGCACCTGTACCGGGAAGCGGCTCGTGAGGCGTATGGGTCTGCTGCCCGGCACGCGGTTCAGCCTGTGCTGCGGGGGTTGTGATGGCTGCTGAGCCTGAGCCGCAGCATGATCGCGCCGACTCCCCTCCTGCTGTCCCTCCGCTTCCGCAGCGTGTTCCTGGCGGTTCGTTGTGAGCGCGGACGACGAGACGCGTCGTCGTATCGAGTCGATTCGTCAGTCTGAGGCTGCTGCGCGTCGGGCTGAGGCGGCACGCAAGAAGCTTGAGGCTGACCGCCGGTCGAGCCGCCGTTCCTAGTCCCCGTGCCCCGGGATTGACCGCACGTCCCCGGGCACGGCCCATCTCGCACCATCCATCCCGTTCGTGCACCACTGCCGAGAGGCCATGCCGTCATGCCCGCTTCCGCTCTGCGAGCCCTCTTCCACCGGACCGACAAGGAGCCCCAGATGGCCACCACCGAGACCACGACCGCCGAGCCGACCGCCGTCGTCATGCGGTTCCTCACCGTCGCCGGGGCCGCGCTCGGACGCGAAGACATCACCGTCGACCTCACTCATCTCCAGGACGACACCCGCGCCAAGTGCAACGGCTGCGGCCAGCACAAGGACCACACCACGAAGAACTACTACATGGGCTCCGACAACAAGCCCGTGTACTTCCAGGACCGCGCCAAAGGCGACAAGAACGCCCGCGAATGGGCCCAGTCCCACGCCGAGAAGTGCCGCGCGATGCCGCGCCCCACCGGCCGCTGACCATCACCCCGTCGACTGAATGGAACCGCCCAATGCTCGCGAAGTACAAGACCCGCCAGCGCCACCAGAAGATCATGCGCGTCGCCCACCACCTGCTCCGCGATGCGGCCGACCGGCGCCGCCCGGAGTCCCTTCGCTACACCCCCGACGCCGCTGACGTGACCGCCCTGGACGTCGTCGCCTACGCCTTCGGCCGCTACCAGCTCGAAGTCGACTCCGACGAGGCGCAGAAGTTCCTCGACGCAGCCCGGGTGTCCCGCGGCGAAACCGTCACCCCGATCACCGCCTGACCCCAAGCCCCGCCATCGCCCGCTTCTTCCGAGAGGACCACCGTCATGTCGCTCCGTCTGATCAGCCGCAAGTCGTCCAGCAGTGACGCCGCCTACCGCTCCGACCTCATCACCCGTTACGTGCGCGCCACCGATTGGGCGGAGGAGCTGAGTCTGCTCGCCGAGGCCACCCGCTACGACAAAGCCAACCCCGGCGCCCCGTCCCTCGTGGACGAGCTGCACGGAGCCGGACTCGGGGACGCCGCGTGATGTCGACTGCCCCCGCCCAGATCAACGCCGCTCGCACCACTACACGCTGAAGGAGAGAGCTATGTCCCGTCTGGACCCCGAGTACGAGCGTGCCCACGCGAGGTGGCGTGAGGCCCGCCAAGCCCTGTCGGCTGCCTATGAGGCTTTCCTTTCGGCTGGCTATGCGGATTCCCGTGGGTTCGCTCCCAGGAGCCCTAGCCAGCGTCGCCAGGAACTGGAGCGGCTCGAAGCGGCGAAGCGCGCCGAGGCGGAGGCGCGGGCGGCCCTGAAGTTGCCCTGGGAGCAGGGCCGCTGAGATTCACGTGGCCCGGCTCTGGCAGGCCAGTTGCGCCAAGCTCGCCGCTGCCTGACCGTCCACACCACTGACACCCATCACGAACTGAGGAGAAGCACATGGGACTTGGAGACCACGTCGGACCGAGCGGTGTCGTTACGAACCAGGCGCTGATCGCCACCTTGCAGGAGGAGGTCGTCGCGTACCGGCGGGACCTCAAGGCCAAGCGCTGGCCGCCGAAGCAGGCCGCAGTGCTCGAACGGGCCATTGATGAGCACCTGGACCGTATCGCGGAGCTCAAGAAGCGGATCTGAAGGCCGCGCTGCCCGCCTCGGGCCAGTACGGGCGGGCAGCCGGCGGGACCACCACCTAAACCACGTAGCAGCAGAGGAGACCGTTGTGACTGAGTGGGAGTGCAGCAAGCGTGGCGCGAAGCGGTTCGCCCGCGATGTCGTGCCCGGCCGGACGTACTACTCGATCGAGACCGCGAGGTCCCCGTGGGGCGATGAACAGGTGTGGCGGCCCTGGGAGTTCGACGGCAAGCAGCTGTTCACCGGCGCCAAGATGTCGGGCGCGGTGTCGGCTGAGGGGGCGTGCTTGCGCTTCGGGCCGATGTACGACGAGCAGCCGGGCCGTCACATCCGCCCGATGTTCGAGGGTGACGACGAGGCCCTGTACGCGGCGCCTGCCGATCGGCTGCAGGTGCGGGCCAGCTATCAGCGGGAGAGGGCGCGGCGCTGATGGTCGCCGTCACCGTGGGCTGCCCGGTCCGGCCGGAGCAGACGACCTGCTGCCTCGGCAATCCGTTGCAGTGCCGCAGCGAAGGGCCGCCGTGGGAGCCGGACTTGTGGGAGTGCCCGGTCTGCCACTGCACCCTCCAGACCAGCCTCTCCGGGTTCGCGCCCCCCGGGTGGCGGATGGTGACCGCTATCTCGACCGCCGACTGCACCCGAAACCACGACTGAGGAGGGACGCACATGTCTGTGCAGGACATCGCCGAGAAGCTCGGCGCCGGCGCTGAGGCTGACCGCGAGGTGCTGGTTGCCCGAGCCCTCGACAACATCGCGCAGTGGGAGTCCGACCTCGCGGAGATTCGCCGGTTGATCGCCTGGGGGCGGGTCGAACCGGCCTACCTATTCACCCTTGAGCGGATCGCGGCCGAGCGTCGGCAACGGATCGATGAACTCAAGCGCCTGATCTGAGCAGCTGGTCGGTAGGCGCTTAGCCCTCGCCGCCGGTCTCGTACCGGCGGCCTGGAGATCCGACGAGCAGCACCCCCACCTCTACTTCCTTCTGCGAAGGGCACTCCCATGCGTCTCGGCATTCTGATCGGCCTGACTCGGGCCCGCGTCGCCCTGCTGATCGCCGGCCTGGCTTGGTTCATGGGCCTGTCCGCCCCGGTCGGCATACGGATCCTGATCGCCGCCCTGGTCCTCGCCGGCATCGCCGGAGACGGCGCGGTCGAAGGCCACCGCACCAAACCCCCCACCACAAAGTCGACCCGCGACTACGACACCGCCGCCTAGCCGCCCCGCCCCACGTCAAGGAAGGAGAAGCGCGATGACGACCGTCATCGAAGACAAGGCCACCATCGACACGCAGTTCGACCCGATTGCCCTGGCTGAGGCGGAGGCGATCCGTACCCGTGCCGAGTCCGAGTCCGAAGCCCGCCGCATCGAAGCCGAAGGCAAGGTCGAAGCCGAGAAGATCAAGGCTGGTGAGGAAGCCGAGCGGCAGCGGATCGCCAACGAGCGAGCCCGCATGCGGCTGGAGAAGGAGCAGGCCGACCACTCCGCCAAGGTCGCAGAGGCCAATCGGAAGCGGGAAGAGTCCGAGCGTCTTACTCGTGAGGCGCGGGAGAATTCGAAGGCCGAGCAGCAGGTCAAAGAAGCTGACGCGAAGAAGCTCGCCGAAGCTGAAGACTCCTGGCGATACTTCGCGATCGCCTTCGCAATCGCCTGCGCCGTGGTCGCCCTGCCCGTTCAGATGGCGGCGTTCTGGAACAAAGACGCCCCCTGGATGGTGTCCGCGCCCTTCATGCTCGAAGGTGCCGCGTGGGTCGTGCTTCGGGGTGCTGCGGCGGCAGTCGCTGCACGCCGCCCGCACTGGCACTTCCGGCTGATCGCTTGGGCGCTCGCGTTCGTCGCGGCTGGCGTCAACCTGTGGCACGGCCTGGAGGCATTCGACCCCGCGACGGCGATCGGTACAGCTGTCGCGTCGATCGCCGGCCCCGGAGTATGGGACCTCCACGAACACGGTCGGATTCGTAAGCGGGACGGCGTGCCCACGCGGCGCGAGCGCCGTGCGGAGGCAAAGGAAGCGAAACGGCTCGCCGCTGAGAAGGCAGCGAAGGAGTTGCGCGAGGCGGAGCGCCAGGCGTACCGGGAGAAGGGCGAACGCGAGGCCGCCGACGAGCTCGACCGGGTCCGCCGTGAGGAGTTCCCGGAGGTTCACCGGCACGCGTGGCGGCTGGCTGCAGACCTCGGCAAGACGGCCATGACGGATGCCATCTGGAAGCAGGCCAAGCTCGACGTCGAAGGCGCTCCGCCCGGTGAGTCTGCGGACATCATCCGCATGCGCAATGCCGCCGAGATGAGGGTCGAAGCAGCCCGCCAGAAGCGCCCCGTCAACGCCCTCAACAAGACCGTGAACGCGCAGCGTGCAAACCAAATGCCCCGTGTCCAGCGAGGCCCTGCACGCAAGCCCCCGGTACGCCGGTCCGGAGACACCCAGAAGTACGTCTCTGCTGCCCGCCGGCAGGCCGCCATCACGGCCAAGGGCGCGGCCCGGAAGCAGGACGGAGTAGCGACATGACCGGCATCACCTACGTCGTCGTCCACCCCGGATTCCGTGCAGTGAAGGTCGGCTTCACCATGACCGACTCTCGCCGCTTGGAGGAGCTTGGCCGGTGCGGCTGGGAGCCCTACCGGAACCTCGTCGTGGCCACTCAAGAACTCGCCCGACAGATAGAGCAGGCAGCCCTCTTCGAGATCCGATTCCGCCGATACGTTCCGCGCTACCTGACCTCGGCCGAGATGCGGACCGCGGGCTGGACCGAGACCGCAAGCCTTGGGCTGATCGCGGCTCGCGAGGTCTGGGACGTCGTTTGCGAGCAGGCCAGCCTGATCCAACTCGGCCCTGCCGTCGAGCGCGCTCCGGACGGGCGCCGCCGCAATGGCGGCACTCCGCCCGTTCGTCGCGCCGGTCAAACCCTGCCTTACAGCAAGCTCGCCCGCACCCAAGCTCGCCTTGAGCAGACCGCCGAGAAGAAGGACTGAGGGCCCCGTCATGGCAACGCCGATTACGGATCAGCGGCCGACGCTGAGTCTCGTCAAGGACACCCCCATCAAGGGCGCGATCGTCGAGCACCAGGGCGAGACGCTGCGGCCGAAGTGGATCGAGTCCGGGAAGGAGCTCGCTACCCGTGCCCAGGAGCACGCTGCCGAACACCGGCTGTACGTCGGCTGGAGCGTCCGTGGCTACCGTAACCTCGGCCGGCGCTGGCTGGAGGCCCGCCGCGACGACTACCCGCAGATGATCCAGTCCGCGAAGACAGAGCTGAAGGAGGCGGACGGCGACACGTCATCCGAGGCCGCCGCCAAGGATCTGGTCCGACAGCGCCGCGCCGAGTACCGGCTCCACAAGCGCTGGCACTGGATCAAGACTGGCGGGTGGAGTGCGGCCGGCACCACGGGCGTCACCACTGCCGTGGTAGTCGGTGGGGGATGGGTCGATCTGCTCCTCGCCCTCGGCGCCTACGCCGTCGGTACGTGGCATGGCCGGCCCGGTGCAGAACCGGCCGCCTTCGTGGACTCGACCAGCGGCTTGATCGCCATCGAGTCCAGCGAAGACGACCCGTTCCCCATCGCCGACGCCAGCACCAGGGACGAGGCCGCCGAGTGCGTGCGCCGCGCCCTCGCCTCGGAAGGCATCAATGTTGCCGCGGTCGAGGCCGGCCGCCGCTACCCGTGGGGCTGGGAGGTCACCGTGCGGCTCCGCAAGGGCACCCCCGCCGACCTGATCGCAAAGGCGCCCGAGCTGGAGACGCCCCTCGACCTACCGACGGACGGTCTGCTGTGCCAGCCGATGCGGCAGCGGCGCGCCCAGGTCGTGCTGCGCCTGGTGGAGGGTGACCCGTTCGAGGACATGCCGACCTTGCCAGCCCGGAAGCCGAACAGCCTCGCCATGCGCGACAAGGCGCTGGTCGCCAAACGGATGGACGGGCAGCCGACCAAACTGTCGGTCCTCGGGCAGCACTTCATCGTCATCGCCAGCTCTGGTGGCGGGAAGTCGGTGACCTTCCGAACGATCGGCGACACCCTCACCGATTGCGCGGACGTCATCGTCGTCGACCTCGACCCGGGCGGCAACGGTCTGGAACCCCTCGCCGCTGCGGTTGGCGTGCGAGTCGTGGGCGCCGACCAGATGCACATCATCGAGGCGGTACTGGAAAAGCTCCTGAAGATCGCGAAGGCTCGGGCGATGCTCCTCGGCAAGCTCGGCATGGGAGACAACTGGATCCCGTCGCCCCGCTACCCGGCGATTGTCACGCTGATCGACGAGTACCCGCAGCTGTCGCAGCGCGCGAAGGCCCTCGTCGTCGCGATCCTGCGGGTAGGTCGCAAGTCCCGCGTACAGATTGGTCTCGCCGCGCAGGAAGCCACGAAGGACGCGATCGGCGCGGCCATCGCTGACTCCATCGCCCTGAAGATCGTGGGGCCGAGCAGGCATCAGGACATTGTGCAGGTCTTCGGCGCTGGCGCGGGAGCGAACGGATGGCGCCCCGACCGGCTTCACCCCGCCCAAGGGGAAGACCCCGCCGACGCTGGCAAGGTCTACATCATGGGCGGCGGTTCCACCGACCCTCTCATCCACAAGTTCATTGCCATGAGCCCCGAGGAAGGCAAGCGCCGAGCCGCCGAACGCGCTACCGCGGGCCGCCCATGGTTCGACCCCGAGTCGCTGGATCTGGCCGGCGTCACGTTCGATGACCTCGACACCGTCCGCCCGCACGACCGACTGCCCGAAGTGATCGAGTTGGCGCGGGCAGCGTTCACAGCCGCAGACGACCCGGCTCGGATGAGCGTCAACGACCTGTACGAGTACGTGGCCGCCGCGGCGCCCGAAAGCTGGGCGCCTGAGGAGGGCGAGGAGATCGAGTCGGCGCGGAACCGTTACCTGAAGGCTCTGCGCGATGCCGCCGCCGCGGTGGCCCCAGCGGTCGACATGAAGGCGAAGCAGTGGCGTGGTGGCCGCGGTTACTACCTCGACACCTTGATCGAACTGACCGGCGATGAGGCGCTCGAAGGGCCCTGATTCGCCGAAGTGGGGGCGTGACGTTGCACGTCACGCGCGTGACGCACCGCGTTACGGGGGCGTGACGGCGCCGATCTGCGCGTGACGCGTCACGCCCCCGTAACGCGCACCTTCAGCTCTCTGACCTGCGGCGTAACGCGCCGTAACGCGACCCGTCACGCGCCCCAATGCCCGAAAGATCCGCAAATATACCTTCGCTGAAGGAGACTTCGATGGCCACCAAGAACCCCCGCACCCAGATGACCGATCAGCAGTGGGAGTCCCAGAACGGCGCCCTCCACCCCGGCACCGCCCGAGCCCGCGGCCTCTGCTGGCACTGCGCCGGCGTCGGCGCCCTCTACACCGCCTTCCGCGGCGAACACGTCAAGGTCACCTGCCCTGACTGCGAGGGCACTGGCAAGGCCCGGGTGAACGCCTGATGCCCACCGCCGACATCGTCAGCTTCGGATACCTCCACGGCGACCCGCCGGCCGCGCACCTGACGCTCGACCTGCGCGAGCACTTCCGCGACCCGCACGTGTCGCCGGAACTGCGGTACATGACCGCCCACGACGGCGAGGTCCGCCAGGCCGTGTACGCCACACCCGGCATCCCCGCCCTCATCGAAGCCACCGCCGACGCGATCGTCGCGTTCAGCCATGGCCCCAGCGCCGGACCCGTCTGTGTGGCCGTCGGATGCGCAGGGGGCCGGCACCGGGCCGCCGCGGTTGCCATGGCTCTCCAGACCGCGCTCGCCGCGGAAGGCGTCACGGCCACTGTTGCGCACCGCGACCTCGACAAGCCCGTCGTGGATCGCTGACCTTGTCACTCACCGAAGGAGACCCAGCCGTCATGCCCGCGTCCACTCTGACCGTCGCCGACCTCGACCAGGCCGCGGCACGCATCGTCCCCACCCTGACCGAGCCCGAACGGGCAGCGTGGGCCGGCATCACCGCCGGCTACTCCCGCTCCCTCGTCGCCAAGACCACCCAGCAGCTGGTCGACGAGGCCCTCCGCTCCCTCCCCGAGCACGGCACCCGACCCAGCGTCGACGTCCGCCTCCCCGGCCGCTTCACCCGCGCACTTCCGGATTGGGCGCACCGGACCAAGGCCGACCTCTCTCACAAGCCCAGCACTCAACTCGCTGTCGCCGCCGAGATTTTGAGGCGGTGGGGCTGGCAGCAGAAACCGCACAAGCTCCGCGACGGTCGCGGCCGGCGCTGCATCTGCGGTGCCGTCTGCGCAGCCGTTTCGCTCGGTGTCGGCTCCGTCGACTCCGCCCACCAGGCCGCCGGATACCTACTGCAGGAGCTCCGGGAGACCCATCGCTGGCGAGCGCTGATCGGCGACTGGAACCAATCCCCGGGACGCACCGCCGAGCAGGCCATCGGACTCGTCACCGCCGCCCACCACCGAGCCCTGGCCGCAGGGCACTGACCACCACCCATCCAAGAAGGAGAAGTCATGGCTCGGCAGTTGTTCGGTCTCACTCCCGACGAGTACCGGATGTATGTCGCTGTTCACGAACTGGGTCACGCGGTCGCGGGGATCACCGCTGGCCACGACTACCGCAAGATCGAACTGCGCATTGGCGACGACGGCCACCCGGCCGACGGCATCGCGGTGGCCCGCAGGTGGGGCCGCAAGGAACGGTTCCCGCTCCTGGTCGCCATCCATGGCGGCTTCATCGCCAGCGAGATGCACTTCCGCAAGATCGGGCTTTGGGACCGGCATCGTCAGGAGCTCGCCGCCTCCGGGGCGCGCCACGACCACGACCAGGCCACTCGACTGAAGCCCAGCCCGCAGGAGAGCGCCGAGGCCATCTCTCAGGCCCGCACGCATCTGGAACGGCACTGGACCGTCATCGACTACGCCACCCCGCAGCTCCTCGCCAAGGGCCGACTGTCGTACCGGCAGCTGCGCTCTGTACCCGGATGGTGAACGGTCTCTTCGCACTTTCGCCCACCACTGAATCCGCAGGGAATCCGTGAACCTCACCATCGACCGGCGCTGCCGGAACGTCCGCCGCATCGAGGACCGCATCCGCGAAATCGGCGACCACGCCGGCCGACTCGCCGCACACCACCTCGGCGGCCGTCTACCTCAGGTGGAGATAGTCCTGACCGACGGGAACGGGGTTGCTCGCCTCATTCAGGACGCCGACCTCGCCCTCGCGGGCACCCCGTCATGGCGGCGCCGAGCGGTCGGCCGCGTGTTTGACCACTGGCACGCCCGCCACGCTTTCGCAGCCACAGCCCTCACAGTCCGCGGCGCCCTGGTCGCCATCAACGCCTCCCGCAATAGCAACCTCCGCGAACTCGACCAAACCCTCATCCACGAACTCGGCCACACCATCCAGCTGACCGAGGCCGGCGCCCGCGACCGGCATATCGCCTACCTCCGCCAGCAGTACGGCCTCACCCCGCACAGCAAGAGCGATCAGCGCGACTACGAGCGACTCATCGACGTGCGCGAACAACAGGCCGCCAACCTCGAAGCCCTCGCTTGCCAACTCCCCAACCACTGAAAGGAATCTCCATGCCGTTGCCCGCCTGGATGAACTCACGTCGCGGAGCTGCCCGAGACGACCGCGATGTATGGAACGGCAAGTCGCTGCCCGCTCGCCGCGTCCGGCACGACGAGATCCACTACCGGATCTACGACGCGCGGACCGGCGACCTCCTCAGCTTCAACTCGACGAACGCCTTGGACTCGCTGGCCGCTGACGTCCTGCGGACCCAGGCCGAGAACCCGAGTTCCCGACTGCGCCTCGTGCAGTACGACGGCCCCGCCTACTGACCGGCAACAACCGGCCGGAGCTCGCTGCGACAGCGAGCTCCGCACCACTCCACAACACACCGAAGGGAATCAACGTGGTCTGGAACATCTCCCACGGCACCGACCGCCACAACGAGGTCTGTGCCTCGTACTCGCACATGTGCCAGCTCTGTGAGCACCTCGCGCATGTGCTGCCGGCACGCGAATGGCGTGTCCTCAAACCCGCCTTCGGGGTGCGGACCGGAGACCCCTTCGAGATCTCCGCGAAGGACGCTGGCCGCATGGCGCCGATCCTCCGCAGCGCCGCCGCCCACCGCCTCATGCCGGCGCAGTTCGCCGAGACCGCCCGGGACCTCGCCGACGCCGCAGACCGCGCCGCGGGAGGACGCCAGACCTGGAGGTGGCGGTGAAGCCCTGGGTGGGTCGGATGCCGACCTCGTGCCTCACCGACCGGCAGATCCGCCCGACTGAGTACACCAGGTGGGCTGACGCCCGTGAACGATTTGCTCGACGGCCCAAGGACAAGAAGATCCTCGACGACCTCAAGGCTTCGATCTCAAGGAACGGCCTCACGGTGCCGATCATCCTCGGCATCTCCGATCGATACCCGGACGACGTGTACGTCTGCGACGGGCATCACCGCGCTATCGCCCTGATCGATCTCGGCATCAGCGAGTTCGCATTCCAGTGGTATTGGATTCGGTCCTTCGGGGTCCACATGGAATGCGGGCCATTCCCGCATCAGGCGCTCGGCCTGTAGGCCCGCCCCTCAAATCCCGTTCCAGAAGCAGACCATTAACGCAAGGGGAGACAAGCATGCCCGCAAGCAGCTACCCGACCTACGACAGTCTGACGCTCCGCCGCATGTGGCGGGACGTGGAAGGAGCGATCTGGGCTCCGAAGGAAGTGCACAACACCGCAGACGCACTGCGGAAGGCGTTGGCGGCCGGTGATACAGAAGAAGCCTGCCGGCTCGCCGCCAAGCTCGACGACCTGCACAACAGGCCGTGAACGCGTAGGGAGCGCCCTCACCGCCGCGTGATCCTCGCACACGCCCCATCCGTCACAGATTTGTTCATCCTGGCCATCAATTGACGGATGGGGCCCACACCGGACAGCGGCGGCACTAGGTATGAAACGCCATAGGAGGAGTCTATGAGCTCTCGTCAGCATGAGCAGCAGAAGAACCTGCAGGGACACTACAAGGAATGCCCGGATCACCCGAACTATCAGTTCGCTCCCGGGCGGTGCCGATGCGATGCCATCACCGCCGAGGCGGAACGGTACTACTCCGAGCCAGACGACATGTTCGCGCGCGAGTGGGGGAACTGAGCCCAGGACGGACGAGAGGACTTCATGAGTGAACTCACGGATCCCGGTCGACACAGCCTCGACTGGAGAATCGCCTGGCGGCCGACCCATCTCTGGGCCGGCACCGAAAGTTTGGACGACGCGATCGCACGCTACAGCGACCTCGCTGCGATCATCAGCGGGGGCAAAGGGACGGTGGGGGACACCCTGAACCGGATCGCACTCGGCCACACTATCCAAGAGGAGCTTTGCGCACGTCAGCCGCGCCTGCTCTACGATGCCATCCGCCTCGGTGCGACGTGGGAGCAAGCCGCACGCGCCATGGGCCCAGGCATTACGCCGAAACAGGCGCGGGCGACAGTGCAGGAATGGGTGGATGAACAGTACCGCTACGAGAAGGCACTCGAAGAAGGCGGCCACCCTGTAGCGCGACGGCAATTCTCTGACGACCACCACGCCGAAGTGCGAGCATGGTGCGCCCTTGGAGACGCCGAAGTTCGCCCCAACGTCCCTGCCCACACGTATCCCTGCCGAATCGAGAGCGCACGGTTCGCGCTGCGAATCAGGGTCTCGGGCGAAGTGCATGCAGCCAACCGAGGCGAGTCAGGCACCGTGCATAGCGCCTGCGGCGACAACCTCGTGGAGGCGACGCTCTACCCAGGTAGCTCCGCCCGCATCTGTATCGATAGGGACACGCCCATCACCTGCAGTCAATGCGAGACGGTGCTTTTCGCATCCCACTGACCAGGGGTGCCTGACGAGTGTTGGCCCCACTGCGCACACCGCAGTGGGGCCAAGCGCCCGGAGGGCCTCAGGCCGGCCGTTGCTCGTGCCGCGATACCTCAGTGCGTGCCGTTGCGCGGGCAAGCCACCGACCGCGGCCCAGAACAACCGACGGGCGGCCGAGAGGGGTCAGGCCCAGCGCGCGACACAGGCGCTGCAGCTCAGCTGCCGCCGCGGACTCCGAGTCCGCGAGCACCGTGTAGACCGTCGCCATATCGGCATTCTGCCCTCGCCGCAGCGCAGTTGGCGGAGGAACACGTCGGATTCACCCCGGCGGTGGGGGCCCGGGATTGTCGGGCGCCCACCGCACAATGGCGACAGCTCGCCTCATAGCCCCGGTCCCGCCGCGAGGAGCCCGCCATGAACCACCCCGCCGACATCAGCTACCAGTGGCCCGCATGCGGCGCCTGTGGACAGAACCTCTGGGTCAGCGAAACCGCTCGGCAAGCGTGCCGACCCTGCGAAGACAAGACTGCTACGCGGCTCGCTGAACTCCCCAGGCTATTCGTCCAACTGAACACGACGGCCTCCCTGATGCGCGGCGCTCGAAAAGGAGGCGCCGCCACATCCGGGTCGAAGACGCCGCCCATCCCGCCGCGGCTCGAAGTCCTATCTCTCGTCGCCGCCGGGGGAGTGGCCACCAGGCTCCGGGACATTGAGGACGCATGGAGGTCCGCACTCGGCTGGACAGTCGCGCCCTGGCGCGGGTCGCCTGCCGAGGCCGTACCCGAGCACATCAAGCTCCTGATCAACAACCTGCCGTGGGCCGCCGACAGCTACGACTCCATAGGCCAGGACGTCGAAGACATTCGCCGGCTCCACGCCGAATGCACCGCCGCGCTATCCGACGAACGACGCCCCGGTCGTGTCAACATCGGCCCATGCCCCGTCACTGACGCGGAGACCGGCAACGCCTGCGGCACCCAGCTCACCGCCACCGCCGCCAATCCGCGCATACGCTGCGCCGGCTGCGGCACCGAATGGCCCGACATGGCCTCCTGGCGCATCCTCCGACGGGCGCAAGAAGCGGCAGAGCAAGGGCCGGCGGCAGCGTGACAACACGCCGATCAAAGCCACCACTTGACAATTCAACGGACCGAAGTCACGATCTGTTGCAATAGCAGTCATGTCGCGCAAGGGCCGTCCACCGGACGGCCTTTCGTCATTTCTGGAGGTGACCATGCCCTCCACCGCGCTCGCCACAGCAGCCGACGTCGCCTACTGGACAGGGCGGCCGGTCGGCACCATTTGGCGTTGGGCATCTGAAGGTCGAATTGCTGTCTACGGCCACGGCAAGAAGGCCCGGTACGACGTCATGGACATCGACCCGGCTGTCCGCGACGAAGACGGCACCGTCATCACCCCAACCCCCGCCCCGCCGGTGATCGGACGCCAGCGCGTCGCCGCCGCCTGACTCCTCGCGGGTGGTCGAGTTCGGTGGCGGCAGCTCCCGCCCGCGAGGAACAACGCCTGCCCGGGGGCAGGCAGGGGCCTTGCAGCGCTATCCCCCAGCGCTCGGCACCCCGGTCCGCCCGGCCGCCTCACCGCGGCCGGGCGGACCCACACTCACCCGCTGCCCGAGGGACCGCGGCCGGGCAGCGGGCCTTCACAGCAAGGTGACCATGACCGCCTCAGACTCTGCGTCCCGCTGGCACCACGTGGACGCCCCGTTCACACCCGTGCCGGACTGGAACCCCATCCCTGGCACATGCTCCCGCTGCGGCCAGCCCGCATGGCTCGGCGAACGGCGCTGGTGGCACCAAGGACCCGCCTGCCCCTCACGCGGACGCGCCGCCGAATTCATCCCCGACCGCCCCTCGCCCAGGAGAACACCGTGACCGCACTCGCCGACCGCCTGCACGCCTTCTTCCGCCGCTTCACCTCCGCCACCCACAAGGACGTCGAGGGCCTGGTCGCGGCCATCGAGCAGCACCTCGCCCCGATGATCCGTAGCGCCGTCCACGACGCGCTCACCACAGCCGAGACAGGCGGCAAGAGCCTCCTCGACCAGCTCAAGGCCGACGAAACCAAGCTCGCCACCGCGGTCGCCGCCGAGGTCGCCACGCTCCTCGGGCACACCCCGGAGCCGCCCGCGCCCGGAGGAACCGCGTGACCGAAGCACCGGCTCCGGACGCCGCCCCGGACACAGCCCAACCGACCGGCCCCACCTGCAACGCCTGCGGCAGCCGAGCCGCCGTGCAGTGGCGGCGCCGACTGACAGATGCCGAATTCGCCGCGCACCTGGCGCTGGAGCAGCAGCGGCGCGACGAACGCCTCCGCCTCGCCGACCCGCAGCAGCCAGCCCCCGACTTCGGACCACTGCCCACCCCCGCCGACTGCATCACCCCCATCTTCGGCTGCGCCACGCACGCCATCAACGCGGACGCCGCAGCCCTCGTTCACCAGAAGACGTGCACGGCCCCCGACCCGGCACGGCTGCCCGGCTGCAACTGCACGCCAGAGCCCGCGCCACAGCCCACCCCCGACCCCGAGCCAGCACCGCTGCCGCCCGGCTGGAGCTAGTGAGGGGGCCTGATGGTCGCGTCGAAGGCACAGCAGGCCGCTACGGCGGAGCGCCGAGCGAAGGCCATACGTATGAAGATCGAGGGCGCCACGTACACGCAGATCGCGGACGCCCTCGGGTACGCCTCCCGCAGCGCCGCCCATATGGACGTCAAGCGCTCCCTGGAGAAGCACGTCATCGAAGAGGGCCTCGCGATCGAGGCATGGCGCGAGCTTGAGCTCGCCCGGCTCGACACCCTCCAGCAGGCCATCTGGGACAAGGCAATGGGCGGCGACACCCGAGCCATCGAAGCCGCCCTAAAGATCCTCGATCGGCGGGCCAAGCTCCTCGGGCTGGACAGCGCCATCCGGTTGGAGGTGTTGACGGTTGACGCCCTCGACGCCCAAATCCAGCGCCTCGAAGCCGAGCTCGCAGCTTCCGCAATCGCCGCTGCTGACGACAAAGTTGGAGAAGCTGAAGCACCTGAGAGCCCTCCAAGCTGAGCACCAGCGCCGCGAGACAGAACGGCTCCGCAGCATCGACGTGTTCGGGATGCTCGGCTACGTCCCCACCCCGAAGCAGCAGGAATTCCACAACGCCACCGAGTTCGATGTCATGTATGGGGGCAGCGCGGGCGGAGGGAAGACGGTCGGGCTCATAGCCGAGGCCATCCGAGCATGCGTCCGCCATCCCGGGATCCGCGTCGGGGCATTCCGGCGCACCTACGGCGAACTGCGAGAGAGCCTGCTGGCTGAGCTGTCGAACTTCGGCTACGCCAGCGCCCTGGGCGCCAACTGGAACGGCACCGAGTACGAACTCCGTTTCCCCAACGGCTCCCTGCTGATGTTCCGGTACGCGGAGTCCGTCAAAGACGCGAGTCGACGGCAGGGCGGCCAGTACCAGCTGCTCATCTTCGACGAGCGGACATTGACCCCGCCCGACGTGTGCGCCTTCCTTGAGTCGCGGCTGCGGTCCGGCCGCTCCGACATCCCCGTCCTCGGGATCCGGTCCGGCACCAACCCGGGAGGCCCCGGACATGGCGCGGTGAAGGCTCGCTACATTCAGCCCACGAACTACGGCGAAGGCGTCGTCACCGACGAGCGCGGGCGCACGGTGCGGTTTATCCCCAGTCGGCTCAGCGACAACCCGCACGTCAACCCGGAATACGCCGCTGACCTCAAGGCGCTTCCGGAGAAGCTGCGGGCGGCGTTCCTCGACGGGGACTGGGATGTGTTCGCCGGAATGATGTTCCCCGAGTTGCAGCGTGACCGGCACGTCGTCGAACCCATCGCCCTCCCGGCGACGTGGCGGCGGTACAACGGCATCGACTGGGGCTACTCCGCCCCGTGGGCCGTCCTGTGGGCTGCGGTCGACGAAGACGGCCGTGTGTGGGTCTACCGGGAGATGTACCAGCGGCAGGTCGGCGAAGCTGAGCAGGCCCGCCGGATCCTCGCCGCAGAAGCCGACGAAGAGAACGTGGCCGCCCGGTACGCGGACGACGCCATGTGGGCAACCCGCGGCGACGCCCGACCCATCGCCGACGTCTACGCCACAGAAGGCGTGCCCCTCACCGCGGCCGGTAAGGGCGCAGGCAGCCGTGTCATCGGCTGGCAGCGCGTCCACTCCTACCTCGCCGACGGTCCGGCTTGCCCGCATCATCGGGCGCAGGGCCTCGAAGAATGCCCGCGGCTGCACATCTTCTCGACCTGCACCGAGCTGTACCGGGAGCTGTCCAACCTGCCGCACGCCACCAAAGGCGACCCCGAGGACGCTGATACGACCGCAGACGACCACGCATGCCTCGTTGCGGGGACTGTCGTCCAGACCGTTCGCGGTCCTATGCCGATCGAGCGAGTTGCTGCGGGAGACCTCGTGTGGACCCGCAAGGGACTTCGGCCTGTTGTGGCGGCTGGATTGACGGCTCGTAATGTCGAAGTAGGTTCCGTTCTTTTGTCGAACGGTGAAGTTCTTCGCGGTACCGCCAACCATCCAGTGTGGATTGGCGAATTGGGCTGGACTCGAATGGATAACCTGCGGTATCAGGATATAATCCATTCATGGGAGCAGTTGACCGCGTCATCTTCAACGGTGTCATCTTCCGCAGGTATCCCGACTCCGATAACTGGCCCGACAGGTCATACTTCACGCCCGGCATCGCTGATAGGCAGCGAGGGGTTGGGCGCCTCCACCAAGAAATCTGGAAGGCAGTCCACGGGCCGATACCCGAGGGCTACCACATCCACCACAAAGACGAGAACACGCTCAACAACAGCCCCGACAACCTCGCCTGCATCTCTGCCGCAGAGCACAATGCTGAGCACGCCGCACCGGGTGTCTTCCCGCCGTGGCTGGAGGCGGTTCACCTGCTGGCACTGGAGCGCGCTGCGGAGTGGCATCGCTCCGAAGAAGGGCGCGCATGGCACCGGGAGCATGGAAGGCGGTGCTGGGAGGGGCGAGAGTACTCCTCCTTCACGTGCGAGCAATGCGGCGCCGAGTACAAATCCCGTGCAGGGCAGGGACAGAACCGGTTCTGCTCAAACAGCTGCAAGTCTCAATGGCGCAGGGTCTCCGGCGTCGACAACGAAGATCGCACCTGCGGATACTGCGGGCAGGTCTTCCGAATCAACAAGTACGCCAAGGCACGCACCTGCTCCCGTGTATGTGGTCAGGGGCTTCGTCGCCAGCGAGCAGCGAGCTGACGTCTACAACCTGACCGTCGATGCCGTCCCCGAGTTCTTCGCGGACGGCATCTTGGTACACAATTGCGACAGCCTGCGCTACCTGCTCACCAATCTGGGAAACGAGGCTCGGTTCCACTTCCCGGCCCCGGATCAGGTAGCCCCGGCCCTTGACCCGAACGCCACCAGCCGTGGTCGGCCCGCGCCGGCTGTTCCCAGCATCGGCGGGTTCCCGATCCTTGAGGGAGGTAGCCCATGGGCGCTCTGAGCTGGATCCGGGAGACCTTCCGCCGAACTCCTGCCGCAGAAGCGGCGGCTGCACCTTCGATCGCGCCGCCGACTCTGGCGCAGGTGCGGCGCACCGGCTACGAGTACGGGCTGCCGCTCAACATCCAGAACACGTCGTCGCTCACCTCCGCCACCAGCGAGCGGCAGCAGGTTCTCGCGCAGCTGCACCAGGCGTACATGTCCTGCAACTGGGTCTCCGCATCCGTCGACCTGATCGCGCGGACCGTGACGGCCGGTGGCCTGCAAGCTGTCGCCGACGATGACGGGACCGGCACGGCGCCGGTAACTCCCCAGGTGGCCCGGCTCCAGCGGCTGATGCGGTTCACGAACCCGCGCGAGGACATGGTCCAGCTGCTCAGGTGCGTGGCCACGGATCTGTTGCTGTTCGGCGACGCGTACCTGGAGGTCGTATACCTGCTGGGGGAGCCCGTTGCCCTGTACACGCTGGACGCAACCACCATGACCGTGATCGCGGATCAGCACGGCGAGGTGTCCGGCTACATCCAGGACGTCGACGGGGTCCGCACTGCACAGTTCGATGCCGACCAGGTCATCCACATCAGCCTCGACGCACCGCGGGGCGGCCTGTACGGGGTATCGCCGGCCCAGAAGTGTCTCCTGCCGGTCACCGCGTGGCTTTTCACGATGGCGACGCTGAAGGAGTGTTTTCGTCGCGGTGACCCGCCGCGTTTGCATGTGGACTTGGCTCACTTCCAGGACTCGGACGTGCAGCGGTGGCGCGAGCAGTACCGGGTGTTCAACCTCGGCCCGAAGGCGGTCGGAGAGCCGGTTCTCACCACGGGCGGCGGCGGTGTGCAGGTGCTGGACCAGCGGAAGGTGAGCGACTACCTCGACGCCGACCGCCAACTGCGAGACCAGATCATCGCCGCGTTCGGAGTGCCCCCGGCGAAGCTCGGCATCATCGAGACCGGCAACCTCGGCGGCGGAACGGGCGAGGCTCAGGACAAAACGTTCAGAGTCAACACGATAATCCCCATCGCCAACCTGGTCCTGGAAAAGCTCAACTACCACCTGCTGTTGCAGGGTTTCGGTATCGAGGACTGGCATCTGGAGTTCCAGGAGATCGACTATCGCGATTCGAAGGTGGTCGAGGAAATTCGAGAGATGAGGCTCCGCGCGGGCGCCTACTCGCTGAACCGGTGGCGTGCCGAGATCGGCGAACCCCCAGTCGAAGGCGGCGACACCCCCATCTTCATGGAGCGCACGTTCATCGCCGACTGGGCCAACATGGAAGACCTCGCCAAGAGCTTCATCGTCAAGAACCTCGGCGCGGCAGCCCAGCAGCCCGGTGGTGCACCGCAGGACCCCAATGACCTCGCCCCTCCCGCATCCGGTGACGGACCAGCCGACCCGGAAGACGGGCCCGGCCTGTCAAAGGACGCCACGCAGGGCGAGCCGCCCGAGGAGATGTGGGATGACCTCTACCGTCGCATCCTCAACGAAGCCCTCGCTGAAGTCTGAGCCCCTGCGCGGGCACACCGCCGAGCTGACTGCCGACCAACTCGGCGGGTTCGAAGTCCGCTGGTACGACCACAACGGCGGTCGGCGCGTAGGCCCGTTCGACCGCATGGACGAGGTCGCCCTCTACATGGCCGAGCACGACCTGGAAGCCCCCGACGAGCTACTCGCACCGGTTGATCCCGGGAGGTGACGACGATGGGTGGTGGACATCCAACGCGGGCGCAGGACGTCGGCCCGCTGATCGCCAAGGAGATCGGTTAACCCCAGGTTGCGGCCTGCAAGGAGGTGGCCGTGCCTGATGCCACCATCCAACTCCGGTCCCTCAAGGGCATATGGCGGCCGGTCTACGCCCACCGGATCGCCCTACACGCCACTGCGGACGCCATCGTCCTCGCTGCGTGGAAGCGCGACGCGCACGGCCTTGACCTCGCGCCGGCCGTCGCCGCGTGGCAGCAACTCCTCGGCGAAGCGGTCGATCCGGCGCAGCGGCATCGACGTCAGGCCGCGGCAGCCGCGGTCCTCGGCATCCTCACCACCTGGTCCTGGCAACGCACCCGCGCAGCCGTCGCCCTCGCCGCGAAACGCGCCCACCGCGCCGGCTGGGCCGCAGGACACGCCCTCGTCACCCAGGACCCCGACGACGACACCCCCTACGACACCGAGCCCAGCAGCCCCCACGTCATCGGCTCACCCGACATGAGCGACGACACCGCGGACGGCACCGCCACGGCCGTGCTCACCGCAGCACTCACCGCCACCGCCGACCGGGCCGGCACAGCCATCGCCGACAGCACCGACGACGACCCGGCCAGCGACGGCGAGGACACCATCGAAACAGCCCTCGACCTCGCGCTCCTCACCGACGCCGCCGTCTCCGCCGCCTACGGCGCTGGCATGCTCGCCGCCTACCTCGGCGCCGGCACCAGATCCGTCCTCTGGCTGACAGCAGGCGACGGCCGGGTGTGTGAGCGTTGCTCCGATGCCGAGGCCGGCAGCCCGTACAGCCTCCTCGCCGCCCCGACACTGCCGCAGCATCCGAATTGCCGATGCGTTCTCGCCCCCGCCTGATCTGGAGGTCCACCCGTGCCCACGAACCCGGTGTTCACCCCAGTCGACGGTGCAGGCAACGTCATCGGCGGATCCGCCGCGACCCCCGCGGTGACCAAGCAGTTCCGTGACAGCGTCGCCACGACGCAAGCTTCCGGATCGCCGACCGCCCCCGCGTCCGGCACGGCTATCGCCACGGTGACGATCCCCGCAGCCGGTCTGTACGAGATCACCGCGATGTACTTCCTGTCCGGCACCGTCGCTGGTGGGGACGCCAACAACGTGCAGCTGCGGCAGAACGCCACCACCCGTCTGACGCCATTGCCGCTTCCAGCTGTGGCGAACGCCTACCCGCCGCCGGTCGTCGTCGTACTCAACTGCACCGGCTCGGACACCGTGTCCCTCAACGCCGTAGCCGGCGGCACAGCGAGCGCCGTATACAACGCCACCCTCGTGGCCCGGCAGGTGGGCTGATGTACGAGATCCCCAAGAAGCGGGCCGTGCGCCGGGCAGTCACCCGCGAGGACGTCGAAGCCGAGCGGATGACGGACTGGCTGATCGACATCATCGAGAACGATCCCGAGGTCCGGGCAGCGATCCTCCGCGTCGTCGCCGGAGGACAGACGCCTCGCCGGCCACGCCCCACGACCACACAGCCCGTGCGACGCGGAAGGGGGCGCTGATGGACAAGCGGATCGCCACGATCTCGGGGACGATGCTCACGCCCGGTGTCTCCCGCAACCGGCGCCTGTACACCAAGGAGCTGATCGCGAAGGCTGTTGGGCGCATGCAGGAGCGCCTCGCCGACCCGAACGGGCTGCCGATCACGATGCGCTCGCACCATGAGGCCGGCGACGACAGCACACGGATAGTCGGCTCCCTCCGTGAAGTGAAGGTCGGTGAGGACGGCGCCGCCCACTACACCGCAGACCTGTACGACACCACGCACGGTCGGGACATCGCCGCCCTCATCACCGGCAAGCAGCCCGCTCTTCGCTCAGTGTCGATCCACGGCTACTGGCTCGGCCCGGTCAAGCGCATCCAGCATGAAGGTGAGTCCGTCAGCAGCGGGACGGACTTGGAGATCGACTCGCTGGACTTCACCGCCACCCCTGGAGTGTTGGGTGCGTCGGTCGCCACAGCGTCGTACCTGCCCGAAGGCGAGCACGCCGAGTCGATGGCCGGCCGGACCGCGATCCGCGAGTCCGTGGACGCCACCGTCGAAGTCATCACCGAGGAAACGCCGGTCGACGAGTACTCGGCGCAGCAGAAGCGGGACATGGTCGGCAAGGGCCAGGCGATGAAGAACGCCAACGGCGACCCGTCGTACCCGATTAAGTCGAAGGCGGATCTGCGCAAGGCAATCCGGGCGGTCGGCCGCGGAGGCGCCGACCACGACAAGATCCGTGCCCACATCGTGGCTCGCGCCAAGGCGTTGGGGCTCACCTCCATGATTCCCGGCAACTGGAACAAGGACGGATCCATGAAGGAGAGCGCCAGCACACGACTCGGGGAAATCCGCGAGTACTACCCCGACGGGCCGGGTGGCGGAGCCGGCTTCTGCATCGACGCGTTCAACGGCCCCATTTCGCTGACGATGCGGGCATGCGGCATCGACCCCGCAGATCTCCGCGCCATCACACAGGCCGCCATGTGTGCCGCGGTCGACGCTCTACAGGCGATGGACGCCGACATCGACGTGGGCGACGCAGCCGCTGAAGACACCGACGACGACATGACCGACAGCGGCGGAGACGAGAGCGCCGTCCCTGCTACCCCGGCCGTCACCGAGACTGCCCCGCCCACCGGCGCGGCCACCACCAACACCGAGGAGGAGGCCGCCATGGGCGAGCCCACCGAAACTGACCAGACCACGGCGGCCCCGGCAGCCCGGTCCCTCACCGACGCCGACATCAGCGCCCTCGGCGCCCTCTTCGGCGCAGCCCTCAAGGAGAACCTCGCACCGGTCACCGCCGCCCTCGCCGAGAACGCCCCCAAGGCCAGCAAGAGCGAGAGCGAAGCCACTGAGAGCACCGACGCCAAGCCCGGCAGGGAGGCGAAGGAGTCCAAGAAGGCCAAGGTCGCCAAGCTCCAGGAGACCGTCCGCGCCGAGATGGCCGAGCTCAAGGAGTCCCTCCGCGAGGAACTCCTTCCCAAGGTCCGCGACGAGCTCCGCGAGGAACTCCTCCGCGAGAACGGGCTCCCGCCCCGCAAGGGCTACCGAGTCCACGAAAACGAGCAGTCGGGCCCGGACGAGCAGACCCCCGAAGACCTCTACAAGAACCGCGCCGAGCTGCTCCTCGGAGAGTTCGGCCGCACTCCCCAGCCCGCTCAGTAGGCAGGCAGCACCTCCTGAAGGCCCCGCAGATCGGGACCTTCGCATCCCCACCCACCACCCCAGCCCTGCACGGCAACGGCCGCGTGGGGCTTTCGCATGAAAGGGAGGCGCTTCCATGGCCAGCGAGCTGGAAGAAGCCATCACCACTGCCGGCGCGGTAAGTCCGCTCATCCCGAAGGCGATCTCGCCGCTGCTGCTGGAGTACCAGCGGCGGTACGCGCCACTGCTCGCCGCGATCCCGAGCCGGCAGTGGAACTCGACGCAGTACTTCTTCAACCGTCGCGTCGCCCGCCCAGACTCCGGCGGCGTCGTTGACGGTGGGGCCCGGCCGATCGGCAACAGCACCTACGAGCAGGCTGTGTTCAACATCCGCCTGTTCCAGGCCGTCGGCTCCGTCACCGGGTTCGCCCAGACCGTCACCCGCGACATCGTCGGCGACCTCCGCCAGCTGGAGCTCGATGGCACTGTCACGAGCATGTTGTGGACGTTGGAAAACAGCTTCGTGTGGGGCCACGACGGCGCCACCGCCAACGGCCAGTACCCGATCTGCTCCGGCCTCGACTACCTCGTGTCCAACTGGACCGCCGGCACCGGCAGCAACAACTACGTGAACGCGCTCGACATCAACAACACCTTCGGCCTCCACTACCTCGACCAGCTCATCGACCTCGTCGAGACCAACGCCGCCATGCCGATTGGCAGCAATTTCATGTTCGTCATGTCGCCGCGCATGGCCTCCGCGGTCAGCCAGTCCCTCGTCGCACAGCAGCGATTCGCCGCGCCCACCACCCAGATCGGCGCCGGCCTCAACGTCCCCACCTACAGGGACATCCCGATCATCAAGAGCTCGTTCCTCAGCCCCCGGTCGAACACCATGGGCACCGTGACCACGGCGACATCCACCTCCGGTGGATCGCTGGCCGCGGCCACCTACTACTACCGGGTGGCCGCGGTGGTCGCCCGCTTCGGCGAGATCTCCGCCTCGACCGAAGTCTCGCAGACCACCACCGGCTCGACATCCACGGTCACGCTGTCGTTCAGCACACCGACCAACCTGCCGGACAGTGCCACACCCGTCCTCTACAAGGTGTACCGCAGCACGGCGACCGGCACGGAGTCCCTCATCGGCACCGTGGACGCCTTCGACACCACCGGCGCCGCAACCACGAGCATCATCGACACCGGCGCCAACCTCCTCACCAACTCGTCCGGCAACACAGGCCCGACCGCCTACCAGGGCACCAACTCCGGTGCGCTGCCGCGCGGTGGAGCCAACGCTCAGGAGGACGTGTACCTCATCCCGCGCGACGAGAACTTCCTCGTCCGCCCGTACACAC
The DNA here is from genome assembly GCF_045799175.1 of Streptomyces sp. VTCC 41912. Lineage (NCBI taxonomy): Bacteria > Bacillati > Actinomycetota > Actinomycetes > Kitasatosporales > Streptomycetaceae > Streptomyces > Streptomyces sp. VTCC 41912. The sequence goes on from NZ_JBJMAB010000005.1 coordinate 125,317, forward strand.
GCGACATGCAGATCCTGCCGCTCGCACCGACGGTCACCGCGCCTGATTCCCTCCCCTTTGCCGTCTTGTGTGACACGACGCTTGCCTGCCGCGGCAGCCGTTATGTGGGCAGGCTCTCCCGGCTCTCGGCGACCCTGTAGTCCCTCCTCGCCTGAATGATTCGAGGGGCCCGTGCCCGCGTGCTCGGGCCCTTCACCACCCTGGAGGCATCCCATGGCGGACATGCCGCCCCCGCCCGGCCTGTGCGTCGTGGACCTCTTCCACGGCGATCAGGTCCCGGCCGAGACGATCGTCAAGGGCTACATGGTGTGCGCAAAGCACCTTTCCTTCCAGGAGGAGTTCTTCCGCCGCTGGGAGGCCATCCAGGATCCCAAGCAGCTCAAGAAGCAGGAGAAGAAGCTGCTGAAGTCCGTACAGAGTGGAGGGAAGTCAGATGTGGCTTCGTAAGACTCGGCTGCTGCCGGGTGGCGCGCCGGGTGGCTACGAATGGAAGTCGGACCAGGACGTGGTCGAGGTGCCTGACGATCTCGGGGCCGAGCTCGTGGCGGTTCCCGATGCAGGGTTCGCGGAGGTCGCCCCGGCGGCTGCGAAGGACGCCAAGGCGGAGGCTCCCGCCAAGGAGACACCGGTGGACAGTACGGCCGAGGCACCCACCGCACCGAAGAAGCGCGCGGCTCGTAAGCCAGCCGCCACCGAGATCTCCGAGTAGCGCCCTGTCCCGCCCGTCAGGTTGTGTGAGAAGGGGTGAGCGGTGATGCCTTCCGATTCCCCAACCCCGTTGGCGTCGGTCTCGAATTTCGTTGAGGGGCCGTTCGCGAACCTCACCTCGGGCTACTCGGCGCAGGCGCAGACCAACTTGATGCTGCAGGCAACGCGGGCGTGCGAGTCGGCGTGTGACCGGCGGCTGGCCCCGTTCGCCGCTGTTGTGGAGACGCAGCGTGCCGACGCGATGGACATCGAGGACGCCATGGACGCCTACGTGCCTCTCGACCCCACCAGCCAGCTGGGGTTCTCCCGGGCGCAGTCCCTCGGCTCGACACTGCTCACCCGGCATTTCTGGGTGCGGGAGCATCCGCCTCGCTACCCAGAGCTCTGGACTGGAAGCATCGCCTCGATCAGCCTCTACCGGTCGTACTCCGGTCAGCAGGCGGTCGCGGTGAACACGCTCCAGTACGAGACCGACACCGGGCATGTCAGGTTCCAGCTGGGGACTTTCGTGCCGCCGGGGACGACGATCCAGGTGACGTACTCGGGCGGCTACGCGACGGTGCCGGCGGATCTGGTGCAGGCGTGCCAGTACATGGCCGCGAGCATGGCGGTGAAGCAGCTGGACCCGGTCGACGGGCGTAGCGGCCACGATCCGGACGCGCTCAGGGCGGATGCGCTGGAGATGCTGGCGCCGTACACGAGGCGGTGACCGGTGGCCCGGATTGTGGCAAGCAAGGCTCGGCTCCGTCATCCCCGGCACGGCGCCAAGGCTCGTGGGCACACAGGTACCCGCATCGGACTGCGCCACCATAAGCGCCGGCTGCGAACCGTGCACTACGTGCGGCACCGTCCTAGGACCGGCCGGGTCCGGCATTCCCGCATGCGCCACCCGCGAGCGCGCTGGAACCCGGGGAGCAGGAGGAGGCGACGGTGAGCACCGCTGATGCAGTCGACCGTGAGGTCGCCTGGCTCACGACGTCCGGCGACGGACTTCCGGCACTGCTGACCAGTGCCGGCGGCCCGTGGGGCAGCATCCAGGCGTACCAGCCGCGTACCCCGGGGCGCCGCAACACCTACGTGATCGTGCTGCGCCGCGCGATCCACGACAAAAGGTTCGCGAACGTCCGCCGTATGGCCAGCTATGAATTCGTCCTCAAACTGATCTGGCCCTTGACCTCAGGGCAGGGGCGAGCGGAGGACGACCAGAGGGCGTTCGACGCCGCCGTGGACAAGCTCTTGACCCGGATCGATGGGTTGCCGGGCGACAAGAGCCATGGCGGTCGGTTCCGCAGCGTGGCAGAGAACCCGGAGTACGTGACCGTGCGGTTTGTTGACCCGGAGCAGACGATGCCGCCGGAGGCTGAGTTCCGTGCCGAGGTCACGTACTTCGCCGACGACATCGAGATCAACGGCTGACCCACCGCACTTCCAGGCTCCGCCGACCGCGGGGCCTGCCGTATGCCCGGAGGCCCCTGTGCGCCAACGCAGCACCCACGAAGCGCCGGTGGACGTGCCGGCGATCCCCGCGACTGTCGAGCCCGGCGAGGTCGTTGATTGGCCGGACCTGATCGCCGGCTTCGAGCCCGTCACCGAAGAGCCCTCGACCGACAAGGCCGAAGGCCCGGCGAAGACCGCCCGCAGCAAGAAGTCCGCGCCCGCGTCGGCGCCCACCGGTGAGGAGCCGACAAAGTGACTGCAATTTCTCGGCTGGCGACGCTCGGTCTCGCCAAGGAAGCCGTTGCTGGCACCTGGCTTGCCCCGACGGTCGGTATCCCCTTCACCAAGGGCGACTATGAGGACATGTTCACCGAGCTCAAGGACGAGTCCGTCCGGGGTAACGACACCGTGCTGCAGGGCATGTACCAGGGCGCGGCTCATGCCGAGTGGTCGATCGACGTGATGGCGTACCCGGACCTCGTGGGGCACTTCCTGGTGGGAGTGATCGGCCCCGACACTGTGTCGGCCGGCGTCTCGACGACGCTGTCGTCGTCGACCACTGCGGGCGCCACCAGTATCTCGACCGCAGCGACCATCCCGGCCGGGTCAATCATCGCGATCGACTCCGGCACGAAGCTGGAGTACGCGACAACTGGCACGCCGACCGGCTCGGGCCCCTACACGATCCCGATCACGGTCCCGGCGACCGGCCTGACGCAAGCGCACAGCTCGGCAGTGACCGTCGTCAGCCAGACGACGCACACGTTCAAGCAGTCCACCACCCCGCTGCCGACGTACAGCCTCACTCTGTACGACACAACGCAGACGGTGTCGTGCTCGTACTGCCGCCTTTCGGACCTTCAGATGAAGATCGACCCGAAGGGCACTGTTACTGCGAGCATCAAGTACGTCAGCTTCCCCAGTGTCGTACAGAGCCCTCAGACGGAGTCGTTCAGCACGTATGACCCGCTGCTGGGCTGGTCGTGGACGATGAACAACGCTGGTGCGGCTTCGACCCGCGGATTGACCTACGACCTGACGGTGAAGCGCGCCACCGAAGCGATCGGGAGCAGCGACGGGACGCAAGCCCCGCGCGAGATCTTCGCTGGGCCGATAGAGGCGGACGGCACCTACAAGGCGATCTTCGAGAACCAGACCGACATGAACCTGTACCTGAACTACACGCAGACCGCCACGACGGCGACGCTCGCGCAGCCGGTTCCCCGCGGCGGCCAGTCCCTCGCCCTGACCATGTCCAAGAGCGGCTACTACAAGGGCAAGCGCGACCTCGGATCGGCCTACGTACAGGCCGACTTCTCTCTCAGCGGCATCTACAACACCACCGACGGCGGCGCCGTCCAGGCGGTGCTGAAGAACTTCACTTCGGCCGCGTACTGACAAACTCCCCGGTCGTGTCCGTCTTGGAGGGCGTGCGGCACGACCGGGGTCCACACCCTCCAACGCCCTCAATGCAAGGAGATCCACCGTGTCGGGTTACACCAACCGCGTCATCTTGCTCCAGTTCCCCGAACTTGGCGACAAGGTCAGTGTCCTGTTGCGCAATCCCCGGCTGCTTCCCCCGTCCGAGCTCACGCCGGAGGACGTCCCGGTCGACGCCAACGGTCAGCCGCTCGATCCGCACGCTGCCAACGTCGCCATGTACAAGGTGATGGCGAACCTCATCGCGGCATGGCACGTGTACGACGCCACCGCGACCGCAGGCGCCGTAGACGTCGACCTCGACGCCGACGACCTCGACGCGCAGCTCCAGGCCCTGGAAGGGGCCGACCAGGTCCGGTTGATCGACATCACCACAGAGAACGTCGCTCGGCTGCCCATGGCGATCATCAACCGAATCGGCGAGGAGATCGGCCGCGTCGCGGACCCTTCCTAGGCCCCGGCAGCGAGTACTACGAGGACGTCCTGCTGCCAGTGGAGAGCATCCTCGACGGCACATGGGGGAGCGGGAACCCGCCCGCCGAGTGGGCCGACTTCATCCTGATGCACCGCATGCGCTGGACCTGGGACGAACTCCAGACGACCCCCGTCTACGTGCGCCGGTACACGCTGGACTTCCTCGGGCTGATCGCCGAGCAGGAGCAGGAGCAGAACGACCGGGCCCAGCGTGAGGCCAACCGCGCCCAGCGGACGGGGTGATGCGGGTGTCGGAACTGCGGCCGGGCATGTTCGCCCGTCTCTTCGCGGAGATCGACCGCGACGCACAGGTGAAAGCGCGGACCGTGGTGTCCAGGCTCGCTGACGCGGTGGAGCGACAGGCAAAGATCAATGCCAGCAACGGGGCTCACGCCTACGGCACGCGAACCCCGGCACGCCCTGGCACGGGGCCGGCCGTCATCTCCGGGACGCTACGCCGAGCGCTCACGCATACCGCCGTGGCGTACACCGACGGTGGCTGGGAGTCCAAGGTCGGCACCGCGCCGGGCCTCGCCCCGCCTTACGGCAAGTCGCGCACGCCGGCCAACAAGTACGGCATGTACCTGGAGCGCGGGATGCTCCGCAACGGAGCGGCCTACCCGTTCCTGCTGCCAGCGTTTCGATTCGGGGTCACTGTGGTGGCTCCGCAGCTGTACCAGGCCGTGTTTCGCCCCGGCTGGCCCCGCATCTGACCCGGAAGGGCGGTGACCCGTGGCGGACGTCGCTGACCTCTTCGTGGTGCTGCGGGCTGAGACAGCCCCGTTCACCGCCGGCATGCGCACCGCCGCCGCGGAGGGGGAGTCGTTCACTGCCAAGATGGGTGGCGTCGGCGGGGTAATGACGAAGCTGGGGGCCGCGACGACCGTCGCCGGCATCGGCATCGCCACCGTCAGCGTCAAGATGGCTGGCGACTTCCAAGCGAGCATGCAGAAGCTCGTCACCACTGCCGGTGAGTCGCAGGCCAACTTGAAGCGAGTGTCCAGCGGGATCCTCGACATCGCTGTCCAGACGGGTACGTCGACGAAGGCACTGGCCGACGGCATGTACATGGTCGAGTCCGCTGGCTTCCATGGCGCCCAGGGCCTGACGGTCCTCAAGGCCGCGGCGGAGGGTGCTCGTGCTGAGCAGGCGCCGCTGCCGGAGGTCACCAACGCTGTCACGAGCGCGCTGAACTCGTACCACTTGCCGGCGTCGGCGGCAGTGCAGATCACAAACCAGATGGTTGCCGCTGTCGGCCACGGCAAGATGACCTTCGGTGAGTTCGCCGGCAGCCTCTCAACGGTGCTGCCGATCGCCTCCTCCGCGCACCTGTCTTTCGCCCAGGTCGGCGGTGCCATCGCGACCCTCACGAACCACGGGACCTCGGCGCGGGAAGCCACCCAAGAACTGGCCTTCTCCATCCGCGCGTTGCAGGCCCCGAACAACGTGGCTGTCCAGGAGATGCAGCGCCTTGGCCTGTCCTCCGTCGACGTGTCAACGCACCTGGGGCAGCGCGGCCTCACCGGCACGATCAGCATGCTGCAGCAGGCCGTACTGCAGCACATGGGATCGGCCGGAACCGTCCTGCTCAACGCGTTCAACACGTCGAAGCAGGCCGCGGAAGACGCCAACGTGATGATCTCGAAGATGCCGGCGTCCCTGCAGAAGCTCGCCCAGTCCTATGCTCAGGGCGGCATCAGCGTCGCCGACTGGAAGAAGCAGATCAAGGCCCTGCCGGTCGACCAGGCGAATCTTCTGACCCAGTTCGCGACGCTCACCAACAAGTCCAAGGGATTCAACTCGCAGCTGAAGGCTGGCGGGCCGGCAGCTCAGACGTACAACGACGCCATGAAGAAGATGATGGGTGGCGCCACCGGCCTGAACACCGCCCTCATGCTCGGCGGTGAAAGTATGTCGCAGTTCCGGAGCAACGTCGCCGCGGTCGGTGCGGCCGGCCAGCATGCTGGAAAAGACATCCACGGCTGGGCCGCGACGCAGCAGACCTTCAACTTCCAAATTTCGCAGCTCAAAGAGCGCGTGCAGGTCGCGGCCATCACGATCGGCACGAAGCTCATCCCGGTTGTGAGCGCGGTGATCGGCTTCTTCACCAAATACCAGGGCGTCACCATTGCCCTGGCTGCTGTGATCGGTGGGGTCCTGACCGCAGCCGTCATCCGGTTCGCGACGGGCGCCGTGTCCGGTGCGATCAAGGGCGTCAGCGAGATCGGAAGCGGGCTGCGGACGGCGGGCACGGCGATCCGGGCCTTCGCCACGTCAGAGAAGGTGGCTGCCGCAGCTTCCAAGATCATGGCTGCTGCCCAGTGGCTACTGAATGCCGCAATGGACGCCAACCCGATTGGGCTGATCGTCATCGCGATAGCGGCGTTGGTCGCCGGGCTCATCTACGCCTACAACCATTCCGCGCGGTTCCGCGCGATCGTGCAGGCCGCCTTCGAGGGCGTCAAGGTCGCCGCGGTCGCCGTGTGGCACGCACTGCAGGCCGCGTGGAACGGCCTGGTGGCCGGGGTGAAGTGGTTGTGGAATGCGATCAAGGGAGCGTGGGACGGCATCTCGTCCGTCACGTCGACAGTGTGGAATGCCATCGTCGGCTTCTTCAAGAAGTGGTGGCCGCTGCTGCTGGCGATCTTCGCGCCGCCGATCGCCCTGGTCATCTCCATATGGAACCACTGCCACAACACCATCATCAACGTCGCCAAGACCGTCTGGAACGCCATCACCTCGTTCCTCTCCTCGATATGGAACGGCATCAAGGACGCTGCGGCCACTCTCTGGCTCGGCATTCAAATCACGATCATCAATCCGATCAAGCGGGTTTGGAGCACCCTCGTAAGCATCTGGAACTTCGTGATGGACTGGCTTGAAAGCCAATGGCTCTCGATCAAGCGCACCGCAGCGCTCATCTGGCTCGGCATCCAGATGTCCATCATCAACCCGATCCGGTCGGCATGGCACACGCTGACCAGCATCATCTCAAGCATCGGCAGCTCGATCTGGAACGGCCTCGTCTCGGCCTGGAACTCCGTCAAAAGCGTCGGTTCGTGGTTCCTCAGCATCGGCACCAACATCGTCAACGGAATCATCAACGGCGTCGAGAACGCGGCCGGGTACCTCTACAACTCGCTCAAGAACCTTGCCAGCAACGCCCTGAACGCCGCGAAGAACTTCCTCGGGATCTCCAGCCCTTCAAGGGAATTCGCCGACCAGATAGGCCAGTGGATCCCACACGGCATCGCGGTCGGCATCACCCAGCACGCCCAGGTGGCGACCGACGCCGCCGACGCACTGGCTCAGCGCACCCTCGGCACCGCGAAGACGGCCCTGGTTACACCGACAGCCGGCGGCGCACTGGTTGCTGGCGGCGGCGCAGTGCCCGGCGGACAGACGGTCACCGTCAACATCACCGTCCAGGGCAGCGTGCTCAGCGAGCGAGACCTCCGGGACGTCGTCCAAACCCAGATGCTGCGCCTCGGCATGCGCTCCTCCACCAGCTACACCCCGTACAAGAGGTAGGTGATGACGGTGGCGATCAACCCCAACTGGCCCGTCATCGCCGAGGACTGGGGGCCCTACTGGAACTGCGCCGGTGGCAACACGCCTCTGGACCGATACGTCGAGGTCACCCCGCGCACCCGGGGACGTAGCTCGATTCAGCGGGGCCGGCAGTACGAGCTAGACCAGGTCCGGGCCGGCGAGTATCAGACGACGCTCGCCAACACGGACGGCGGCCTCGACCCGCTCAACACCTCCGGGCCCTGGTACGGGCACATCATGGCCTACCAGCCGTATCGCAAGCGGGCCCAGTGGCCGCCCACGCAGAATCTGCTGACCCAGGTGCAGGCGACCGTGGGAGACCTCGGCGGCTACGGCACTGGCACGCTGGACCAATCCGGCCTCGGCCCTGACGTTTTCTCCCTCACCGACTCCAGTGGCGGCCAGATCGTCACTGACGCCACCGCGTGGCAGGGTGCCCGAGTCATGCAGTTCGCCGTCCCCTCCGGATCCACTGCGCCCACCCGCATCTGCCACACGCCGCAGTACGGGGCGCTGCCGGGCCAGACGTACACGATGCAGATCCGCGTCCGCAACGTCACATCGTCCACCTCGCTGCAAGTGAAGCCTCACATCGGCTGGTACTCGGCATCCGGCGGCAGCCCGACCTCCTTCGCCTACGGCACTACCGTCACCCTGACCGGTTCGCCGACCGCGGCGTGGACGCAGCTCACCGTCACCGCTACCGCCCCCTCGACCGCGGCCGGCATGAACGTCGGCGTGTCCGTCGCCGCCACCGCAGCCTCCACCTGCAGCATGCAGGCGGACGGGTGGCAGCTGGAGAAGGGTTCTACCGCCACTGCATGGACGGCTCCCGGAGTCTGGTACCCGCTGTACGCCGGCTTCGTGGAGCGCTGGCCATCCCGCTGGAACTTCAACGGCTCCTACGGCACGGTCGAGCCGGTTGCCGTCGACGCCATATCCCTGCTGTCGCAGATCCAGCTATCCGACCCGCTGACCCAGGAGATCAACTCCCACAACCCGCGGTTCCTGTACAAGCTCGACGACCCGCAGGGCAGCAACTCGTTCGCGGACGCTTCCGGGAACTTCCCGGCCGCGTTCATCGGCGTCTCCAAGGCGGGAGCCGGCTCCCTGACGTCCGGCAACCAGATCACATCCGCAACCAGCGGCGGCACCTATACGGGAAGCACCGGCACGGTCGTTACCGTCAACAACCCGGATCCGGGAACGCTTCTCATCGACCCAGCTTCATTCATCAGCCTTACAGGAGCGGGCATCAAAGGCCCCGCGAATCCCTCGGGCGAGTGGACGCGCATGTTGGCCTTCAGGTACACGGGACCCACCCCCGCATCGAAGACCGTCTTCTGGAGCTCATTCGACAAGGTCGCGGGCTCCGGGTCGTCCATCTACTGGCAGATCAACTCAAGCGGGTACTTTCAGGTCCTAATGAGCGGTCCCACCGCAGGATCTCTCACGAATTTCCAGCCGACGAACAACAACTACGTCGACGGGAACTGGCATCTCGCGATCCTCAGCTACAGCCACAGCACAGCCCGCCTGACCCTGTCTGTGGACGGCGTGAACGTCACGTACACGTCGGTAAATCCGGCGATTGAAGCGTCGGGCCTGGTCAGCGATAGCGTGGGCGGCTGGATCGATCCCACCACGGGCAACGGCAGCGCGTTCCAGTACAAGGGCGACCTATCGTTCGTCGCCGAGTTCCCCTCCGCGCTGTCGACGACCGACTGCACCAACCTGTACAACGCCTGGCGGTCCGCCTGCGCGGGCGAATCGAGCGACGCTCGATACAGCCGCATCCTCCGCTACGCCGGATACCTCGGCGTCTACTCCATACAGGCCGGGCTCACCACGAGCATGGGGCCGATGGCTACCGGGGGACAGGATGCTCTGAGCGCGTTGCAGGCGGTCGTGGACACCGAGAACGGCGAGCACTTCATCGACCGCACGGGAGCGGTGATATTCCGTTCTCGCTCGGCCCGATACAACGCGCTGACACCGACCTACGTCTTCGGGGAGCGGGCAGACCTGGGCGAGTGGCCTTACGAGGACTGCCAGCTGGACTACGACTCCACGCACCTGTCCAACCAGGTGACGGTGACGCAGGCTGGCACATCGCAGGTCTTCTATGACCAAGACCCCACGTCGATCACCAACTACTTTCCCCGCACCCTGTCCCGCACCATCAACGCCTCCTCCGCCCTCGAATGCCAGGATGCTGCCGGATACCTGCTGAGCCGGTACAAGAATCCCGCAGTGCGCGTCTCCGCCATCAGACTCCATCCCAGCGCGAACCCTGCTCTGTGGCCCGTCTGTCTATCTCTGGAACTCGGCATGCGGGTGCGGGTGATGCGCCGCCCGCCCGCCGCCCCGACGATCCAGCTCGACTGCATCGTTGAGCAGATCCAGGTAGGGATGGACGACCACGGAGACGCTACGTGGACCTTGCAGTGCAGCCCTGTCGACCTGACGCCCTACGCCGGCTTCGCGGCGTGGCACACCACCCTCGCGTCCACGGTCGCATCCGGCGTCACCGCGATCACCGTCAACGCATCTGCGGACACCACCAACCCGCTCGCCGCACAGGTAGCGGCCGGTCAGCAACTCGTCCTCGGCCAGAACACCGCCAACCAGGAAACGGTCACCGTCTCCTCCGTCGGCGCTACATCCCCAGGCTGGACCAGCGCCACGATCACCCTCACCGCGGCAACCACCAAATCCCACACCGCCGGCGACCTCGTAAACGAGCCGCTGCCGGCCGGGATCACCGACCCGACCACCTGGGACGCGGTCACCAGATTCGACAGCTGCGCATTCGCCTACTGAGGAGGTGAGCAGTGGCACGTACCATCCCGACCTCGGCAACCGTCTCCCCGGGGCAATTCATCACCGGCGCCCTGTGGAACGCTCAAGTGAAAGGGACCACCGACTACCTGACCGGCGTTCCCGTATGCAGCGTCTATGCCTCGTCCGTCCAGTCGATGCCCGGATCCAATGCCATGACGGCGTTGAACTTTGACACCACGGTTCTCGACAGCGACGGCGGTCACTCCAACGTCACCAACCCATCGAGGTACACAGCATCCGTCGCCGGTACGTACCTCGTCATCGGCTCCGTGGCCTGGGTGAGCACCACCGCCGGCGACCGCCGAATCCAGATCGCCCTCAACGGGAGCGGCGTAATCGGCTCTGCCGCGTCATTCGACCCGGTCAACGCGGTGATCTACGCTCACCAAGCGACGGCGCTGGTCAGCATGAACGGCACCACCGACTACGTCGAGGTCATGGTCGCGCAGGCCAGCGGCACCTCGCTCTCCACCAACGCGGGCGGCGCTTTCTCCCCGTCCATGCGCGTCATCTGGATCAGCCGCTAATCATCATCGGAGACACCCGTGACCTTTATCGACACGTACACCGAGTACCAGTTCAACTTCGCCATCAACAGCAATACCGGTGAGAACGACGGTGGCTTCATCCTCACCTCATTGGCTGGCGTAACCGACGCCATCGCCCTGGACATTGCGAAGGCGTTCAACTCGCAGCCCTGGCCGACAGGCGTCACGAACCCAATGACAGTGACCAGGCAGGACAAGGCGTTCACGGTGTACACCACCAACCTCAATGCGACACCGCCCAGCTTCACCTGACACCGTCCCGCCTCCCATGGCGCGAGCTCTAGCCCCGGCGCTCGTCCGGGGCTTCTTCATGACCCGAACGGAGCCCAGACGATGGCGGACCCCGAGTCGCCGGTCGTTGCTGCCCACGCACAGACCGAATCGCACCGATACACGATGCATTTCCCCGACCACTCCCCACGTGCCCACGATCCGCACTACGCGGCGTTCGAGGCGTACCGGCGGCATCACCGTCAAGGCGCTGTCTGCTTCGTGGGCGAGCGTGTCGGGACCGAGCGCTGCGCCGGAACTCTGGAACTGCATCACGCAGTGCTGGAGTTCGCCACGGCCAACGCGGCGGATCCCCGGGCACTCCATCGCGACTTCCCGGAGATCTCCGAGACGGCGACGGTCGAGGAGGTAGCCACCTGGCTGGAGTCCAGCCCCGGGGAGTTCCGGTGGCTGTGCTCCTTCCACCATCGAGGTCACGGCGGAGCCCATACAGCATCGCATGCGGATTGGACGGCGCAGCTGTATGTCCCGGGCCTGATTTCCTAAGGAGGTCTGCGATTAGGCGCAGTGCCGCCAAGTTCGGTATTTCAAGATGTCGTAAATAGTTTCAGGGGAGACGCCGTATCGGAGACCGATCTCTCGGTATGACCCGGGGATGCCGTAGGCAAGTTGACGTATCTCGCGGACCTGCGTCTCCGTCAGCTTGGCGCTGCCCACTGCCTCACCCCGGGACTGACGTCCCTTGGCCACCTTGTCCACCATGTTGAGGGTTCGTGTCCCGGGGATGAGGCAGCCTTCCCAGTTCACGCAGAGCCGGTTGTCGCACTTGTGCATGACGACCTCAGGCTCAAAATCGAACATCTGGATGAAGATCCATCGGTGGGCTTTGAATGCATATCCCTGGCGACCGCCGACCCGGAATTGACCGTAGCCATCGGGGTGCGGCTTTCCCTGCCAGATCTTGCAGCCGTTCTTAGCTTGTATCCACTTCGAGTGGAATCGAGCAAGGTCGTCCATGCGTAAATTCTACCAAGCTTTCGCCGTCTCTAAGGGGGATGCAATGGGTATTTGGGGCCAAGACTGGGCCTCCTACCAGAGTGCTACGCCCGATACTTCGGGCCTCTCGTTCGCCCTCGTGAAGGTCACTGAGGGGCTGAGCTACGTCAATCCGCTGTGGGTGCAGCAACGTAACCACGCGAAGGCCAACGGTCTAGTCTGGGGTGGGTACGCATATCCCCATATGGCGAACTCGGTCACCGCTGAGGCTGACTTTTTCCTCTCTCAGGTCAACTGGAAGCCGGGCGATTTGGTGGTCCTTGACTGGGAGGGCTACGACGCGGCGAACACCGGCGTGTCCCGTGGCACGCAGGCCGCCTACAAGGACGCATGGCTGAAGTACGTCAAGAGCAAGCTGCCGAACAACAGAGTCGGCATGTACTGCAACACCGACTACTGGCGAACCGTCGACACGACTTCGTACTACGGCGACTTCCTGTGGATCGCCACCGCCGGACGCGCCGCGGGCGACCCCGGCATCCAGGCGCCTTGGCTCTTCCACCAGTACTCGGACAGCCCGGTCGACAAGGACTACTGCCATCTCTCGACGCTCGCGGACCTCAGGGCGTGGGCGCTACACCAGGAGACCGACATGCCCCTCACCCAAGCCGACATCGCCGCCGTCGCGAGCGCGGTATGGAACTACAACGAGCCGGGCCCGGACCCGAAGAAGCCGGTCAGGGTCGGTGCCGTCATGGGCTGGATGGACACGGTCCACGGCAATCAGAACGCGGCGCTCAAGCAGGCTGTGGCGGAGGGTGCTGCGGCGCAGGCGGCTCTGGCCGCGCTCTCGGCCGCGGTCGGCAAGGCCGGAGGGCTTACCGCCGACCAGGTCACTGCTGCCGCCCAGGCCGGCGCTGCCGCGGCGCTGAAGGAGCTCGGGCACGCCCTCGATGGGACGAAGCCGTGAGCGCGTCGATCGAGGCGAAGGTGCGGTCAGCGACAGCCGCCTCGTTCGTTGCCTCCTTGCTGATAGCCGTCCTCAATGCGGTGGCCGCTGACGACCGGCTGCTGGCTCCGCTGCCGTCCTGGTTCCAGGGCATCGTCATCGCCCTCGCTCCGGCGGCTGTGACGTTCGCGGCGGGCTGGCAGGCCCCGCACACCGCTCGGGCCGACGAGCCCCCGGCAGCACCGCCCGCCGGCTGATAGCGCCCTGCACGACAGGAGGTCCTCGTGCCCGACGAGCTGACCCCGGGCGAACTCGGGCGCGCGGTCGCTGCGCTGCGGCAGGAAATCCAGGCGATGGCGCAGGGCATCAACACCCGGCTGGACAAGGTCGTTTCGACCGAGGTGTACACCCTCCAGCAGGCGTACACGGACCAGCGGCTGACGGCACTCAGCCAGGACCTCCAGAAAGCGATTGATGCCCGCGAGGCGCTGGAGAGGCAGTTTGAGCAGTACCAGCTGGACGAGCGGGACCGGCGCGAGCGGGAGCGACAGCACCGTCTCTACCAAATGATCATCCCGGTCCTCATGGGTCTCCTGGCAGCAGCGATTGCGATCTGGGCGGTGGTGGCGAAATGAGCACGCTGCGCATGCGTCGTCGGATCCCGCGGGCCGAGGGGCTGGCCGCCGTGACGGTCCTCCTCACGGTGACGTTTCTCGCATGGCTCGCCGTCCAGGTCGTTACCCTGACGCGTGACCTGACCACCGCTAACCAGGCGCGTGACGCTCTCGCACGTCAAGTGCAGGGGCTCGGGCATAAGCCTGTGGCGGGCCCACCGGGGAGCCGCGGCCAGCCAGGGCAGAGCGTCGTCGGACCCCAGGGTCCACCAGGGCCGGCGGGTGGTCCGGGGCCGTCCGGACCCCCCGGCAGGGACGGTAAGGATGGCCAGCCCGGCTCCACCGGTTCGCTCGGTCCCATTGGCCCGTCGGGAGCCGCGGGAGCGAAGGGAGCCGACGGCACGGCAGGTTCCCCGGGCTCGGTCGGGCCCTCGGGTCCGGCTGGACCCCCCGGTCCGCAGGGCAGTAAGGGCGACACAGGCCCGCAGGGACCTGCGCCGTCGGGCTGGACCTTCACGGACAGCAGCGGGGCGACGTACACGTGCACACCGGATAGTGCTGGGTCCACGCGCTACACGTGCGTCCCCAGCAGTAAGCCGGCCCCGTGGCCCACGCCCTCGGCGTCGCCGAGCATCCCTCTCCTCGGCGCGCGGCGCGCCCGCTGAACACGCCCCTGACTCTGCCCCCAATCAAGCGCCCCACCTCTCCGGAGGTGGGGCGCTCTTCGCTGTTCGTGTGGGGCTGCTGGCACTACCTGATCGGTGAGGCGGTCAGCCGCGACTACGCTCGGCGGCCGGCGCGAACTGCATCGGTGTACTGCTCAGTGGTCAACTCGCCCTCGGCGATGCCCAGCTCGGACAGGACCGCCCTGACGTCGTCCAGGGCGGCCCGCAGGTCGTCATCCTTCGCGAGGGTCTCGACTTCGAGGAACGTGCCGTCCAGCTCTGGCACGCGCACCAGCGTGGCGAGCATGCGCCGACCCCGCGCCTCGAAGGCGTAGTTCCGGCACCGCTTCTCGAACGCGATGGCCGCCACGTAGCCCAGGCCGCGCAGCGTGGCATGGACAGCGTCCGGGTCGTCGATGCGGGTCTCGTACTCAGGCTTCGAGCCGGAAACCTCATCGACCCGCGCCTCCTTGTACGTGAGGACCGTGCGGGTCTCCTCAGGCCCGTGGACAGTGCGGACACGCAGCTCCCGATCGCTCCGGTCCAGGTCGCCGGCATCGGTGTCGTAGTAGGTGTCCTGGTACACCTCGGCCACACCGGCAACGAGTGCTTCCAGGCGCTGCATGACGCCCTCGGGATCCAGCACCCGGGCCTTCAACTCTGCCTCGATCACCAGCTCTACCCCCTCGCTCAGACGGTGCGAACGCCGTCGTCAACGATCGCTTCGAACATGCGCCGGAAGCCCCGGTACAGGGGGCCGTGCGGCGTCTCCATCACCTTGTACGTTGCCGACTCGTGCCCTTCCCAGCCGGCGTCGAAGGCCGACACGAACAGGGTCGAGTCCAGCCGGATGATGCGCCACGTCGGCAGCATCCTGTACCGGTACACCCGAACGTCGCCACTGCTCGACAGCTCCCGCAGGCGAGCCTCGGACAGCCGCACGCCGCTCGCGAGCGATTCCGCAGATTCCCCGATCTCAGCGGCGCGCACCGCCAGGGAGGGAGCCTCGGGATGGAGGAGCAGAACCCGGACTCGCGGAGGGCTGGGACGGAGCACTGAGCCCCTCAGCAGGGAGTCGTTGAGCCCGATCAGGCCGAGCCCCCTCACGGCCAGCACATCGAGCTCCGCCGCGGTGCGCGCTTGCCGTCGGATCTCTTCGGCGGCCGATGCCTGATCGGCGTAGACGCGCACCACCTCAGGGAATGCCGCGAGGTCGAAGGCCCGCCCACCACTCCGCTTCTCTCGCTGTGAGGCCAGGCCGAGCAAGTGCCGTGCGTCATCGGGCATATTGAGGCCCTCCGCGATGCGCTCGTACACGTCCAGGCGGGACACCTCGCGGCGGCCGTTGATGATCTCGTTGACGCGGGCCTGCGTCATGCCGGTCGCGGTGGCGATCCTGGCCTGGCTGGCACCGGCGTACTGCTGTACGTGCCGGAAGACTGCGCCCACGTCCCGCGCCCGCAGAGCCTGCCGGACCTCGGCCCGCTGCCACGCCCACTCCGGCAACTCGATTGGGACCAGGGCAGCTCTCACGTGCTCCTCCGCAGCCGGCACGAGGCCATCTCACCGTGAGATTACCGGTCGGGTATCGAGCGGAGCCGCAAAAGTGACGACCCTGGGCGGGTGAACTCCCGAGCCGCAGACGGCATCCCCGTTGACGTCGAGACGATGCGCCGCACCATCGACCGTGCCCTCGTCCTCCGCTCCAAGCCGCTTGAGGTTGAGGAACTTGAGCACTTGGAGGCGCTGCTGCGCGGCCACATCGAGGTGATACTGCCCGACGCCCTCGAACGAACAGACCGGCTGTGGCACGGCAGTCGCGAGTGGTACCTCAATGCGACCACGCTGAGCCGCATCGCCAACAACGCCCGGACCGGCCTCGGGATGCAGCCGATGAGGAACTGGGTCCACGTCGCGAGGCTCGCCCGCGACTGCGACTGGCTCCTCCGCGGCTACACAAACCGCGAGGAACCCTGAGCCACAGAGGTCCGTGTTCACACGTCGGTTCCCTGCACGCCTTCCTTCAGCAGAGCGCCGACGTGGTGCACCGCGGCGGCTGGTGGGATCGGTTCAGGGGGTGGCTTTGTTCACCGAGTTGTGGCAGCGATTGTTCGCGAGTCGGGGAGGCGACATGCCCGAGGAGGAATCGTTGTTCGCGAGAAGTGAGGGCACGCCGAGAGGATTTAGGTCGAGTAGGGCTGCGAAGCCTCGAACCCCTTGTGCTTCCTAAAACAGGAAGCTACTGTTGTCGTCGTGAGGTCAGGGGAACAGCCCCAGACCCCGCCGGAAGGACCCGGACATGAACCGTCAGGACATTGCCCACAAGGTCTCCACCACCCTTGGTGACCACGCCGACGACTACGACATTGACGGCATCGTCGACGACCTGGTTGCCGCACACGACGGACAGATCAACAGCATCGATGACTTCGACAGCGAGTCCTACTGGGCCATCGTTGAGACCCGCGACCTCACCGCCTGACCGAGCCGCCCGCCAGCCCCGCCCTACAGGGCGGGGCTGCACTCGTATTTGGAGCACAGCATGACCGAGTACACCGACCCGCCCGGCATGCCCGACGACGAGCGGATGACCGACGCCGAGTTCAAAGTGGTCCGCGAATATCTGGGCCTCACCGGCGACTGGCTGGCTGAGCACCTTGAGGTATCGCCACGCACCGTGCGGCACTGGGAAGCAGGGAAGTACGCCATCCCTGACGGTGTCCGCCTCGCGTTGGAGGACTTGGAGGCGCGAACGGCTGCCTTCATCGAGGGCGTCGTCAAGCAGCTCATGGACATGCCCGACCCGAAGATGATCACGTACCGCAGCGATGCCGAGTACCGCGCCGCGCACCCCGAGGTGCCGTTCCCTGCCAGTTGGCACCGCGCGGTCGTCGCCCGTGTCGCCCAGGAAGTTCCGGGCCTGGCCATTGCCTATGCAGGAGAGGGCGCATGAGCGATCAGATCGGCCACGACAGAACCTGGTACGTGTACCGCATGTACGACGTTGGTGGCTGTCTGCTCTACGCCGGGTCCACGACGAGCGTTCCCCGGAGGACGGCGGAACACCGGCCAAGCGCTTGGTTCCGGCACGTCAGCCGCGTGGAAGTCGACGAGTATCAAGGTCGCTGGCGAGCAGCTCTAGCGGAACGCGCTGCTGGACCTGGACGGCATGGCGGGTTGCGTGGCGGCATCGGGAAGTCGCTGGCTGCCTCCATGTGCGACGAAGAGCTGACGGAAGCGATGAGTCACGCCGCCTACGCAAAAGAGACCAACGAAGCGCTGTCCCGGGCCTGGGGTGTCTCTATCCACAAAGTTCGTCAACTACGACCGCCGGAGTCGGATCCTCTTGCGAGGCCACGGCGAGCCTGAAGAACGCCTCACCCAGCGCGACCTCGGCAGCACTCGGCACCCACCGGCGCAGGGCCAGTGACCGCTCGATGTCACGGAGACCCCCGACCGTCATGCCGCACACCCTACGTCCGCGAAGTAGGAACGCCGCCTCAGCCCCGGGATTCCTCAATGCCGCTCGCCAGGATGAGCTCCTGCATCAAGGACCGCCCCCTTGCCGGGTCGTCCTCCCAGGGCGTCCAGCTGTGCCCCGCAGGGCAGACCAGCCGCACCGGGTCCATCCACGCGCCGAATGCCATCCAGTCCCGGTCCGCGCCGCACTGTGGGCATCGCAGCGGCTCGGCCCGCCGCACGGGGGCATAGGAGCTGACGGGGATGGTCGAGTCCTCCATCACGGCATCGTTGACCGCTGCGGCCGTCGGATCGGGTTCGTGAACCAGGATCGGCTTGACGACCGTGATCGTCCAGAAGGTGCCCTCGGGCACACTGTCGTTCATCTTGCCCTCCGGGCCATTCGTGCGTTGTCAGTCACGCTAGCCCAGGGGACTGACACACGGAGAGGCAGCAGCTGGGGTGCGGTTCCAGGACGTTGCCCGCCACCGGCGTCTGCGGCATCTGCATAAAGCACCCCGCCGGCGTCATGGCCAAGTGCAAGGACGGCACCTGGTCCTACAGCCGCCACTTCCCCGGCACCTGTAGCCACCACAGGGGCGTCCGGTACTGGTTCAAGTAGGCCACCCCGAGGCGTGTAGCCTCACATGCCGATGCCCCGCCTGCTTTCCTCAGGCGGGGCATCGGCATGTGCTGCCTCGGGTCCTTCAGTCCTTGTCGTTGGGCGGTGTCCAGGGGATGCGGGTGGTGCCGACCCACACCGCGAGCGCTCCGATAATGATCGGCACGAGGATGCGGAGCACGATCTCCAGCATGGCTATGATCGTGCTCCTCATTTCTCGGCGAGTTCGGCGCAGTAGAACGCGAACTTGCGGCTGTAGTCGGAGTGCCCGACCGTCAGCCGCTCGGCGCGGACAATGTCCTCGACCTGGACGGCCGGCAGGCCGCGGTCGGCCCGGATCGTATTGACGGCCTCGTGCATGCGGTCCCGCTCGTAGGCGGCCCACTCGCACTCGGGGCCGTCCGGGCCCTCGACCAAACCGGGTCGCTGGCCCCGTTCATCCTGGGCGCGGGCGCGGGCGAGGGTGGTGCGCAAGACGTCGGTGGCCGCTTTGAGGCTGCTCACGACCTGCTCCTCTCCTGCTCACGCCACTCGACGCGCAGGTCCCGCAGTGCGTCAGTGACCCGGTCGTACCGGGCTTTCGCCTCGACGTACTCCTTGCGCAGTTCCTCTGCCTGTGCAGTCAGTGCCGCGCGCCGCTCTTCGTACTCGGCTTCGTTCACGGTCAGTTCTCCTTCGGTGCGGTGCACTTCTTCTCATGGTTGCGGACGCTGGTCGGGGCGCCGACATAGTTGCAGCGGGAGCACTTCGTCCAGCCGTACTCCCCTACGGCCTTGGCCGTGACGGAGTGGCTGGGCCCGAATCCGTTGGCGTGGAGCATCTGTGGGATGGATCCGCCGTACTTGACGGCGACGAGGGCGGCTTCGGCGACCTTGTCGTGGCCGCGGGCGAAGAACGAGCCGAGGCCGATCTCTGCGCCGCAGCCGCACCAGCAGTTGCCGGTCGGGATGAGGCGGGGGAGTGGTTCCTTCGTCATGACACCAAGGTAGAGCTTCTTGGTTGCCCAGCAAGGAGTTTGACTAAGAATCATGAACTAGGTGGAGCGCGCCCCGATCGCGTGCGCCCCACCTCGTCCCTGAATCGCGCCCCCGATAACATGCCATATCGCGGGCGAAAAACGGTACAATTGGCTATGGCCTCAGACTCTCGAGCGCGCCTCATCGCCTACCTCTGCCAAGCCGGGCTGAGCACCGCCCGCGCCAACGCCGTCCTCGACGACTACGCCCACGGACTAGCCGAACAGATCCGCGCGGCATGGACCAACCACGACCCCGGAAAGCCCGGCAACGTCACCATGCTGTCGCCGTTGAACGCGGCCGATCTCATCGACCCGAAGGCGGGAGCAGAGGCGTGAAGGTGAAGCGGATCGACCTCGACGATGAAGAGATGCCGGAAACCGTTCTGGTGGAGCTGTCCCATGACGAGGCGGCCTACTTGGCGCTCCTGCTGGGGCAGCAGAACGGCGCGTCCGCCGAGCAGGTTGCACCCGGTGGCAGCCGACTGGGTAGCGCCGTCTATGAAGGGCTGACGGGCGGGCTGTTCAACCGCTTCTACGAGGACGGCGCTGACGGAGCGCTGGCGGCACTGAGGGGCGAGCAGTGACCGACGCCCTCGCTCCGCGCCAGCCGGAAGCCGCGCCCGCTGCCTACGACGCTGCGACGCTCGCCGTCCTGCACGCCATGGAAGAAGCAGCCGAGAAGCACCTCGACAACATCCGCCCCCACAACACGAAGCGCGGCTACGCCAACGACTGGGCCCTGTGGGAGGAGTTTCACGACTGGCTCGGCGAACGCACCGGCCACCGGATCGCATCCACCAACGTCACCAA
Source organism: Streptomyces sp. VTCC 41912 (assembly GCF_045799175.1). Classification (NCBI taxonomy): domain Bacteria; kingdom Bacillati; phylum Actinomycetota; class Actinomycetes; order Kitasatosporales; family Streptomycetaceae; genus Streptomyces; species Streptomyces sp. VTCC 41912. The sequence goes on from NZ_JBJMAB010000005.1 coordinate 145,684, forward strand.
GGGCACGCTCGTCGGCTTCGTCGTCTGGCTCGACACCATCAAGCTCGCCGCCCCCAACAGTATCGACCGCAGGATCACCGGCGTCACCGTCACCGCCAGAAACGAGCATGGTGTCGAGGTGCCGAAGGCCGCGACCGTCGCCGCCCGGCAGGCCCTCAAGCCGCTGAAGAATGACCCCGAACGGCAGGCGCGCGGCCGGGGCAAGGCCGCCGCCGTCACCCCCGAGCAGCTCCGCCAGATGAACGCCGCCGTCGCCGACGGACTCACCGGCCTCCGCGACCGCGCCCTCTGGCTCATGGCCTTCGGCATCGCCGGACGATCCGCCGAGGTCGCAGCCCTCCGAGCCGACGGCATCGTCCACGTCAGCCAGGGCCTCGAAGTCCACGTCCCCGCCGTCAAAGGCCGCCCACCCCGAGACGTCGTCGTCGGCTACGGCCGCAACCCTGACACCTGCCCTGTCCGCGCCTGGCTCACCTGGCGCGCCGCCGCAGGCATCACCAGCGGGCCCGCCTTCCTACCCATCACCGTCTGGGGCCAGCTCGGCGACCACGCACTCTCCCCGGAAGCCGTCCGCGAGATCATCGCCCGCAACGCCGAACGGGCCGGACTCTCCGTCCGCCTCACCGGACACAGCATGCGAGCCGGGTTCATCACGACCAGCCGCAAGGCCGGCAAACGAGAAGAGAAGATCCGCGCCCAGTCCGGGCACGCCGAGAACAGCCCCGCCTTCTGGGGCTACATCCGCGAAGCCGACAAGTGGACCGACGCCGCATCGGAGGACATCGGGCTGTGACCAGCACATAAGGGAACGTTATGCGCTACTCGCCATCTCGGTGCGGCCGGTCGCCGTCCTGCTCATCGTCACCACGGGCATGCCGTGCTGCGCGCACCGACTCCTCCAGTGCCGCCATGAGGTCCACGACCGGCCCCGGCTCAAGTGCTGGTGCCAGCTCCTCGCCGATGGCCTTGGCGTCGACCAACTGATGCAGCGCCGCGGCGTATTCGTCGTGCAGCTGGTCGATGTCGACGCCCGCGAGCTCATCCATCAGCATCTCGGCGAGCCTCAGCTCCCGATCCGTTACCGGGGCCGGACTGGACAGGTCTCCGGGATCCCGGATTTCCTCCGGCCACAGGAGAGTTTGGAGCACGAGCATCCCGTGCTTCGGCCTGAGGACGGCAAGCCGCTCCCTCGACCTGATCGCGACCTTGCAAACGGCCAGCCGGCCGGAGCGCGCAAGCGCCTCGGTCATCAGCGCGTAGGGCCGCTGCGACGCAGGCCCCTCGGCGGCGACCCAGTAAGGCCGGGAGTACATCAGCGGGTCCACCTGGTCGACGTCGAGGAAGCCGACAACGTCGATGACGCGCTTGGTGGGCAGCGGCAGCGCAGCGATGTCGGCCTCGTCGAGAAAAACGGTCCGGCCGTCGGGGGTCTCCCAGCCGCGTGCGATCTCGCCCGCGGCGAGCTGCTGGCCGTCCAATTCGCAGACCCGCTTGTTCCTCACTCTGCCGCCGTCAGCCGCATGTACAAGGTGCAGGCCGGGACCATGCTCCTCCGTGGCGGCCAGGAGCTGGACGGGTACGCTGACCAGCGAAAACGAGATAGTGCCCTTCCAGATCGGCCGCATGCTCCGACGGTAGGTCGACGGGTGCGGGCGTGCTCCCGCTCCGCGCCCATCCGGGGGCAGGCGCTGCGGAGGTGAGCCCTCTGCCACACTGGGCCCAGGCCCCGCCACGCTCCCCCGTCGTGGTGGGGCCTTTTACTGTGCGCCGGCACCCCAGTCGTGTGGCTGCCCGCCGCGCCATTCGACCCACCGCGGGTCATCGAGGATCGAGGTCGGGTCGTCGATCCCGGCCCGCCGTAGAAACTCGATGGCGTCCGCGTCGCTGTACGCGAGCCCGAGGATCTCCCCTCGCGCCGTGACGCGCCGGCCGCCGGTGGCGGACAGTCGGTGCACGACGATCGGGGCGTCCCCTCGCATCCCTCCAGCCTGCGACGGCATCCAGAGGTCCGCTCGTCAGCCGAGGATGCCGAGCTCGGTGTCCGGCCGGCACAGGGCGCAGGGGTCCACGCCCTCGGCCAGGGCGCGCATCGCTTCCTCGCGGCTGATGGGGCGGGCGCGCCGGCCGGCGGTTCGACAACCCCCGACGTGCACGGCGATCGGCTGTCCCTCTCCGCCGATACTGAGCTGCAGCACCCACTCCGGTGGTGGGGGAGGGGCAGCCCGCTGTTGCTGGGCTTCGAGCTGCTCGGCGATGACGATGGCCTTCCGGACCCGGGCCAGGGTCATGGCTAGCCAGGTCTCCAGGGTGCGGAGGCGTGGCAGGTCCGGCGGAAAGTCGTTCACGTGTTCGATTCTAGTGCCCCGGGATTGTCAGTGGCCGCCCGTACCGTAGAACCATCACATCCGCGTTGCTGTTGGCTGCGGCGACGCTGCTACCCCGCCCCGCCCCAGAACAGTGCCTGGGGCGGGGCGCCGGCGTTCTGCACGGCTTCTGCGATCTCGCCCCGGTTCAGGCCACGTCCTGTGCGCGGTCGAACACGGGGTGATGCGGCTGCCCCCATTCAGGGATGGTGGTGTGAAGGTTCGAGCTGGCAACTTGATGCCGTGGCCAGGTATCCCCAGGGTAAAAGTGCCGGTCAGCGGCCATCTTGGCATAGGCCAATGTCAAGGGCGCTGTGCGCCGAGTCTGATGACCCACCGATCCATCGGGAGGATCAGATCCAGACGCATGCGGGGTCCGGCGATTGTCAGTGGCACATGCAAGAGTTGACCGTTCGCCTGCCGCCCCGGGCGTCGATGCGAACGGCTGCTCTCCTGCAAGGGCGGGAGGATGGCCGAAGGTTCCGCCTCGGTAGGCGCCAGTCGTCCGGCTGACGGCCCACGCCATGGTCCCCGCCGGACAAAGGGGTCGGCCCCGGGTGTGCAGTCCACCCCCCAGGTGGCAGCCCGGGGTCGGCCTTCTCTTATGTCTTGGGAGACGCTGGGAGACAAGTGGGAGATGATCAAGGTGTGCAGGTTAGAAGGTTCTCTAGAAAACTCTAATTCCCCCCAAGGGGGAGTGATGGTGTGATTGCCTGCCCCATTGAGATATGGCAGGTCAGCAGCCTGACCTGCTCAATCGTGGCGGACTCACTACTCGCTGATTCGCTGCCCTGGTGTTCATCAAGAACATGGTCACCGGCGCGACCCAACTGGACGGTGCGATCCTCGTGGTCTCCGCGCTCGACGGGATCATGCCGCAGACCGCCGAACACGTCCTGCTCGCCAAGCAAGTGGGCGTGCGGCACGTCGTCGTCGCGCTCAACAAGGCCGACGCGGGCGACCCGGACCTCACCGACCTGGTGGAACTGGAAGTCCGCGAACTGCTCACCGCCCACGGCTACGACGGCGAGCACCTCCCCGTCGTCCGGGTCTCCGGACTCCGTGCCCTGGAGGGCGACCCGCGCTGGACGGACGCGATCGACGCCCTGCTGGACGCCGTGGACACCTACGTCCCGGTGCCCGAACGGTACGTGGACGCGCCGTTCCTGCTCTCCGTGGAGAACGTGCTGACCATCACCGGACGCGGCACCGTCGTCACCGGGGCCGTCGAACGCGGCACCGTGCGCTGCGGCGACCACGTGGCCGTACTGGGCGCGGACGCGCTGCAGACCGTCGTCACCGGCGTGGAGACCTTCGGCAAGCCCATGGAATCCGCCGAGGCCGGCGACAACGTCGCGCTGCTCCTGCGCGGCCTGCACCGCGAGCACGTCCGCCGCGGCGACGTGGTCGCCGCTCCGGGCAGCATCACCCTGCGGCGTCGCTTCACCGCCGAGGCGTACCTCCTCTCCACCGAGGAGGGCGGCCGCCGCACGCCGTTGTCCACCGGGTACCGCCCGCAGTTCTACCTCCGCACCGCGGACGTGGTCGGCGCCCTCGACCTCGGCGAGCGCGCCGTCGCCCGCCCCGGCGAGACGATCACCGCGACCGTCGAACTGGGCCGTGCGCTACCGCTGGAGCCGGGCCTCGGCTTCGCCATCCGCGAAGGCGGCCGGACGGTCGGCGCGGGCACCGTCCGCACCGTACTGGAGTGAGCGGGCGTCGACGGGGGCGCGGTCCCTGCTGACCGTGGGGCCGCTGCCGGCGAGCGGCCCCACCGCACCGGGGCCTGCCCGGACGATCCCGTCCGAGCGGGCCCCGACCGCGCGCGCCCCCGCCTTCGTTCCTCCGCGCTCCCGTTCAGGTCGCCGCCCGTGCCCCTGTTCTCCTTCGTCGCGCGCGCCTACGATCCGGCGGACGGCACCGGTGGCCGGGGTGAGGCCCGATGGCGGCGTCCCGCCGGATCGTAGGCGCGGCCGGCTCCAACCTGGAAGGGATCACGCATGCCCGAGTCGAGAACGGCGCTCGTCCTCGGCGGTGGGGGACTCACCGGCATCGGCTGGGAGGTCGGCATGCTCGCCGGCCTCGCGGAAGCCGGCGCCGACCTCACCGACGCCGACGTCGTCATCGGCACCTCCGCCGGATCGATCGTCGGCGCGCAGCTGACCTCCCGTCCGCACCCGCTGGACGAGCTCTACGCACGCCAACTCGCCGCGCCGGCCGGCAGACCGACCGGCGCTCGCATCGGACCGGCGGTGCTCGCGCGCTTCGCGGCCGCCGCGCTGCGTTCCCGGGACGCGGCGGCGTTCGGGGCGCGGATGGGCCGGTTCGCGCTGGCGGCGCGCACCGCACCGGAAGCCGAACACCGGGCGGCCATCGCCCGGACCCTGGTCGTGGACACCTGGCCCGCACGGCACCTCCTGGTCACCGCGGTGGACGCGGCGACCGGGAACCGCGCGGCCTTCGACAGCGCCAGCGGCGTCCCGCTCCTCGACGCGGTGAGCGCCAGTTGCGCGGTGCCGGCCGTCTACCCGCCCGTCACCGTCGACGGGAGGCGGTGGGTGGACGGCGGAGTGCACTCCAGCGCCAACGCGGACCTGGCCGCGGGGTACGACCGGGTGGTCGTGATCGCCCCCATCACGACCGGCGGCGGACCGATCGCCGCGCCGCGCACCCAGGCCGCGCGGCTGGCCGGAAAGGGCGCCCGGGTGTACGTGATCACCCCCGACCGTGCCGCCCGGGCGGCCTTCGGCCGCAACATCCTGGACCCCGCCAAACGGGCCGACGCCGCCCGCGCCGGCCGCCGCCAGTCCGCCACCCACGCCCCACAGGTCCGCGCCCTCTGGACCGACTGAGCCACTGGCCCCCCGGGAACCACTGGTCCCCCCCGGGCCCCCGGGACCCGTCACGTCCCGCCCTGCCCTGCCCGCACCCCGCCCCGGACGACGCTCGCACCTCGCCCGTCACAATGGCACCGTGCACAACGAATCACCGGAGACGGCCGCAGCCCCGGCGGCCGGCGCTGCCCCGTCGGACGACCAGGCCCCCGCGCAACCCCCGACCTCCCGGACCGCCGACGACCCGGTGCCCGTGACACGCCCCGTGGATTGCGGCACGGCCCGGCTCCTCCCGGACATCGACCGCCCCCGTGCCTGGCTGCTCACGGTGGACGGCGCCCCGCAGTCGTACGTGGACCTCGACGAGCCCACGCACCTGGAGTTCGAGTACGTCCGCCGGCTCGCGCACGTCCTGGACGAGACCGCGCCCCCGGGGCAACCGCTCGACGTGCTGCACCTGGGCGGCGGCGCCCTCACCCTGCCCCGGTACCTCGCCGCGACCCGCCCGCACTCCCGTCAGGACGTGATCGATGCCGACCGCGGGCTGCTCGCGCTGGTGACGGAGCACCTCCCCCTGCCCGCCGGCTCCGGGATCGCGCTGCACGCCCAGGACGCCCGGGCGGCACTGGACGCGGCACCGGAGGCCGGGGTCGACGTGATCGTGGCGGACGTCTTCAGCGGCTCACGGGTGCCCGCACAACTGACCTCGGTCGAGTACGCGCGCGCCGCCGCCCGTGCCCTGCGCCCGCACGGCTGCTACGCCGCGAACCTCGCGGACAGCGCCCCGTTCGACTTCCTGCGCCGTCAACTCGCCAACTTCACCACGGTGTTCGCGCACCTCGCGCTGATCGCGGAACCGTCGGTCCTCCGCGGCCGCCGGTTCGGCAACGCGGTGCTGCTCGCCTCGCACGAGGAACTCCCGATCGCCGCCCTGGCCCGCCGCACCGCCGCCGACGTCTTCCCCGCGCGCGTCGAACACGGCGCACCGCTGCGCCGCCTGATCGCCGACGCACGCCCCGTACCCGATACCGAAGCCCTCCCGTCGCCCGTCCCCCCGGACGGGGCCTTCAGTCTCTCGTGACAGGTGTAGGGGGAGAGGGGGGCGTGGGGGAAGGCGCGGAGGTCTCGCGGCGGTGGGTGAGGTGGCGGACGTCGGGGACGCAGAGGACGGCGGCCGTGAGGAGCACGATGAGGGCGGCGCAGATCCACAGGGCGGCGGTGCGGCCGATTGCCTCCTGGGCGGGACCGGCCAGCGCCGTGGCCACCGGGACCATCGCCAGCGAACCGAGCCAGTCGTAGGAGGAGACCCGGGAGAACTTCTCCTCGGGGATCTCCTGGTGGAGCGCGACCATCCAGGTCACCGCGAAGACCTCGACCGAGACGCCGGTGCCGAACATGATGGCGCCGAGCCAACCGATGGGCACCGGGACGGCGAGCGCGGCGGCCGGGAGGGCCAACGGGAAGACGCAGAGGCTGCCCGTGAACAGCAGTCGGCGCGGTCTGAGGCGCGTCATCAGGAGGGCGCCGCTCGCGGTGCCGGCGCCGAAGGCGGCCAGCACCAGGCCCCACGGGCCGGCGCCGCCCAGGTGGTCCTCGGCGACCAGCGGCCCGTAGACCGACTGCACCGCGATGACCATCGCGTTGACGAGGGAGAACTGCGCCACGATCGCCCAGAGCCAGGGGCGGGAGACGACCTCCCGCCAGCCTTCCCGCAGGGCCGTGCGCACCCCCTCGCCGGGGTCGCGTTCCGGCATGCCGCGCACGTCGAGGAAGGCGCGCAGTGCGCCGGCGACGGCGAAGGCGGCGGAGTCGATCGCCAGCACCCAGCCCGGGCCGACGGCCGCCACCAGGGCGCCGCCGAGGGCCGCGCCGCCGATGTTCGCCCCGTTCACGCCGACGCGGAACAGCGCGAAGGCGCGGCTGGACTGTTCGCCGGTCACGCTGGCGAGCACCATGCCCTCGGAGGCCGGCGCGAAGAACGCCTGCCCCGTGCCGCCGACCGCCGCCAGCAGCGCCATCTGCCACAGATGCGCGGTACCGGACAGGACGAGGACGGCGAACAGGCCCTGGGAGACGCAGTTGACGCTGTTCGCCGCGACCATCACCCGGTGCCGGGGGAACCGGTCGGCGACCGCGCCCCCGACCAGCAGGAAGAGGACGAGCGGCACCATGCGGGCGGTGGAGACCAGTCCGACGTCGGTCGCCGAGCCGCCGGCGCCGAGCACGGCGAACGAGGTCGCGATCAGCGCCCCGCTGCTCCCGAGGCCCGCGATCATCGTCGCGGCGCTGAGCAGGACGAAGTTCCGCCCCGGGGGGAGTGCGCGGGCCGTCATCGGACGTGGTCCCGGCGGCCGGGACGACTCAGGGGGCGCGGGGGCGGCTCGGGGCGGGTTCGGAGGGGTGGGTGAGGCGGCGGGCGTAACGGTGCGTGCTGGGCTTGTCGGGTGTGCCCCCGTGTGGTCATGGGCGTTCACGATATGGGGGGTCGGTGAGCGGGAACACCTAGTTTTCGGTGGGGGGTTGGGCGCGGTGGCCCGGTCGAGGCGGGAGGGGGCGCGGTGACCACTTCACAGCTAAGCTACCGCTAGGTAACATGGCGCCATGTCCTCTGAGTCCCTGCCGTCGATCGGCGACATGATGGCGGCATCCGTGCCGATGGTCCGCACCCTGAACCTTGAGTTCACCGAGACCACGGCCGAGCGCGCCGTGGTCCGCATGCCCGACCAGCCCGACTTCCACAACCACGTCGGCGGCCCGCACGCCGGCGCGATGTTCACCCTCGCGGAGTCGGCGAGCGGCGCGATCGTGATGACGGCCTTCGGCGACCAGCTGGGCCGCGCGGTGCCGTTGGCGGTGGGCGCCGAGATCGGTTACAAGAAGCTCGCCATGGGCGCGGTCACCGCCACCGCCGTGCTGGGCCGGCCGGTCTCCGAGGTGATCGCCGAGCTGGACGCCGGCGACCGCCCGGAGTTCCCGGTGAAGGTCGAGATCACCCGCGACAAGGACGGCGCGGTCACCGGAGAGATGACGATCGTCTGGACGCTGCGCCCCAACAACTGACCCCGGTGCGGGCAGGTGGGCGGTCCCGAGCGCGGGCGGGTGCGCGGATGCACCCGCCCGCGCTCGTATTCGTGGTCGGGAGCACCCGATCGAGTACGCTTCCCGGACGCGCTGGTACGGCGCGTCAGGGGGATCGACTGATCGGTGTCGCGCGCACCGGGCACGGCCCACGGGGGCCTTACACCAGCGGAGGAAGCGGCCTTGCACATCCAGGAATGGCTGGCGACGGTACCCGCCTTGAGCGTCTACCTGCTCGTGGGGTTGGTCATCGGGGTGGAGAGCCTGGGCATCCCGTTGCCCGGCGAGATCGTCCTCGTCAGCGCGTCCATCCTGGCCGCGACCCAGGACCACATCGACCCGTTCGTGCTCGGTGCCTGCGCCTCCGTCGGCGCGATCATCGGTGACTCCATCGGCTACCTGATCGGTCGCAAGGGCGGCAAGCCGCTGCTGACCTGGGCCGGCCGGAAGTTCCCCAAGCACTTCGGGCCCGACCACGTCGCGCTGGCCGAGTCCAAGTTCGACAAGTGGGGCATGTGGGCGGTCTTCTTCGGCCGTTTCATCGCGCTGCTGCGTATCTTCGCCGGCCCGCTCGCGGGTGTCCTGAAGATGCCGTACTGGAAGTTCCTGATCGCCAACATCCTCGGCGGCATCATCTGGGCCGGCGGTACGACCGCGCTGATCTACACGGTCGGCATCGTCGCCGAGCCCTGGCTGAAGCGCTTCTCGACGTGGGGCCTGGTCGCCGCGGTGCTGTTCGGCATCGGGTCGTTCCTCCTGATGAAGCACCGCGCGAAGAAGGCCGCCGCGGCGCGCGAGGCAGCCAAGGCCGCGGAGTCCCCGGTCGCCGCGACGGCGCGCGACTGAGCCGCCGCTCGCCGGACGAACGAACGCGACGCCCCGGAAACCCTCAGGGTCTCCGGGGCGTCGCGCGTTCCCTGCCGTCAGGGCATCTGCCAGATGTCCGGGCCGCCGTCGCGCCATTCGACGATGCCGGCGTCGTCCCAGACGAAGCGTGCGGTGGAGAACCCGGCGCGGCGCAGGATCGCGGCCACGTCGCCGGGCCGCAGCGCCCGGCCCAGGTCCTGTCCGTAGAGCGTGACGCGGCGGCCGCCGGTGGACGGCGGATGCACGATCACGGGGGCACGTTTCATGCCTTCCAGCATGCGACGGCCCCGACGCTCCCGCATCCCGACCGCAGTCGGCGCGTCACATACGGTGCCGGGGGCGTGCGGGTCGGCGGCCGAGCGGTCACGAGGGCGTGCGCAGGCGTGAGAAGAACGGTTGACGGCGCGGGTCGGAGGGGTCGCGTCGCCACCAGCGGGTCGCGCCGGCAGCGGGGCCCCGTACCGGGAGGTCGCAGCCTGCGCCGCGCCGCAGGCCGGCCAGTATGGTGCGGGCGCCGGCGACGAAGAGCGGGTCGCCGATCAGCTTCTTCGCGACCAGGGCCCTGCGGCAGGCCCGCAGCGCGTCGGCCGGGTCGCCGTGGGCGCGCTCGATGACGGCGTGGGCGTAGAGGATCGTCGAATGGAGCCAGAAGTCGCTGTCGGCGTGGCGGGTTTCCCAGGCGCGTCGGGCGGCGGCGCGGGCCCGGGCCGCGTCGAGCGGGGCGACGGCGATGGCGAGCAGCGCCCAACCGTGGGCGGGGCCGGGCCCGAACCACGGGTCGCGGGAGGTGTGCCGGGCGGCGTCTTCCAGGCAGGCGACGGCGGTCGTGGTGTCCTCGCGGTAGAGCGCCAACACCGCGTGTGCATGGGCGATGCGGGCCAGGCCGTCGGTGTCGGCGTGCATCACGGCCGACGTCCACGCCTGGGCGAGCAGGGGTTCCGCGGCGGTGGGGGCGTTCTCCTGGGCGGCGAGGTACCCGGCCAGCCACAGGGCGCGGGCCCGCAGCGCGGTGTCCTCCTGGGAGAGGCGCAGCAGCCGGTCCAGGTGGGCGCGGCCCTCGCGGCGGAAGCCGCAGGCCGCCCACTGGAACCACAGGGACACCGCGATCTCCAGGGCACTGAGGGCGTCCTCGGCGTCCAGCGGGGGCCGGGTGAGCGCCGCGTCGAGATGGTGCTGTTCGTCCTCCACGAGGCGGACCGCGAGTTGTTGGCCGGTGCCCTGCCAGGTGATCTGCGCCTCCGCCGCCAGCGCCGCGCACGCCTGCCGGAACCGGCGCAGCGCCCCGTCCTCGTCGCCCGTCGCACGCAACCGGGTACGGCCGAACTGCCGTGCTCCGTAGGGGAGTCGGTAGCGGGGTGGCAGTGCGGTGGCGGAGCCGGGGGCGCCCTCGGCGGCCCGTACGCGTTCGAGGACGGAGGCGGTGCAGAGGCGTTCCAGCGCGTCCTCGACGGCGGCTGCAGGAACGTCACTGCTGCTACAGACGCACTCGGCCAGCCAGGGATCGAAATCCCCGGGGAGGATCGACAGCCGGGCCCAGACCTGACGGTCGACGGGCGAGCAGAGGGCGTAACCGGCGGCGTGCGCGGCGTGCAGCGACGTGTGACGGATGGTGAGGGAGGGGCCGGAGTAGTGCAACGGGCCCTCGCCGTCGAGTCGGGCGGCCAGCTGGGCCAGCGTCATGCGGTCCAACTGCCGGGCGGCCAGGCCGATCGCGAGCGGGCAGCCCTCCAGTGCCCGGCAGACCGCGACCAGCAGTTCCGGGGCGGCGGGGCCGCTCCGCGCGGCGAGGAGTTCGACGGCCGGCCCGGCGATGCCCTCGCCGAGGGTCACCGGCAGCGGAGCGAGGGCGAGGACGCATTCCCCGGGCAGACCCAGGGGCCGGCGGGCCGTCGCGACGATCCGCAGCCCCGGTTCGGCCCGCAGCAGGCGCCGGACCAGGTCGGTGCAGGCGTCGAGCAGCGGGTCGCAGTCGTCGAGCAGGACGATCGCGCGGCGGGTGCGGCAGTGCGCGGCGAGGGCGGCGGTGGTGGTGTCGTGCGGGGGGAGTCCGGCCGCGCGCAGCAGGGCTCCGGGCAGTTCGTCCGCGGTCAGCCCGTCCCAGCAGGCGATCCGGACGACGGTGTGCGGGCCGGTCGCGGCGTGCGCTTCGAGGACGGCGCGGGCCAGCAGGCTCTTGCCCACCCCGGCCGGCCCGGTGAGCGTGACCGGTGTGGCCCCGCCCAGGAGTCCGGTCAGCTGCTCGTGCTCGACTGCCCGCCCCACTACGCCGGGCAGCGGCCCGTGATCGGCCCACGCGGTCATCGGTCATCCCCAACCACGGCACAGCGCCGCGCACTTTCCTAGGAGCGACCCACGATGCCAGAACCGACCGTGGGGCAAACAGCGGAAGGGGTGCACCGTTAGGGGGAAACGTGCTCGGTGCGCTTGACGCGGGCGTTCGTCTTGGTGGTGAAACAGAACGGTAAACCCCAGGTCACGAAGGGCGGGGTCGGCGTTCGGCGGCGGACGGGTCGCTCTTAGAGTGATGCCTCTCGACCGGTTTCGCGGTGGCGCCGTGGCGCCCCGGCCGGCCCCAAGTGCCTGAGGAGATCGACCCGATGAAGCCCCTACGCGTCAGAGCTGCGGTGTGTGTGCTGGCCCTGGGGCTGCTGACCGCGTGCGGGGGCCCGGGTCAGGACGTCGTCGACTCGTCGAACGTCCCGCGGCTGCGGGCGCACGCCGCCGACGCCGTCAACGGCCGGCCCCGGATGGTGCTGCCGCAGGGCCCCCGGTCGGTGTTCACCACCTACCGCACGACCGGGGACGACGGCACCAAGGTGCTGCACACCAAGTGGCACGGTCGGGCTTCCGGCTACACGGGGGACGTCTGGACCTGGGTCCCGCCGCAGTACGACCAGCCGCAGTACGCCCGGAGCGGCTTCCCGGTGCTGATCGCGCTGCCCGGCGCCTGGGGGTACCCGGCCAACTACTGGACCGACGCGCCCTTCGCGCTGGAGGAGCGGCTCGCGGAGTGGTCGAAGCAGGGCAAGACGCTGCCGTTCATCCTGGTGATGCCGGTGCTCAACCCGCGCAAGACGTACTACGACGGCAGTGACATCCCGGGGCAGCCCAAGATGGGCAGCTGGCTCACGAAGGACGTGCCGGACTTCGCCCGTGCCAACTTCCGCACGTACGGCTCGCGGGACGGCTGGGCCTACATGGGGTCCTCGTCGGGCGGGTTCGCGGCGTTGAAGGCGGTGCTGAAGGAGCCGCAGCGGTTCAAGGCGGCGGTCGTCAACGGTCCGGACACCGCGCCGGACTCGCCGTTGTGGAAGGGGCACCCGGCCGAAGAGCTGGCCAACGATCCGCGGCACCTGGCGCGGCAACTGGTGGCGCGCGGCGGGCCGCAGGTCTACCTGGCCTTCGAGCTCGGCAGCAAGGAGGACGCGGTGCCGGACGTGAAGCGCTTCATCAGCGGCTACACGAACGGGGCCCGCGGGCCGATCCACTCCACGCTCTTCGAAATACCGGACGGCGTGCACAGCGGCCACACGTACATCAAGCGAATGGCTGATTCGTTGCACTGGATCAGCGAGCAGATGCAGGGACCGGTGGCGGCGCCGTCGGTCTGACGGCCCGTCGGCACGGCGCACGGGGTCCGCGGGACCATCGCCCGCGGCCCGTGCGCCGACGGCTGCGCGGCTCACGACGCCGGCTTGTTCCTCGTGGTCCCGAGGCGGCCGTCGAGGTCGCCGACTTCCCGTGCACCGCGGGCGGTTGACGGTGCCTCGGCGCGGACGCCGCGGGGCTGCGCGGCGAGCGCTACGCAGTGGTCAGGGGCGCTAGCGGACCGTCAGGAAGCGGCCCAACCGGTTGCGTCGGGAAGGCGTGTCGGGAGCCAATGTCCCCAAAGCGCACCTTTGTTGAATCTCCGTCAGGTGCCAGAACGTTACAGATCTCTGTTGGACTTCAGCCGATGTCGTGATGCTAAGATCATCGCACTTGCCATCCGGGTAGTCACCTGCTATGGCAAAAAAGAATTCCGCGCATTGGCCTGAGAAAATCGCCACCCCGGGGAGAGCTATGCCGTTAACCGGGCCTTCAGAGGCTTTCTGGCAGGCGACCGTGCGCGGCCGTTCGTCTATTGTCTGGGGTCGCGTGTGAGCATCTGCACGGCCGCCGGGCATACGGCACCTGGTGGCTTCGTCATCCGAAGAGAGACCTATGACGCAATATCTCCAGGATCCAGCACTGTGGGCATTGGTCGCTGGTACACCTGTCGCCGCTACCGCGATTGTTCGTGGCCGAAAAAAGATTTCGGAGCTGAGGAAAGAAAGGGTTGAGCTAAAGCAGCACTACACCCAACTCGAAGAGCACTACGCGGAGGCCGTGGAGGAGGCCAAGGACCGCGCAGAAGAGGCCACCAAGAACACCTTGAAGGCCGCCATGCGGACCCTCCAGGGACTGGCGAGCGAACAGCAGCTGACGATCTCCAAGATCCAGGAGACCTACGGCGAGCACAAAATCCTGCAGGACCTGCTGGACATCGACCACATGAACTCGCAGTTCGCGCGACGGGCCCAGTCCATCGCGGTGCTCTGCGACGGTTGGCTCGGTCGTCGCCGTAACGATGCCTCGCTCTACGACGTGGTCCGCAGCGCCAAGGGCCGTATTCGTCACTTCACGCGCGTCGAGATCCGATCGCAGAGCAACTTCGCCATCGTGAGCCGCGCCGTTGAACCGGTGGCGCTGGTCCTCGCGGAATTGCTGGACAACGCCACCAGCTATTCGGCGCCGGAAACCATGATCGAGATCAACATCCGCCCGGTACCCAAGGGCGTGTGCATCGTCGTGGACGACGCCGGTGTCGGCATGAACGAGGAGGAGAAGGCGCGGGCCGGACAGCTGCTTTCCGGTGGCAATTCCGCCAGCGTTTCCAGCCTCGGCAACCCGCCGCAGTTCGGCTTCACCGTCATCGGCGTGCTCGCCGCCCGCTACGGCTTCACGGTCTCGGTCGACTCCACCTCGCCGTACGGCGGTGTGCGCGCGGTCGTCCTGCTCCCCGACGAGCTGCTCACGTCCCTGCACGAGCCCGAGGAGGGTCCTGCCGTGGCCGCGTCCAACCCGTTGCCGCCCGAGATTCCTCCTGGTCAGCAGAGCACTCCGGCTCCTGGACGGCACCGCGCGCCGGCGGCTGCCGCGTTCGGCGCTTCGGACGAGGGCGCTCCGGCCGCGAGCGAGACGACTGCCGGCGGACTGCCGAAGCGGCGCCGCCGCGGCGCGATATCCATCGTGCCGTCGGCGACCGAGGACACCCCCACTCCGACCCGCGACAGCGCCCGGACCGCCTCCGCCATGGGGGCTTTTCAGCGCGGTACGCAGTCGGGTCGCCGTTCCACCCAAGCAAGCAGTGAAGGGCATGAAGTTCCGTGAACTACGATCTGTCGTGGATGCTTGACAGTGCTCTGGAATTGCCTGAAGCGCAGCATGCCATTCTCGTCTCCGCCGACGGTCTCCTTATGGCTCGTTCCAAGGACGTCGGTCGGGATCACGCCGACACCGTGGCCGCCGCGATGAGCGGTATGCAGTCGCTCAGCCGCACGGTCTCCGACTTCTGCAACAACGGTCCTGCGATGCGCCCGCAATGGCGGCAGACGTTGGTGGAGTTCGACCATGGCTGGGTCTTCCTGATCTCGGCCGGTGAAGGCGCGTATCTCGCGGTGTCGGCGTCGCCCGACGTCGACATGGGAGAGATCTCGTTCCGGATGCAGCAACTGGTCGGTCAGCTGGGCAAGGCGCTGACCAGTCCTCCGCGTGAGAGGGCCGATATCCAACCATGACGACCGATGACGAGCCGGAGCTGGTACAGGAAGCAGCGGAATTAGTACGGCCGTACGTCATCACCAACGGCCGGGACCTCGTCGAAGACAGCGCCTTCTCGCTGCTGACGCTGGTCACCGTCGCTCAGGAACCACCCCATCAAAAGCCGCTAGACCCGGAGAAGCAGCGTCTGCTGGAGCTGTGTGCCGGGGGTTTTCTGTCGATCGCCGAGATAGCCGGGCACACCGGGTTCCCGGTGGGCATCGTCAAAATTCTGGTGTTCGATCTCACGGAGGAGGGCCATCTCTATGCGCGCGCGCCCATCCCCAGCGCTCAGCTTGTCGAACGGCAAATCCTGGAGGAGGTGCTGAATGGGCTCCAGGCTCGCTTTGGATGACGGAGTGTACGTACGGGATTCCGTGCAGACCGCGGCGAAGATCTTGGTCGTCGGACACTTCGCCGTGGGCAAGACCACGTTCATCGGGACGATGTCGGAGATTCCGCCGCTGCGCACCGAAGAGGTGATGACGCAGGCCAGCGCGGGAATTGACGACCTGCGGGCGGTGCCGGGGAAGACCACGACCACCGTGGCCATGGACTTCGGCCGGTTGACGCTGAGTGAACGGCTGGTTCTCTATCTGTTCGGAACTCCCGGGCAGCAGCGCTTCGTTCAGGTGTGGGAGGACATGACGCGCGGGGCGCTCGGGGCGTTGATCCTCGTCGACCCGCAGCGCCTGGAGGAGTCCTTCGCCATCATGGACCTGGTGGAGCACTACGGCATCCCCTACGCGATCGCCGTGAACCGCTTCGACGGGACGCCGGAGCATTCGCTCGACGAGATCCGGGAGGCGCTCGATCTCCTCCCCGAGACGCCGGTCATCAATTGTGACGCGCGGGACGAGAAGTCGTCGGCGGATTCCTTGATCACATTGGTTCGTTATCTGCAGTCCCGCCTCAACTAGGAGTGCCTCCATGCAATCTCATCCGGAATTCCAGACTCCACCGCCGGGTTGCCCGGCACATGCCGAAGGCATAAAAACCTCCCTGCACGGAACGGAATTCGCCGCCGCACCGCACGCGGTGTACGAGCAGCTGCGGAAGCACGGCCCGACCGCGCCGGTCGAACTCTCCCCCGGCGTGGAGGCGGAACTCGTCACGGACTACGCGACGGCGCTGCAGATCCTGCAGAACCCGGATTCCTTCGCCCGCGATCCGCGTCGTTGGCGCGCCCTCAACGAGGGCCGGGTGCCGCTGGACAGCCCCGTCCTGCCGATGATGATGTACCGGCCGAACAGCATGTTCTCCGACGGACCCGCGCACCTGAGGCTGCGTCAGGCGGTGACCGACAGCCTCTCCCGCCTCGACATGCACCGCGTGGGGCGGCACGTGGACCGGGTGGCCAAGTACCTGATCGAGCAGTTCAGCGGGCACGGCAAGGTCGACCTGGTCGCTGACTACGCCCGCTGGCTGCCGCTGCTGGTCTTCAACGACCTCTTCGGCTGCCCGGCCGAGATCGGCGACCGCCTGGTGTTCGGGTTCTCCGGCATCTTCGACGGCGTCGATGCCGAGAAGGCGAACGAGACGCTGACCGAGTCGCTGCTGGAGCTGGTCGCCCTCAAGCGTGCCAACCCGGCCGACGACGTCACTTCGTGGCTGATGCAGCACGCCTCCCAGCTCTCCGACGAGGAGATGATCCACCAACTGGTGATGCTGATCGGCGCCGGCGCGGAGCCGATGCAGAACCTCATCTCCAGCGCGTTGCGGCTGATGCTGTGCGACGAGCGCTATGCGGGCGGCCAACACTCGGCAGGGCTGCCGGTCGACGACGCCATCCACGACGTGCTGTGGAACAGCCCGCCGATCGCCAACTACGCCACGCACTACCCCACTCACGACGTCGAGGTGTCCGGCAGCAAGCTCGCCGCGGGGAGCCCGGTCCTGATCAGCTTCGCGTCGGCCAACACCGATCCGGGGCTCGCGGGCGGCCGGCAGACGCTGAGCAAGCGGGCGCACCTGGCCTGGGGAGCCGGCCCGCACGCCTGCCCGGCGAAGGATCCGGCGCTGCTGATCTCGGTGCTCGCCATCGAGAAGCTGCTGAACGCGCTGCCGGACATCGAGCTCGGGGTGCCCGAGGAGAGTCTGTCCTGGCGTCCGGGCCCCTTCCACCGGGCCCTGAACTCGCTGCCGGCGCGTTTCACCCCGGTGCGGTCCGACCGCCGTTCGGCCGGGCCGATGCCGGCCCCGGTGGGCGCCGGTGCCATTGCCGCGAAGGAGACGACGCCCGGCAAATCCCGGAAGAGTAGTTGGTGGAGCGGGTTCCTGACGTGGTGGAAGATGTGACGTTCGCAACGAAGTCGATCATGGGTGCGTCGTATGAATGTTCAAGGGCAGGGGTAGGAAGGGGTGTTGCGTCCTACATGATCTTCTGAAAGGGAGTTGTTGTGGAGCCCGCCCTGGCCTCTCGGTCTGTTGACCGGCGTGCGGTGGTTTCGCTCTTCTCGCGTTTGCGGAAGCCGAGCGGACAAGCGAATCCGTTGCCTATCTACTCCGAACTCAGGGGAATGGGCGATGTCGTTCCAGCCCCCTGGGGCGGGTATCTGATCAACTCTTTCGGCTGGTGTGACCGGATCCTTCGGGATCGTGCGTGGGGGGTCCCTGACAGTGCCTGGCGGGCACGTCAGGGGGGTGGTACCCGCTGGGGCGCACCTTCGTCGACGGAAATGGGGCGGACCTTGCCGGCGCTCAATGCGCCGCATCACACCCGGGTGCGGCGGTCGTTGGGCAACATGTTCGACCGGAAATGTCTCGGCGGCATCGCGCAGACCATCGAGGTTCATGCCGAGCGCCTGCTCGACCGATTTGCGGACGAACTCCGCAGCGGTGAGGCGGATTTCAGTAAACTGGTGAGTGAACAACTCCCGATGTATTCCATCGGGGAGTGGCTCCAATTGCCGCAGAGCGATTACGAGTTGCTCCGCTCGCTCGCCCATGACCAGGTATTCACCCAGGAATTGTTGCCCTCCGCGAGTCAACTCGCGCTCTCCGACGCCGCCACGCTACAGCTGGAGTCCTATTTCCGGGCACTCGTGCAGGAGCGTCGGAGGGCACCGGGTGACGACCCGGTGTCGAGGTGGTTGCATACCTGGGACGAGCTCGAACCCGATCGGGAAGCGGCCGACGAGGCCGTGTACCTGCTGGCGCTCCTGGTGTTCCTGGCCGCGCCGGAGACCACCGCGACCCTGCTGTCCAGCATGGTGTGGCTGCTCCTGGAGCACCCGCGCCAGCTCGGGTGGCTGCGTGCCCATGAGGAGCACATACCGGCGGCCATAGAGGAGGTCCTGCGCTACGACTCCCCGAACCACATCATCAGCCGGGTCGCCCCCGAAGACACCACCATCGGCGGCGTGCGCATCGAGAAGGACCGCATGGTCCACCTGATGGTGGGCGTAGCCAATCACGACCCCGCGCACATCGCGGATCCGGAGGTCTTCGACATCCGCCGCAAGGCCAACCACCTCAGCTTCAGCGGCGGCGTCCACTACTGCCTCGGTGCGCCCCTGGCTCGCCTGGAGGCCAGCACACTGCTGACCGCGCTGCTCCGCCGCATGCCCGGCCTGCGGGTGAGCGCCCCGCCGGTCTATGCGCCGCGAGTGGGGTTCCGGCGCATCGTCGAGTTGCAGGTCGCCGGGTTGTGACGGGGTTTCGAATGCTCTCGGGTGAGTACAAGCGAGGAAGACAGCACACCGTGATGGAAGACTTCAAGGCCCTCCGCGTGATCACCGAGGGGCCGGTGGCAAGAGTGGAACTGAACAGTCCGGAGACGGGGAACGCCGTGTCCGGACTGCTCCTTGACGAACTCCTGGCCGTACTGGGCGCCGTGCACGACGACCCCCACATACGCGTCATGGTCCTGTCCGGTGGGGGTGACGACTTCTGCCTGGGCGGCGACCGCCGGGAGTTCGGCGACCTCCTTGCCGCCGACCCCGGTGGCGCCGAACTGCGCGCCCTGGCGGGCAAGGCGCGCCGGGTCTGCGACGCCCTCGCCACCGCTCCGGCGGTCACCATCGCCCGGCTGCACGGCGGGGTCATCGGGGCGGGGCTGGCGCTGGCGCTCTTCTGCGACCTGCGAGCCGGCGCGGACACCTGCCGTTTCCGGATGCCGGAGCTCGCACTCGGCATGCCGCCGGCCTGGGGCGGTTCCCTGCCGCGCCTGTTGCAGGAAGCGGGTGCCGCCAAGGTGCGCGAACTGATGCTCACCGGCGCCAACTTCGGCGCCGATAAGGCCGCCGAACTCTCGATCCTGCACACCGTAGTCCCCGAGGACGAGCTGGACGCCGCCGTCACCCGCTGGACCAAGCCGCTGGTCCGCCGGTCGCCCACGGCGCTGCGCACCGCCAAGCTCATGATGAACGCCTACGGGAACGCCAACCGCCTCGCGGACGCCACACTCTTCGACGCGGAGCTGCTCTCCTCCGCGCTCAGCAGCGCCCATCAGGCACGGCGGCACTGAAACCCTGCCCATGACGGGGGACGTCGACCCGTGGGTGCGGCCCTGACCAGGCCGCACCACCGCGTGTCCGCAGCCGTCAGTCCGTGGAGTCCCCGGCCTGTGCACCGTCCGTGGCGAGCGGGACCGCCGCGCGGTGACGAGCCGCCAACTCCAGGTACATCGCGGCGTTGAGCCTGATGGACTCCCGCTCCTCGGCGGTCAGTTCGCGCTTGACCTTGGCGGGCACCCCGGCGACCAGCGAGCCCGGCGGCACCCGCATCCCCTGCGGCACCAGCGCCTGGGCCGCGACCAGTGACCCCGCGCCGATGTGCGCTCCGTTCAGCACCGTGGCGCCCATGCCCACCAGTACGTCGTCCTCGACGGTGCAGCCGTGCAGCACGGTGTTGTGGCCGACCGAGACCCGCTCGCCGACCGTCACCGGGAAGCCCGGATCCACGTGCACCGTGCAGTTGTCCTGGATGTTGCTGTCGGCGCCCAGGACGATCGGGCCGCAGTCGGCGCGCAGCACGGCGTGGTACCAGACGCTCGCCCCGGCGGCCAGGGTGACGTCCCCGACGACGACGGAGGTGGGCGCGGTGTACGCGCCGGGGTCGATGTCCGGTGCCTCGCCGCCCACCGCTGCGATCACTGCCCGTTCTGCCATCTGCGCATCTCCTCGCCGGTTGAGTGCCGCGCCACCAGCACCGTAGACGACCCGGCCGGTGGTCGGTGGGGTGAAGATCACAGCCGGTCGCGCGATCGGCGGCCGCGCCTGCTGAGTACGGTGTGCGGGTGCCGATAAACCAGAACGTGTTCTCGTCCCTGACGGCCTGGCGGCGCCGGGCGGTGTCCCGGGCCGTCCACCGCGGGGCGCGTTGGGTGCGGGAGACCGGGGCCGTCACGGCCGAACGGCCGGGCCCGTACCGCTTCCGCCGGATCGGCACCGGCACCCGGCTGGCGTTCCCGCAGGGCACCGTCTTCGGCGCTCCCTGGATCGAGCTGGGCGCGCACTGCATCATCGGCCAGGACGTCACGCTCACCGCGGGCATGATGCCCGACCTGGACCTGGGCCCGGACCCGATCCTGACGCTGGGCGACGGCGTGGTGCTCGGGCGCGGCAGCCACGTGATCGCGGACGTCCGCCTGACCATCGGCGACGACTGCTTCTTCGGCCCCGGCGTCTACGTCACCACCACCAACCACAGCTACGACGACCCCGAGACGCCGGTCGGGAAGCAGTGGCCGCGCACCGACCCCGTCGTCATCGGCCCGGGCGGTTGGATCGGCACCGGGGCGGTCATCCTCCCGGGCGCCCGGCTGGGGCGGAACGTGGTGGTCGCGGCCGGTGCGGTGGTCCGCGGCGAGGTCCCCGACCATGCGGTGGTGGCCGGGGCGCCCGCCAGGATCGTCCGCCGCTGGGAGCCGGACGCGGGCTGGCAGCCGCCGCTGCGGACGCCGGCGCCGGTGCCCATCCCGGAGGGCATCACGCCCGAGCAACTGGTGGCACTGGGGGAGTGGGACAAGGCGGACGGGTAGGTGTACCGCCCCGGTGGCGAGGGCCGTGCGGTGATGATCGAGGCCGTCCGCCGCGCCCGCCGGGCCTGCTAATTTGGCGGCATGCCCGTGCCGATGGATGCCTTCGACGAAGTCCGGCCCGCCACCGAGTGCCTGGACCTGTTGCCCGCCCCCGTGGCCGCCGCGCTGCGCGACTGGCGCGGCTCGGTCCCCGTCGCGGAAGTCCGCTACGTCGACACCGACCCGGCCATCGCCGACACCGAACTCCTCGTCGCCCACTACGGCGACTGGCTCTTGGAGCAGTCGGCGAACTGCGTGGTGGTGGCCGGCAAGCGCGGCGGCGAGGTCACGCTGGCCGCCTGCGTCGTCCTCTCCACCACCCGCGTCGACGTCAACGGCGTGGTCCGCCGTCATCTCGGCGCCCGCAAGGCGTCGTTCGCGCCGATGGACAGCGCGGTCGGCGACAGCGGAATGGAGTACGGGGGCATCACCCCCATCGGCCTGCCCGCGGCCTGGCCGCTGCTGGTGGACGCCGCGGTCGCCGACAGCCCCTACGCGCTGATCGGCAGCGGCAGCCGCCGCGGCAAGCTCATCGTGCCTGGCAAGGCGCTGGCCGAGCTGCCGGGCGCCGCGGTCCTGGAGGGCCTGGGCACCGCCTGACCGCCCGGCCCACGGGGCCCGGTCAGCCGGGCTCGACGCCGGGCCACCGGCGCAGGTCCAGGGTGAGCGGCGTGCCGTGCTCGGCGAAGCCGAGGCTGCGGTAGAGCGGCACCGCGTCGTCGGTGGCGTGCAGGTCGACCCGGCCGACGCCCAGCGCGGCGAACCGCCCGAGCAGGGCCTCGGTCGTCGCCCGGGCATGGCCCCGGCCCCGGTAGCGGGGGTCGGTGCAGACGTTGAAGACGAAGCCGACCCGGCCGGACGGCTGGGCCGGTGAGGGCAACCGCTCGTCGATCCAGCCGAGCGCGCACGCCGCGAGGTGCCGGGCGGCCGCGCCGGGTGCGGCCTCGCCCGCCGGCCCGTCCACCACGAAGCCGATCAACCGGGCATCCGGCCCGGTCAACTGGCGCCGCGCCGCCTCCTCGGCGTCCCGCTCCCACCGGCCCGGGCGGTCGCGGCCGTCCATCGCCAGGTACATCAGGCGGCGCAGCCGGACCAACTCGCCGGCGTCCTCGGGCCGGGCCGCACGTGGAGTGATCATGCCGGCACGGTAGTGCACCCGTCGGCCGCCCTCCCACCGGTTATCGTGCCGGTGACCGCGGGGGCCGGTGGCCGGTACGGACGAGAGGGAACGCCATGGCGGACACGCAGGGCGAGGGCCCGGACAGCACGGCGGTGCGGGTGGCCCTCTGGCGGGCGATGCACGTACGGCTCGATCCGCCGCCGCACGTGCTGGCGGACGAGGTCGGGCTGGAGCTGGCGGCCCCCGACGCCCAGTGGCGCCGCCGACCGGACATGGACCCGCAGGCCACCAGGGGCTTCCGGGCGGCCGTGGTGGCGCGCGCCCGGTTCATCGAGGACCTGGTCGTCGAACGGGCCGCGAGCGGGGTGACCCAGTACGTCGTCCTGGGCGCCGGTCTGGACACCTTCGCGCAGCGTCGGCCGGAGGTCGCGGCCCGCCTGGACGTCTTCGAGGTGGACCGGCCCGGCGCGCAGGCGTGGAAGCGCCGCCGCCTGGCCGCGTGCGGCTACGGGGTGTCCGACCGGCTGCACCTGGTGCCGGTCGACTTCGAGGCCGGCGGCTCCTGGTGGGCGGCGTTGGTCGCGGCCGGTTTCGATCCGGCGCGGCCGGCGGTCGTCGTCTCGACCGGCGTCACCATGTACCTCACCGAGGACGCCACCGCGGCCACCCTGCGGCAGATCGCGGGGCTCGCCCCCGGCTCGACGCTGGCCATGACCTTCCTGCTGCCGGCCGAACGCGTCGACGCCGCCGACCGCCCGGGCCTGCGCGCGAGCCAGGAGGGCGCACGGGCCTCCGGCACGCCGTTCATCAGCTTCTACACCCCGCAGGAGGTGGTGGACATGGCTCGCGCGGCGGGTTTCCCCGACGTCCGGCACGTGCCGGGCGCCGCGCTCGCCGAGCGCTACTTCGCCGGGCGCGGCGACGGCCTGCGCCCGTCCAGCGGCGAGGATCTGCTGGTGGCCACCACCTGACGCGCCCGGCCCACCGCCACCGGGCGACCCGTCCGCCTCACGGCACCGGCCGGCGGTAGACCTGCCGCGAGCCGCCTTCGGGGCCCGGGGCGGTGGGTTCGGCCGGGGCGAAGCCGAGGCGTTCGTAGAAGACGCGGGCGCCGCTCGTGACCGCGCCCGGATGGTCGGCCCCGAACGTGACCACCTCAAGGGTGCCCGGTCCCCGCACGAACCTGTCCTGCGCGTCCGCCATCAGGGCGCGGCCCACGCCCGTGCCGCGCGCCCGGGCGGCGACGACCAGCCAGTCGACGTGGTAGACCGGGGGCTCCGCGCCGAACAGCAGGCCCCCGACGAGCGCGGAACGCGCGTCGACGGCGACGAGTGCGGTGGCCCGGCGCAGGTGCCGGTCGACCGCGCGGTGGAAGCCGGGCTCCGCCACCATGGCGCCGAACCAGTGCTCCACCTCGGCCGCCAGGCCGAGCAGGCCGGGGAGGTCCTGCTCCCGCGCGAGTCGAACGATCACCCGGGCATCCTCCCAGAGCGCGTCAACCCCCCTGGCACGGCGGCCCGTTGCCGGGACCGCGCCCGAGGGGTGCGGCGGCCTCAGCCCAGCCGCGGGATCTCGATGGCCGGGCAGCGGTCCATGACCATGTCGAGGCCGGCGGCGCGGGTGCGGTGGTAGGCGTCGCCGTCGGTGACGCCGAGTTGGAACCAGACGGCCTTGGCGCCGATGGTGACGGCGTCGTCGGCGACGGGGCCGGCCAGGTCGCTGCGCACGAACACGTCGACGACGTCGATCGGGAAGGGGACGGCGGCCAGGGACGGGTAGCCCGCTTCGCCGTGCACGGTCTCGGCCTTGGGGTGCACGGGGACGATCCGCTTGCCGTACCGCTGGAGCACTTCCGCGACGCGGTACGCGGCTCGCTGGCGGTTGGCCGACAGCCCCACGACGGCCCAGGTGTCGCCGAGCTCGGTGAGGATCCTGCGGATGGTCGCCTGGTCGTTCTGCACGGGGGTCTCCTGTCGTCCGTGGTCGCGTCAGGGATCAACGGGCGGGCGGCGCCGCTGATTCCCGGAACGCGGCGCGGGTGCGCCGGTCAGACGGACTCGTAGGTGCGGGTCGGCGGCTGGGAGCGGTCGCCGTCGGCCTGGTGGGGCACGGTGGGCGCGGGACGGGCGTGTCGGCGGCGGGGCGCGACGTGCTGGCGGACGTCCTGGATGCCGCCGCGCATCTTGGTGCGCAGCCACGCGCCGAGGGGGCGTTCGACGAGGCGGTGGACGAGCCAGGCGAACACCAGCATCAGGGCGGTGACCGAGACCACCAGGACCGGCGCGGGGACGCTGTTGCGGAAGCGGTGGATGAGGGTCATCCCGATGTTCATGTGGAGGACGTAGAGCGGGTAGGTGAGTGCGCCGGCGGTGGTGAGCCACCTCCACTGGATGCGGTCGAAGGCGCCGAGCGCGATGGCGCCGACGAGGACGAACGCGGCGACGATGAGCAAGCGGGCGGGCCAGGTGGGCACGGCGTGCGCGGTGGCCTGGCCGAGGTTGGTGGCCAGACGGTAGCCGATGTAGCGCTGGGCCAGCAGGAGTTGCAGGATCACGATCGCCCAGAGGACCGCGTTGGGCCGGTGGCGGCGCATCAGGTAGAAGGCGATGCCGGCGATGAAGAACGGTGCGTACTGCGGCATCGCGAACGCCGTGAGCAGGGGCGTCTTCAGGGCCGGTGCGAGGGCCGCGGCCGCGGTCCACACGCCGCACAGGAGCAGGCAGTTGCGGTAGGTGACGCCGCACAGCATGACCACGACCATGATCAGGTAGAACTTCAGCTCCACGAAGAGCGTCCAGTACACCGGGTCCACGTTGGGCGTGTTGTTGCCGGCCTGGAGCATGGTCAGGTTGGTGATCACCGTGTCCCAGCCGCGCAGGGAGGTGACCTCCGGCCAGAACTTCACCACCAGCGCGGTGAGCAGGATGCCGGCCCAGTAGGCGGGGAACAGCCGCGAGACACGGGAGACCGCGAACTGGCCCACCGTGCGGCCCCACACGCTCATGCAGATCACGAAGCCGCTGATCAAGAAGAAGACCTCGACGCCCAACCACCCGTACTGGGCCGCCTTGTGGGCCGTCGGGAAGATGGTGGCGGTGGGATGGCCCCACGGCACGGCGAGGGCGACGTAGTGGTAGAAGACCACCAGCAAGGCGGCTACTAAGCGCAGGCCGTCGAGTGCGGCCAGTCTGTTCCCCGAGCGTTTCTCGGCCATCGTGCAACCCCCCTAGCGCTCCCGTCGCGGGAGCGATCTCTGCCTGGTGAGACTGACAGACGGTAGGCAAAGTTGGACGAAGTTTCGATTACGGGCTGATCACGGGTCGGTACGCGGCGTGTGGAGGCTACCCACGGTGACGGCGGGGCCGTTGCGCAACGAAACGCCCCGCCCGAAGGGGAAGACGGGCGGGGCGGGTTCGGGGGGGCGGGCGGTCAGCCGGTGCGGCGGCCCGATCCGGCGCCGACGACGCGGTCGCCCGCCGCGGAACGGGCCGGCTTGCCGATCGCCGGGCCGCCGCCGACCGGTTCGGGCGCACCGGCACCGGTGCCCGGCCGCAACGCGCCCTCCGCGGCCGGCTTCCGCACGCGCCGGGCGGCCCCGGCGCCGCCCGCGCCGGCCAGCGCGGCCCGCAGCCGGTCGGGTTCCACGACCATGCTCACCGGCCCGGACGGGTTGAGGTAGAGGGTGTGGCCCGGCGGCAGCTGCTCGACCAGCTCGGCCGCCGACCGCTGGTCGTAGAGCAGCCGGCCGGCCGACTCCAGCTGGGCCGCGGAGGTGTAGACGGGCACCACCGGGGCGCCCTCGGGCGACGCCGCGGTCAGCGGCGTGCCGGCGGCACTGACCAGCACCGACACCTCCGCCCGGGCCAGCTCCTCGCAGACCGCCCGCTCCGGGCCGTACCCGGTGGCGGACAGCTGCACCGCGCGGTCCACCGGGTCGGTCGGGTCCGCCCACTCCAACATCTGCGGTGACGGGCGGTACTCCGGGTTGTCCCGCCATTCGACGATCGTGCCGTCCGGGCCCGACCGCCACTGCCCGATCACCGCCCACAGCGGGGGCGCGCCCTCGCCCACCCAGGTCAGGTCCACCATGGCCAGCCAGTGGTCCGGGGCCTCCCGCGCCGCCTCGACGACCTCCGGGGGCGGCACCGGCATCTCCTCGCCGGTCACCGGAGCGCCGGCCGTCATCGCCGCCTGTGTGCTGTCGTCCATCGAGCCCTCCGCCGAGCCGCCGTTCCGGTCCCGCGGGCCGCCGGGCCGACCCAAGGGCCGCCGGGTCCCGCTGGGGGCCACAGTGCCCACGGGCGCGGCGGACGTCTCCCCGACGCACCGTGCGCGGCGCCCGGGTACGCCGCCCGGCGGTGCGCACTGCGCCCGTACGGCGGACACCCGAGTGCGGCGCCGGCTGCCGGGTGGCCCCTCGCCCCGGTCGGACCGGCCCGTAGGCTGGTCGGATGCAGGAGCAGTACCGGACGTTGGCCCGTGAGGGTGTCCACGAGATCGAGATCAACAAGTCCCGCTTCCTCTGTGCGCTCGCGCCGGTCGCGACGGAGGGGGAGGCCCAGGACTTCATCGCGCGGATCCGCAAGGAGCACCCGACCGCCCGGCACCACTGCTTCGCGTACGTCCTGGGGGCCGACGGCGGAGTCCAGAAGGCCAGCGACGACGGTGAACCGGGCGGGACCGCCGGGGTGCCGATGCTCCAGATGCTGGTGCGGCGCGAGATGCGCTACGTCGTCGCCGTGGTCACCCGGTACTTCGGCGGCATCAAGCTGGGGGCCGGGGGCCTGATCCGCGCCTACGGGGGCGTGGTCGGCGAGGCGCTGGACGCGCTGGGCACGGTCACCCGGCAGCGGTTCCGCCTGGTCACGGTCACCGTGGACCACCAGCGCGCGGGCCGCCTGGAGAACGACCTGCGCACCACGGGGCGGGCGGTGCGCGAGGTGGCCTACGGGGCGGAGGTCCGCATCGAGGTGGGGCTGCCGGAGGCGGACCTGGCGCAGTTCCGCGCCTGGCTGGCCGATGCCACCGCCGGCACCGCCCGACTGGAACTCGGCGGGGAGGCGTACGGGGACGTGTAGGCGGCCCGGCGCCGGCGGCGCTGCCGCGGGAAGTTCGGTCCCGACCGGTGCGCGGTGGCGCCGGACGTGTCAGCCTGGCCCGGCGGAACGGGCCGCGCCCGGCGTGCGCGCGCCGGCACGGGAAGGGGCTGCACGCATGCCGGACGTCCTCGGGGAGCGGGTGGGCTTCGTCCGCCGGATCGGCCTGTTCCAGGCCACCGCGATCAACATGAGCCAGATGTGCGGCATCGGCCCGTTCGTGACGATCCCGCTGATGGTCACCGCGTTCGGTGGGCCGCAGGCGGTCATCGGCTTCCTGGCCGGTGCGGTGCTGGCGCTCGCGGACGGCTTGGTCTGGGCGGAGCTGGGCGCGTCGTTGCCCGGGGCGGGCGGGAGCTACGTCTATCTGCGGCAGGCGTTCCAGTACCGCACCGGGAAGCTGATGCCGTTTTTGTTCGTGTGGACCGCGATGCTCTTCATCCCGCTCGGGATGTCCACCGGCGTGATCGGCTTCGTGCAGTACCTGGGCTACCTCTGGCCGGGGATGGGCCAGGGGCAGGGGGACGCGGTCGGACTGGTCGTCACCGTCGGCATCGTGGCGCTGCTGTGGCGCCGGG
This sequence comes from Streptomyces sp. VTCC 41912, assembly GCF_045799175.1. Classification (NCBI taxonomy): domain Bacteria; kingdom Bacillati; phylum Actinomycetota; class Actinomycetes; order Kitasatosporales; family Streptomycetaceae; genus Streptomyces; species Streptomyces sp. VTCC 41912. The sequence goes on from NZ_JBJMAB010000005.1 coordinate 173,483, forward strand.
TGGAGCGGATCGCCCGGCTCACCGTCGTGCTCTGGGCGGTGATGATCGCCGCCGTCGGCCTGGTCATCACCGCGGCGTTCACCCACTTCAGCCCGGAGCGGGCCTTCACCTACCCGGCGCACGCGGTGGACCTGACGGCGAGCCACTTCTGGATCGGCTTCGCCGGCGGACTCACCATCGGCGTCTACGACTACCTCGGCTACAACACCACCGCCTACATGGGCGCCGAGATCAAGCGCCCCGGCCGCACCCTGCCGCGCGCCATCGTGTTCTCCATCCTCGGCATCATGGGGATCTACCTGCTCCTGCAGATCGGCACCCTGGGCGTCGTCGACTGGCGCGAGATGCTCGACCCGCACAGCACCGCCGGCTCGTCGGTCGCCTCCGCCGTCCTGGAGCGCACCTGGGGCCGCACCGCCGCCGACGCGGTCACCGTGCTCATCCTGATCACCGCCGTCACCTCCGTCCTCACCGGACTCCTCGGCGGCTCCCGGGTCCCCTACGACGCCGCCCGGGACCGGGTGTTCTTCCGCCCCTACGGGACGCTGCACCCCCGCCACCGCTTCCCGGTCCTGGGACTGCTCACCATGGGCGTCATCATGGCCGCCGGCTTCCTCCTCGGCCGGCACACCGACCTGACCACCGTCATCCAACTCCTCACCACCGTGATGGTGCTGGTCCAGACGCTGGCGCAGATCGCGGCGGTCACCGTGCTGCGGCGCCGGCAACCGACGCTGCGCCGCCCGTACCGGATGTGGCTGTACCCGTTGCCGAGCCTGGTCGCGTCGACCGGCTGGCTGGTGATCTACGGCTACGCGGACCGCAGTGCCCCCGGCCGGCACCCCATCGAATGGTCGCTGGCCTGGGTCGCGGCCGGGCTGGTGGCGTTCCTGGCGTGGGCCCGGCACGAGCGGGAGTGGCCGTTCGGGCCGAAGCGGATCAGCGAGGAGTACCTGCACGCGGCGGAGCCGGACGCCGCGGACGGGCCGGCGGAGTCCGCGGTGACGCCCTGACGCTGCGTCAAGTGATCGCCACATGCGCTGGGTTCAGGGGTCGGAGAAGTCGATCCGGCGGGACGTGCCCGGGGCGACGGTGAACGGGCGGCCGCGCAACCGGGCCCGCACCGCCGCGTGCTCCGAGTCCGGCACGGTGAGCCGCACCCGGTCCGGGTGGATCCGCAGGTCGATGTCCCGGTGCCGGCGGTAGCGGAACCGCACGCCGAACTTCGACAGCTGGGGCAGCGGCGCCGGATCCAGCCACAGCGCGCGGTCCCGGGTCTCCAGACCGGTCATCCCGCGCTGCACGAAGTCGAGGGTGCCGGCCATCGCGCCCAGGTGGATGCCCTCCGCGGTGGTGCCGCCCTGGACGTCGGCGACATCGCCGGTGAGCGCCTCCTCGCAGTACGTCCAGGCGTCGGCGCGACGCACCCGCGCCAGCACCCAGGCGTGCACCACGGCGCTCAACGTCGAACCGTGGCAGGTGCGGTGCAGGTAGTGGTCGACGGTCGCCCGCCACCCGTCGTCGTCGAGCCGGTAGCCCAACTGCGCGAAGACACCCGCCAGTTCCGACGGGGAGAAGAGGTAGCCGAGCATCAGCACGTCGGCCTGTTTGGACGCCTGGTAGCGGTTGACGCTGTCGCCCTCCGCCTCCAGGATCCGGTCCAGCCGCCTAACGTCGCCGTAGCGGGCCCGGTAGCCCGCCCAGTCCAGTTCGGCCAGCTGCCCGTAGCCCGCGAACTGGCTGATCACGCCCCGGTGGTAGGGGACGTGCAGCCGGTGCGCGACGTCGTCCCAGTGCTGGCGCTCGTCGTGGGAGAGCGCCAACCGCTCGAACAGGGGCCGCCGGCGCGCCTCCGGCAGCGTCCGGCACAGGTCCAGCGCCCGCGTCAGCACCCAGGCCGCGGTGACGTTGGTGTAGGCGTTGTCGTCCAGTCCCGGACGGTCGGCGTCCGGATAGCCGTCGTGGTACTCGTCGGGGCCGACCACCCCGCGGATGCGGTAGCGCTCCAGCGCCGGGTCCCAGTCCGCGCTCGCCGCCCAGAAGCGCGCGATCTCCAGCACCATCTCCGCGCCCTTGGTGTGCAGGAACGCGGTGTCGCCGCTGGCCTGCCAGTACTGCCACACGTTGTACGCGATCGCCGAGCCGACGTGGTGCTGGAGGTGGGAGTGGTCCGGCAACCAGCGGCCCGAGCGCGGGTTGAGGTGCAGCCGCTGGGTCTCCTCCCGGCCGTCGCTGCCGCTCTGCCACGGGTACATCGCACCCGTCCGACCGGCCGCGCGCGCCGCCTGCCGGGCCGCCGGCAGCCGCCGGTGGCGGTACGCCAACAGGGCCCGGGACACCTCGGGCAGATGGAGGTTCAAGAACGGCAGCACGAACAGCTCGTCCCAGAAGACGTGCCCCCGGTACGCCTCGCCGTGCAGGCCGCGCGCCGGGACCCCCACGTCCAGCCGCGCGGTGTGCGGCGAGAGGGTCTGGAGCAGGTGGAACAGGTGCAGCCGCAGGATCCGGCCCGCCGTGCCGGGCACGTCCAGCCGCACCTGCCGCCACAGGTGCTGCCAGGCGCGGTGGTGCGAGGCCAGCAGCCGGGGCACGGCCGGGGCCCGGCGGACCGCCTCCAGGGCGGCCGGCAGCGGCGCGGCGCGGGCCCGGTCCCGCGAGGTGTGCAGCGCCACCGTCTTGTCCACGGTCGCCGGGGCCCCCGGCGACACCGGCACGGTGAACAGCCGCCGCACGCCGCGCGGCCCCGGTTCGCAGCGGTCGGTCCCGCCGCGCGGCGCGGCGCGGAAACGGGCGGCCAGCGCGATGGTGACACCGGAGGTGCGGGTGCGGCAGCGCAGCCAGCACGCGCCGTCGTCCTCGGCGCCGGTCTCCCAACCGGTCAGGTGGCCGTCGGCCAACGCGCGGTAGCGGGCCACCCCGCGGTTGTGCACGTCGCCGTCGAGCCCCGCCGCGACCTCCACCATCCCCGTCCAACCGGTGGCGGCGAACACCGCGCGCTGCACGGCGAGGTCGGGCTCGGCCATGTGCACCAGGCGGCGCTCGGTGACGGTCAGCCGCCGCCCGGCGTCGTCCTCGTACGACGACCAGCGGGTCAGGGTGCCGCGGCGCAGGTCCAGCGTGCGGCGGTGCCCGGTCAGCTGCGGGTGGTCGGGGGAGAGCCACGGGCCTGGTTCCGCGGCTCCCCGGGGGCGGATGCGGTAGCGCAGCGGCAGCCAGTTCGGCAGGTTGACCAGGTCCTCGTTCTCGACCCGCCGGTCGGCGACGGTGGACGTCGACCGGTTGTAGAGGCCGGCCGCGTAGGTGCCCGGGTAGTGCACCGGGCCGGCCGGCGTCTCCGCCGCGGCGCCGCGGGTGGCGAACCGGCCGTTGCCGAGCGTGCACAGGGCCTCCCGCAACCCCTCGTCCTCCGGGTCGTACCCCTCGTACGTCCAGGTCCAGCCCGGCGCCGTCACGGGGCCGCCCCGGGCACCAGCAGGTCGCCGAGGTCGTCGACCACCACATCGGCGCCGCGGCGGCGCAGGGCGGCCGCGTGCCCCGGGGCGCCGCTGCGGTCCACGCCGACGACCAGGGCGAAGCCGCCGCGGCGGCCCGCCTCGACGCCGACCTCGGCGTCCTCCACCACGGCCGCCTCCCGGGGCGGGACCGCCAGCCGCCGGGCCGCCTCGGTGAACAGCGCCGGGTCCGGTTTGCCCGGCAGTCCCAGCCGCGCCGCCAGCCGGCCGTCCACCACCACCGCGAACAGCCCCAGCAGCCCCGCCCCGGACAGCAGCTCGGTGGCGTGCCGGGACGCGGACACCGCCGCGCACGGCACGCCCGCCGCGCGCAGGGCGTGCAGCAGGCGGACGCTGCCCGGCCAGGGGGCCGCCCCGCCCTCGCGCAGCAGCGCGGTGAACGCCTGCTCCTTGCGGGCCGCGACCGCCGCCACCGTGCCGGTGCCCGGCGGGTCGTCGGGGGCGCCGGGCGGCAGCGCCAGCCCCCGGGAGGCCAGGAACGCGGCGGCGCCGTCCAGCCGGGACCGGCCGTCCACGTGGCGGAGGTAGTCGGCCACCGGATCGAAGGGCCGCGCCTCGCCCGCGGCCGCCAGGCAGGCGTCGAACGCCTGCTGCCAGGCCGCGGCGTGCAGCCCCGCGGAGTCCAGGAGCACACCGTCGGTGTCGAAGACCACGGCCCGCACCGGGCGCAGGCACGCGGCCAGTGGTGGGGCGGCGGACATGACGGGTGCCTCCAGCGTTCCTCCCGCGGGCTCGTCCCTCCATGGCACCACGACATCCCGGCCCGGGCCGCTCGTGACCGCCCGCCCGGCCCTGGCGTGCCGCGGGGCCGGAGCCCACGATGGAAGGGGGCCGTCGGGCGCCGACGGACGCCGCGGCCCGGCCCCGCACCGCCGGCCGCGCGCTCCGCCCGGGCCCGGCCGCGGCCCGAGCGACGGAAGGCGGTGGGGACGATGGAACTCCCCCTGGTCGTGGGCGTGGACGGATCGGACGCCGGGATGCGCGCCCTGGACTGGGCGGTGGACGAGGCGGCCCGCCACGGACTGCCGCTGCGCCTGGTCCACGCCTCGCGGTGGGAGTGGTACGAAGGGGTGGCTCCGCAGGACAGCGCCCCCGCCGAGCAGGCGATGGCCGACCGGGTCGTCGCCGCCGCCGCCGACCGGGTGGCCCGCCGCAACCCCGAGGTCGAGGTATCGGTCCAGGTGCTGGCCGACGACGCGGTCACCGCGCTGCTGCGCGAGGCGCCCTACGCCACGGCGGTGGTCCTCGGCTGCAAGGGGCGCGGGGAGTTCGCCGACCTGCTGCTGGGGTCGGTCAGCCTGTCGGTGGCGGCCCGCGCCCGGCACCCCGTGGTGGTGGTCCGCGGCGACAAGGCCGGCCTGGAGAGCCGCCACGACCGGGTGCTCCTCGGCGTCGGCGACACCGCGCCGGGCTCACCGGCCGTCCGGTTCGCCTTCCGGGAGGCGGAGGCCCGCGGCTGCGTCCTCGACGCGGTCCGGGCCTGGCGGTCCCCCGCCCACGAGACCGCCGACCGCACCGAGCCCTGCGCCGGCCCCGAGCAGCGGGCGTCCGCACTGGTCGACGCGGCGGTGGCGGCGGAGGCCGAGGCGCACCCCAGCGTGCCCGTGCGGCGCACCACCGTGGAGGGGCCGGCGCACACGGTGCTGGTGCGGCGGTCCGCCGCCGCCGACCTGCTGGTGCTCGGGGCCCGCCACCGGCACGGCTACTTCGGACTGCAACTCGGCCGGGTCGGGCACGCCGCACTGCACCACGCGGCCTGTCCGGTCGCGGTGGTCCCGCGCCGCTGAGCCCGCACCGCCCACCGGGCCGGAGTCCTCAGGCGAAGTGGTCGTACGGGGCCAGTACCGCCCGCTCGATCCGCCGCTGCACGAGCTGCGACAGGGCGGCCAGCGGCGCGGAGACCGACGGCCGCACCGCGACCGGCGCCCGGATGGCCCGGGCCGGCGCCGGCAGCTCCGCGAGGTCCGCCGTCAGCCGGGCCCGGGCGTCCGCCAGCGGGGTCCGCGGCGCACAGCGCAGCCCGTTGCGCATCAGCGTCTCCAGCAGCGGCACGCTGCCGACCGGCGCCGGCTCCTCGGCCAGCCCGATCACGTCGCGGCAGCCCGGGTGCCGGAACACCTGCTTGCGGCCCGGCGCGGTGGCCTTCGCCGTCGACAGCTTCATCACCGGCCGCCCGTCGTACACCACGAGCTTGTACGCCGAATCGAGGTACGGCGCGTCGGAGCTGACCCCGACCCGGGTGCCCACCGCGAACACGTCGATGGGCGCCCCGGCCCGCACCAGGTCGTCCACCGAGAACTCGTCCAGTCCGCCGCTGGCCACGATCCGCACGCCCGGCAGCTCCGCGCGGTCCAGCATCGCCCGGGCCCGCATCGCCAGTTCCGCCAGGTCACCGCTGTCCAGCCGGATCGCGGCCCCCTCGGTGCGCTGCAGGGCGTGCAGCACCCGGGCCGCCGCCGCCACCCCGGAATCGACGTCGTAGGTGTCCACCAGGAACGTCACCGGGCCCGGGTGGGCCCGCGCGAAGGCGCTGAACGCGGCCTCCTCGTCCTCGAACGCCTCGACGTAGGAGTGCGCCATGGTGCCGACCGCCGGCAGCCGCTCGGCGTGCGCCGCCGCCACGTTGCTGGTCCCCGCGAAACCGGCCATCGCCGCCAGCCGCGCGGTCCGCAGGCCCGCCTCCACCCCGTGCGCGCGGCGCAGCGAGAAGTCCACCACCGGCCGGCCGCGGGCCGCCAGGACGCAGCGCGTGCACTTGGCGGCGATCGCGGTCTGGTGGCTGAGCTGGTTCAGCACGTAGGACTCCACCAGCTGTGCCTGGGGCAGCGGCGCGGTGATCTCCAGCAGCGGTTCGCCGGCCAGCACCACCCGGCCCTCCGGCACCGCCCGGACCTCGCCGGCGAAGCGCAGCCCCAGCAGCGGTGCCAGGTCCGTGGTGGGCCGGTGCATCGCCTCCGCGAACACCTCCACGTCCTCGGGCCCGATCCGGAAGCGGGCGAGGAAGTCGAGCACCGCCTCCACCCCGGCGGCGACCAGGAACCCCCGGTCCGCGGGCAGCTCCCGGACGAAGCAGCTGAAGGTGGCCGGCCGGGTCATGCCCTCGCGCAGGTACGACAGGGCCATGGTCACTTCGTAGAGGTCGGTCGTGGTCGGACCGGCCGTCGTCGCATCCGGCATCGCCGGCTCCTTCCCGGGCCGGGTCGGCGGACCGGGGCCGTGCACGGCCCCGTGGCCCGGTCCGTGGCGGTCTCAGGCCGGCTCGTTCGTCCAGCCGTAGACGGTGCGCCGCTCGTGCCCCGGCGGCGCGGCGCCGACGCCCGCCAGGTCGTGGTCGGCCAGCCGGATCAGCTGCCCGGCGAGGTCCTTCATCGCCCGGCCGGCGGCCAGCTCGTCCCCGATCACCGGGACGTCCTGGTCCCCGGGACTGCACCGGGCCCGGCCGTGCCCGGTGAGCTCCTGGGTGCCGGTGTCCAGCTCCACCCGCGCCCGGGTCGTGCCGTCCTCCTCGACGAGGATCAGCCGGACCGGCCACTCCGTGGTCTTCGCCATGGCTCACCTCCGCGGTGTCCTCGGGGGCCGCGTGGGACCGCGCCACCGCACGCGCGTCGTCCGTGGGCCCTGCCACCCATTGTTCGGAGAAACCGACCGGGGCGCCTGTCCGTACCGGCCGGGGCGCCCGCCGCGGGTGGGTCCGGGGCGGCTACTCGTGCGGCACGATCGCGACCGGGCACGGCGCGTGGTGCACCGCGGCCTGGACCACGTGACCGATCTTGGGCGCCGGGAAGTGCAGCTTGTGCCGGCGGCCGACGACCAGCAGCGCGGCGTCCGCGGCGTCCCGCAGCACCGCCTGCGCCGGGCTCTCCTGCTCCACCCGCGCGTCCAGCCGGACGTCGGGGAACTTCTCCCGCCACGGCAGCAGCGCGGCGGCCAGCTCCTGCCGGGCGTCCGCGGCCGCCTGCTGCGCGGCGACCGGCTCGACCCCGCCGCCCCGGTTGTACGCGTACGAGGGCAGGTGCCGGCCGTGCACGATCCGCAGCGGCGCGCCCCGCCGGGCGGCGCTCTCGAACGCGAACGCCAACAGCGCCTCGCACGGCTCGTGCAGGCTCAGCCCGGCGGTCACCGGTGCGTCCGGCGCCGGTGCCGCGGCGCCCGGCCGGGCCCGGACGAGGACCGTGGGGGTGCGGGTGTGCGCCACCACCTGGAGCCCGATCTCGCCCATCACGTACCGCGCCAGCGTCCCCAGGTCCCGCGAGCCCAGGACCAGCAGCGTCGAGCGGTCGGCCGCCTCCTTGAGGGCGGCCAGCGGGTCGTCGGCGACCAGGGCCTCATCGACCGGCAGGTCCGGGTGACGATCCCGGACGGCCTCCCGGGCGTCGCCGATGATCCGGTGCGGCCAGTAGTTCTGGTCGTCCGCCTCGGCCGGCCCGGGCTCCGGTTCGGGCGCCAGCAGCACCCAGGCGTGCAGCAGCCGCAGCCGGGCCCGCCGCAGCTCCGCCTCGCGCGCCGCCCACACCACGGCGGCCGTCGCCTCGGGCGTCCCGTCGACGCCCACGGTGATCACGTCCTGCATGACCTCACCTCGCTCCCGGCCGGCTCGCCGCCGGACACCGCGGCCGGCGGTGCGCCGCACTTCCAGTCTCCGTCGGACCGGCCGCCGCGGCCCGGGCGGCGCGGGGCGGGGCGGCGGCGCACGGCCTCCCGGCGGGGAGCGGGAACCCGTACGCGGCCCGCGCACGCGGACCGGAGGGCACGCCGACGGCCCGTCCCGCGGACGACGGGAACGCGCACCGCTCAGCGGCTGCCGGCATCCCAACTCCCTCGGCCCGCTCCCTGGTTGGCCGGCACACCCGCGGCGCGCCCCGCCCTGACGCCGTACGCTGATGAGCCGCTCGGCCACGGGGACGGCACCAAGGCAACTCCGCGGCCCGGGCACGTCACCGCGCGCGACCCCGACCGGCACACCGCGACCCGCACGCCCCTCGCGGCACCGGTGCACGGCCGCCGCACCCGCCACCACCACCGCACCACCACGCCCCGACGGCCCGCTCCCACGGAAAGCAGCCATGAACCCCGCGTACGCCACCGCCGACCACGTCTTCACGGTCCCGCTCGACCACACCGCGCCCGACGGCGAAACCCTCCGGGTCTTCGCCCGCGAGGTCGTCGACCCGTCCCGCGCCCACGAGGACCTGCCCTGGTTGCTGTACCTCCAGGGCGGCCCGGGCGGCAAGTCTCCCCGCCCGTACCGCACCTCGCCCGGCTGGTTGGCGCACGCCCTGAAGACGCACCGCGTCCTCCTCCTCGACCAGCGTGGCACCGGCCGGTCCACGCCCCTGACCGCCCGGGCCGCCGCCCGCTTCCCCGACCCGGCCCGACTCGCCGCCCACCTCGCGCACTTCCGGGCGGACGCGATCGTCGCCGACGCCGAACTGATCCGCCGCGCACTGTGCGGCGGACAGCCCTGGGAGACCCTCGGCCAGAGCTACGGCGGCTTCGTCACCCTGACCTACCTCTCCCGCGCCCCCGAAGGGCTCCGGGCGTGCTACGTCGCCGGCGGACTGCCGGGCCTGGCCGCCACCGCGGACGACGTCTACGCACGGACCTTCCCCCGGGTCCGCGACCGGGTGCACGCCTACTACGCCCGCTACCCGGACGACGCCCACCGCCTCCGCCGGGTGGCCGACCTCCTCGCCGCCCATGACATCCGGCTGCCCGACGGGGACCGGCTCACCGTCCGCCGGCTGCGCACCCTCGGCATCGTCCTCGGCACCGGGGACGGCTTCGAGCGCCTGCACTGGCTCCTCGACGAAGCGCTGGACGACGACGGCGAGTTGACCGACACCTTCCGCCACCAGGTGACGGCCCTCACCGGCTTCACCGACAACCCGCTCTACGCCGTCCTCCAGGAATCCGTCTACGGCCAGGGCGCCGGGCCCACCGGCTGGGCGGCGGCCCGCACCCACGCCGCCCTCCCGGAATTCACCGAGGACGCCGACCCGCTGCTGCTCACCGGCGAGATGATCTACCCCTGGATGTTCGCGGACGTCCACGGCCTGCGGCCCTTCGCGGACGCCGCCGACCTGCTCGCCCGGCGCACCGACTGGCCCGCGCTGTACGACCCCGACCGCCTGGCCGCCAACACCGTCCCGCTCGCCGCCGCCGTCTACCACGACGACATGTACGTGGACGCCGGCCTGTCCCTGGACACCGCCGGGAAGATCGGCGGCGCCCGGGTCTGGGTCACCAACGAGTGGGAGCACGACGGCCTCGCCGCCTCCGGCGACCGGGTCCTGTCCCGACTGATGGACCTGGCCGCGGGACGCACCTGATCCCGGTAGGCAGGGGGCGGCGGCGGGGTGCGATGCGCCCTGTAGGCGTCCGCTTTGACTTCCCTTGACAAGTTGTTGAACCGTAGGCCAGCATGCACGAAATGTGCGCGCCAGGGCGTTACGGGTCGCGGTGGGGGGAATCAGCGGTTCGACCGTGACGTGCGCCCAACCACAGCATGCCCGAACCCTTTTGGTGCGCGGCATGCCTGAATGGTGGGGGGTTGCGCATGAGATCGCAGGTCAAGTTAAGACGGCCGGTTACCGTGGCGTCGGCGGCATCAGCCGCGGTAACCGTTTGGCACGGCGGGCCATTGGCCGGCACCGCACAGGCCGCCGATGAGGACCTCGGGTCCCTCGTAGAGGAACATGCGTACCCGGATCGAGACGAGCTGTTGGCCGAAAACGGGCTGAAGCTACTCTCCGGAGACGCCGACATCACGCTGACCGACTGCACCGCAGACAACGACCTGGTGCAGATACGAAGCCGCCGCGTTCGCGCTACCGACACCACCGCCGTTGCTCGCTCCAGCGGCGTCGACGCCGCGCGGGCCGGCGGGTGCACGGGGCCGACCGGTGTGTACGACGACGCCGCCGAGACGAGCCAGCAGTTCGTCGACGGCAAGGCCCGAACAGTCGCCGCCTCCACCACACCGTGGCAGGCCCCCGGCGCCCTCCAGATCGGCCGCCTGTTCCACAAAGGCGCCTGGCAGGAACACTTCGCCGGGACCATCGACGGCCTCCGCCTTCGGGGTCGGACCGTCGGGGCCGAGAACATCGCCAACGAAGGCTTCCGCGTCAAGAAGTAGCGGCTGACGCACCGCATCCCTCTTCGGGTTCTGCTGTGGCCTGCTCTGTCGGTGCAGACCCCGATCCTCACCAGCGCGAGAACATTTTTCTGCGCGCTTTCACGTGCATTCAATGAGGATTTGAAATGAAAATGCCGAGCAGGGTCAAGCTGTCGTTGATTTCGATATCGGCGCTGTCAGTGACCCTCTGGACACTCACGTCCTGTGGCATGGTCGGACCTTCGACTGACGCGCAAGCCCTCGACGTCGATCTCCCCCCGATGGTCGAGAAGGCGAATTTCCCCCTGGATGAGACTGCGGGGACGGGACGTGTGTCGGGTGGTGCAACAGGAGGGGCTGTTGCCGAGCTGGCCGGCGGTGCCGAACTGGGAGCTGCCGGCAAATTCAACACGGCCCTGAAGCTCAACGGTACCTCTGCCTACGCGGCGACCGCAGGACCCGTGGTGGACACCACCACATCCTTCTCCGTATCCGTATGGGTAAAGCTCGACAACAAGGCCCGCAGCCACACGTTCCTGTCGCAGGCCGGTGATCGTGCCAGCGGATTCCAGCTCTCCTACTCCAAAGACCTCGACACGTGGGTGTTCAACCGCCATGCCAGCGACACCGATGCCACCGCCGTCGCCCGCTCCAGCAGCGCCGAAGCCGCGCAGGTGGGTGTGTGGACGGAGCTGACCGGTGTGTACGACGACACCGCCGAGACGATCCAACTGTTCGTCAACGGCAAGGCCCAGACGCCCGCTGCCTTCACCACGCCGTGGCAGGCCCGAGGCGGCCTTCAGATCGGCCGCCTCCGCTACCGAGGAATCTGGCAGGAACACTTTTCGGGAACCATCGACAACATCCGCATCTCTGACCGGAGTTCTCCTTTCGACTGCCCCCGGAGTTCCGTCGTCGGACACCGTGGCGCGCCGAAACTCGCCCCGGAAAACACGCTTGCCTCACTCCAGAAGGCGATCGACCGCGGGGCGGACTGGATCGAGACCGATGTCCAGTTCACCAAGGACGGACAGCCCGTCATCATGCACGACGCGACCGTGGACCGGATGACCAACGGCAAGGGCCGCATCGACCAACTCAGTGCAGAAGAGATCGCCAGGCTCACCGTCAAGGGTGGGGGACGCGTGCCCACCCTGGAAGAAGTGCTGACGCTGCTCAAGGGCAGGTCGACCCGTCTCCTGCTGGAAATCAAGGGAACCCAGACCCCGGCGTCCGTCGACCACGCACTCAGACTGGTCTCCGAAGCCGGACTGACCCGGCGCACGATGGCCCAGTCATTCGACGAAGACGTGGTGCGCCACGCCGGAGCCTCCCGGTACAGGACCAAGATCGCATTGCTGCGGGACAACCTCGATGCGGACCCCGTGGCCACCGCCCGGAAGTTCTCACTCAGCGCGTATGCCGTGAGCTTCAAGGGGCTCTCCGTCTCGCCGGCAGCGGTCGACCGGCTCCAGTCCGCCGGAATCGAAGTCTTCGTATGGACGGTCGACCGCGACAGCGATTGGCGAGCCGCCACGACGTGGGGCGTCGACGGCATCATCACCAACCGCGCGGATCAACTCATCCCATGGCGGAACACCCTGTGCACCACCAAGTAAGCCTCGACAACAGCCACTTCGACCATGGTCCGCCAGCCGTTGCGACCGGCGGCGCGGTGGTCGCGGTGGCTTCGGTCGCGGCGCTCCGCAGCGTCCGCGCCGCCGCCTTCGACCACCGGATCGAGGCGCGCACCCGGCGCCGGTAGCGGATCACCGGACGGACCCTTCCACCGGCTCCCCTTTCCGGGGCCGACGCCCATGACCGGGCCCTGGCCCCGGAAAGGGGAGGCGCGAGGTGGTCGAGTGCGTCGGCGCCGGGATGCTCGCCCCGCACCACGTGCCCCGTGGTGACTCGTAGACTCGTGCTGACCCGGTGCTGGGGTGAAGCCGTTGGAGAGGGAGAACATGCAGGTCGGAGCGATGTCGTGAGATTTCTGCACACCTCCGACTGGCACCTCGGCCGGTCCTTTCACCGCGTGAACCTGCTCGCCGCCCAGCGGACGTTCCTCGACCACCTCGTCGAGACCGTCCGCACCCGGGACGTCGACGCGGTGCTGGTCGCCGGCGACGTCTACGACCGGGCGGTGCCCCCGCTGGCCGCCGTCGAGCTCTTCGACGAGGCCCTGCACCGGTTGGCCGAGCTGGACGTGCCCACCGTGATGATCTCCGGGAACCACGACTCCGCGCGCCGGCTCGGCGTCGGCTCCGGGCTGATGCGGCGGGCCGGCATCCACCTGCACACCGACCCGGCCGCCTGCGACACCCCCGTCCTCCTGGAGGACACGCACGGGCCGGTCGCCTTCTACGGGCTGCCCTACCTCGAACCGGCGATGGTGCGCGCCACCCTGGGGGCCGCGCGCGCCGATCACGCCGCGGTGCTCGGCGCGGCCATGGACCGGGTCCGCGCGGACCTCGCCACCCGGCCCGCCGGTACCCGCTCGGTGGTGCTGGCGCACGCCTTCGTCACCGGCGGGACCCCCAGCGACAGCGAGCGGGACATCACCGTCGGCGGTGCCGCCTCCGTGCCCGCCACGGTCTTCGCCGGCGTCGACTACGCGGCCCTCGGCCATCTGCACGGCTGCCAGACCCTCACCGAGCGGGTCCGCTACTCGGGCTCTCCGCTGGCGTACTCCTTCTCCGAGGCCACCCACCGCAAGTCGTCCTGGCTGGTCGACCTCGACGCGGACGGCGCGGTGCGGGCCGAGCGGGTGGACTGCCCGGTGCCGCGCCCGCTGGCCCGGATCCGGGGCCCGCTCGCGCACCTGCTCGACGACCCCGAGCTGGCCCGGCACGAGGACTCCTGGATCGAGGCCACGCTCACCGACGGCTCCCGCCCGGCCGAGCCGATGGCCCGGCTCAGCAAGCGCTTCCCGCACACCCTCAGCCTGGTCTTCGACCCGGACGAGGCCCCGGACCGTCCCTCGGCCTCGTACGCCCAGCGGCTGCGCGGCCGCAGCGACCAGGAGATCGCCGAGGACTTCGTCGCGCACGTCCGCTCCGGCCGCGCTGCCGACGACGCCGAGCGGGCCGAACTGCGCTCGGCCCTCGACGAGGTGCGGATCACCGACCTGGCCGCGGAGGTGGCGCCATGAGACTGCACCGTCTGACCGTGACCGCGTTCGGCCCGTTCGCCGGCAGCCACACCGTCGACTTCGACCGGTTGGCGCGAGACGGCCTGTTCCTGCTGCACGGCCCGACCGGGGCCGGCAAGACCTCCGTCCTGGACGCGGTCTGCTTCGCGCTCTACGGGTCGGTGCCCGGTGCGCGGCAGAGCGGCCAGGCGCTCCGCAGCGACCTCGCGGACCCGCAGGTTCCCACCGAGGTCGTCCTCGAACTCACCGTCGCCGGGCGCCGGTTGGAAATCACCCGACTTCCGGAGCAGCCCCGCCCCAAGAAGCGCGGGACCGGGACGACGAAGGAGAAGCCGCAGAGCCGGCTGCGGGAGTTCGCCCCCGCCGCTGACGGCGACCCGGCCGGCGGTGCGTGGCGCGCGCTCAGCCGCTCCCACCAGGAGATCGGCGAGGAGGTCGGGCAGCTGCTCGGGATGAGCAAGGAGCAGTTCTGCCAGGTGGTGCTGTTGCCGCAGGGCGACTTCGCGCGTTTCCTGCGGGCCGACGCGGAGGCCCGGGCCCGACTCCTCGGCCGGCTCTTCGACACCCGGCGGTTCGCCGCGTTGGAGGACCAGCTCACCACCCGCCGCCGGTCCGCCGCCGACCGGGTCGCGGCCGGCGACGAGCGGCTGCTCGCGCTGGCCCACCGGATCGCGCAGGCCGCCGGGGACCTCCCGGACCTGGCCGACCCGTCCGTTCCCGCACCGGCCGTCCGGGCCGCGGTGCCCGCCCAGGCCGGCCCCACCGGCCGCGCCGCCCGGGCCGCCGCCCCGGCCCGCCCCGCCGACGGGGCCGCCGACGCCGCCCCCGGTCCCGGCGAGCCCGGTTTCGCCGACGCGGTGCTGTCCCGGGCCGCCGTCGCCCGGGTCGCCGCCCGCGAACGCCTGACGGGCGCCCGAGCCGCCGTGGCCGCGGCGGAAACGGCCGAGCGCGCGGCGGCCGGGCACCTGGAGGAGGTCCGCGAGCAGGACCGTCGGCAACGCCGGCACGCCGACGCCCAGTCGCGCGCCGACCGGCTCGCCGCCGCCGGCGACGAACGCGACCGGACCCGTGCGCGGCTGACGCGGGCCGCGGCCGCCGCCGAGGTCGCGCCCGCCCTCGCCCTCCGCGATGCGGCCCGGCGCGAACTGACCGCCGCCCAGGACGCCGAACGACACCACCGTGCCCCGCTGCCGCCCTCTCTCGCGGACGCCGACGGCGCTCAACTCGCCGCGCAGGAGCGGGAGGTGCGGACCACGCTCGGCTCCCTCGCGGCGGCCCGGCGCACCGAACGGCGGGCCGCCGACCTCACCCGGGAACGCGCCGACCTCGACCGGGAGGCCCGCGCCGACGAGCAGACGCTGCTGGACGCCACGGAGTGGCTGGCCGACTGGGACACCGCCCGCGCCGCCCACCAGCGCCGTATCGACGCCGCCCAGGAAGCCGCCCAGCGCGCCGAACAGCTCGCCGCACAGCGCGAGTCGGCCACCGAACGGCTCGCCGCCGCCCGCCGCCGCGACCGGCTCGCCACCGAACTCGCCACCGCCGAACGGCAGGTGCTGGCCGCCCGGGAGCGCGCGGCCACCGCCCGCGAACACTGGCTCGACCTCAAGGACCGGCGGCTGCGCGGCATCGCCGCCGAACTCGCCGCCAGTCTGACGGACGGTCAAGCCTGCGCGGTGTGCGGGTCGGTCAGCCACCCGGAGCCGGCCCGCCCCGGCGCCGGCCACGTCGACCGGGCGGCCGAGGAGGCCGCGCAGGCCGACCACCGTCGCGCCGAGGACGCCCGCCAGCAGGCCGAGGACCGCCGCCAGGCCGTCAAGGAGGCCCGGGCCGCCGCCACCGCCGCGGCCGGCGACACCCCCACCGCCGAACTCGCCGAGCAGGTCGAGCGCGTGACACAGGAGACGGCCCGCGCGCACGCCGCCGGCGCCCACCTGCACGCCGCCCGCGAGGCGCTGGCCCGCGCCGAGCGCGAGTACGAGCGCCGCCGCGACGACCAGCAGCGGGCCGAGCGCCGGGCCGCCGCCCGCACCTCCCACCGCGAGGCCCTGGACCGCGAACGGGCCGCGCTCGACGCCGAACTCGCCGACGCCCGCGCCGACTGCGCCAGCGTCGCCGACCGGGCGGCCCGACTGGAGCGGCAGGTCACCCTGCTCGCCGCCGCCGCCGAGGCGTCCCGCACCGCCGCGGCCTGCGCCGCACGCCTGACGGAGGCCGACGCCGGGCTCACCGCCGCCGCCCACCGCGCCGGCTTCGCCACCCCGCGGGACGCCGTCGACGCGCTGCTCCCCGACGTCGAACGGCGTGCCCTGCAACAGCGTCAGGACGCCTGGCAGGCCGAGGCCGCCGCCGTCGCCGCGGAACTCGACCACCCCGAACTCCGCGCCGCCGCGGCCCTCCCGGCCGCCGACCCGGACGCCGCCCGCGCCGCCCACCAGGCCGCTGCCGCCCGCCTGCGCACGGCCACCACGGCCCTCGCGGCCGCCCGGGACCGCTGCGCCGCCCTCGACCGGCTCTCCGCGGACGCCGCGGCCGACGCCCGCGAACTGGCCCCGCTGCGCGCCGCCTACGACCGGATCGCCCGCCTCGCCACGCTCACCGCCGGCACCTCCGCCGAGAACGCCCGCCGGATGCGGTTGGAGTCCTACGTGCTCGCCGCCCGCCTGGAACAGGTCGCGGCCGCCGCCACCGCCCGGCTGCACCGGATGTCCGCCGGCCGCTACACCCTGGTCCACTCCGACGAACGCGCCGGCGGCGCCCGCCGCTCCGGCCTCGGCCTGCACGTCGTCGACGCCTGGACCGGGCAGGAACGGGACACCGCCAGCCTCTCCGGCGGCGAGACGTTCTTCGCCTCGCTCGCCCTGGCGCTCGGCCTCGCCGACGTCGTCACCGACGAGGCGGGCGGCACCCCACTGGACACCCTCTTCATCGACGAGGGCTTCGGCAGCCTCGACGAGCAGACCCTCGACGAGGTCCTCGACGTCCTCGACGGCCTGCGCGAACGCGACCGCAGCGTCGGCATCGTCAGCCACGTCGCCGACCTCAAGACCCGCATCCCCGCCCAACTGGAGGTCGTCAAGGACCGCGCCGGATCCAGCGTCCGGCACCGGGTACCGGCCGGGGGCTGACCGCCCGGCCCGTCGTACGGCGTCAGGTGCTGACCGGGCGCCGGGGGAGCGGGGAGGAGTACACCACGCTGGTGGCGACCTCGCCCAGGGCGCCGATCCGGCCCGACACCTCCTCCAGGTGCTTCATCGACCGGGCCGCGACCTTGAGGAAGAGGGCGTTCTCGCCCGTGACGTGGTGCGCCTCCAGGATCTCCGGGGTGTCCGCGAGCAGGTCCCGGAACGGCTGGCCGGTCCCGCCGGTCTGCCGCAGCCGGACGAACGCCAGCACCGGCAGCCCGACCCGCTCCGGGTCGATCACCGCCGCGTACCCGGAGATCACTCCGGACTCCTCCAGGCGCCGCACCCGCGCGGCCACCGTGCTCGGCGAGAGGTTCACCGACCGCGCCAGCTCGGCGTTGCCCACCCGCCCGTCGTGCTGGAGGACATCGAGGATGCGCCGGTCGGCGTCATCGGGGGAGTATCCGGTCATCCCCGCTGTCTAGCAGGGGGAACGCCGGCGGAGCAAGGGCCCGGGGGTTCCGGCTTGTGCCGGCCGAGCGCCGGGGCGGCCGCCGGGACCGGCCCCCGCGGCCGGCGGCGCGCGCCGGCCGCGGCGTCCCGGGTCCGCCGCCGGGGCGGGGCGGGCCCGGGACGCTGCCGTCAGAGCGCCGAGAGCTCCGTCAGCAGGTCGTCCAGGCCGAGCGAGCCCTGGGACAGCGCCGCCATGTGCCACGCCTTCAGGTCGAAGTCCGCGCCGTGCCGGGCCCGGGCCGCGTCCCGGCCCTGCAACCACACGCGCTCGCCCAGCTTGTAGCCGATCGCCTGGCCGGGGATGCCCTGGTAGCGGATGATCTCGCTCTCGACGAAGTCGGCCGGGCGGCTGCTGTGCTGCGCGAAGAACGCGTGCGCCAGCTGCGGCGTCCAGCGCTCGCCCGGGTGGAACGGGGAGTCGGCCGGGATCTCCAGCTCCAGGTGCATGCCGATGTCGATGATGACGCGGACCGCCCGCATCATCTGGGCGTCCAGGTAGCCCAGCCGCCGCTCCGCGCTGGACAGGAAGCCCAGCTCGTCCATGAGGCGCTCGGCGTACAGCGCCCAGCCCTCGACGTTGGCGCTGACCATGCCCACGGTCGTCTGGTAGCGCGAGAGCCGGTCGGCGACGTGCACCCACTGCGCCAGCTGGAGGTGATGACCGGGCACTCCCTCGTGGTACCAGGTGGACACCAGGTCGTACGCCGGGAAGCGGGTCGCGCCCATCGTGGGCAGCCAGGTCCGGCCGGGCCGGGCGAAGTCCAGCGACGGCTGGGTGTAGTACGGCGCCGCGGCGCTGCCCGGCGGGGCGATCTTGGACTCCACCCGGCGGATCCGCTCGGCGAGGTCGAAGTGGGTGCCGTCCAGGGTGTCGATGGCCTCGTCCATCAGCGACTGGAGCCACTGCCGGGTCTCCTCGACGCCCTCGACGGCCTCGCCGTGCTCGTCGCACCAGGCCAGCGCCTCCCACGGCGTCTTGGCGCCGGGCAGCACCTTCTCGGCCTCGGCCTCCATCTCGGCGAGCAGCCGGTGGAACTCGGACCAGCCGTACGCGTACGCCTCCTCCGGGTCGAGGTCGGCACCGTTGTAGTAGCGCGCGAGCCGGGCGTACCGCTCGCGGCCCACCACGTCCGGTGCGCCCTCGACCGCCGGTGCGTAGACGTCCCGGAGCCAGTCGCGCAGCTCCCCCAGGGCGCCGGTGGCGACGGCGGCCGCCTCGTCCAACTCGGCGCGCAGCGAGGCCGGTCCGGGGGCGGTAAAGTCGGCGAACCAGCTGCGGTCGGTGCCGATCCACTCGCCCAGCTGCCCGATGACGGTGGCGACCTGGAGCGGGCCGCCGGGGAGCTGCCGGTCCAGGCCGGCCTGGAGGGCGGCGCGGTAGCCGGTCAGCGCGCCCGGTACGGCGCGCAGCCGCTGGGCGAGGGCGGACCAGTCGTCCTCGGTGTCGGCCGGGGTGAGGGTGAAGGCTTCCCGGACGGCGTGCAGCGGCGAGCCGATGTTGCTCACCGCGCGCAGGCCCTCGCCGGCCTCGTGCACCGCGAGCTCCGCGGTCAGCCGTTCGCGCAGCAGCCGGGCGCAGACCTGCTCGGCGGGGCTGTCCGCGCCCGGCCGGGCCTCGGCCTCGGTCAGCTGCTCCAGGGTCGTGCGGGCGAGCTGCGCCACCGCTTCCTGGCCTGTGGGGGAGAGGTCGGGGAGCTTGCCGGAGCTCTCGGCGACGCCGAGGAACGTGCCGGTGATCGGGTCCAGTTCGACGAGGGCGTCGACGTAGGCGTCGGCGACCTGGCGGGGCAGCGGACCGCCCGCGGGAGTAGTGGTGTTGGACATGCGGGCCATCCTCGTACGGATGGGGCCGCCGCGTCACCATCATTCCGACGGACGTTACTGTCGCGTCCGGTGCCCGGCGCCGCGCTTCGGGCACCGGCGCCGGGCGGGGCGGGCCCTCAGCCGTGCCGGGAGCCGTCCCGGAGGCGGAGCGCCGTGCGGTCCTCGCGGTGGGCCGGCACGCCCGACGGGCGCGCCGTGATCACCAGGGTGCCCTCCTCGATCTGGTAGTCGAGCGGCAGCCCCAGGCCGCGCATCGCCGTCACCATGCCGGTGTTGGACGCCTGGGTGATGGCGTAGACGCTCTCGCAGCCGGTCTCGGCGGCCATCGCGACCAGTCGCCGCAGCAACTCCGCGCCGATGCCGCGCTGCTGCCAGGCGTCCTCGACCAGCAGCGCCACCTCGGTCTCGTCGCCGTCCCACAGCAGGTGGCCCAGGGCCACCAGCCGCCCGGAGGCGGTCTCCACCGCCAGGGTGCGGCCGAAGCGCGGGCTGAGCAGGTGCCCGAGGTAGCGGTCGGCGTCCCCGACCGGGCCGTGGTAGCGCTGCGCCAACGTCCGCGCCGAGCAGCGCTCGTGCATCGCGCGGGCGGCGGCCAGGTCGTCGGTGCCGGCGCGGCGGACGGTGATCGCGTTGCCCTCGGGCAGCGTGAGCACCTCGCGCCGCGGTGGGACGCGCTGGCCGAGCCGGGTGTCCAGCTCGACCAGTGCGCGCACCCGGGCGAACTCGGT
This sequence comes from Streptomyces sp. VTCC 41912, assembly GCF_045799175.1. Lineage (NCBI taxonomy): Bacteria > Bacillati > Actinomycetota > Actinomycetes > Kitasatosporales > Streptomycetaceae > Streptomyces > Streptomyces sp. VTCC 41912. Next base: position 193,450 of record NZ_JBJMAB010000005.1, read on the forward strand.
GGGGGTGAACGGCAACTGCGGCCTTTCGATGGTGAGCGAGCCCCCGGACGGGTCCCGGAACGTCATGGTGTGCTCCTCCAGCACGCCCTCGGCGGGCACCTCGTCGGCCAGCGGCTGGCCGGTCAGCGACCGTGCGGGCACCGAGTGGATGGTGCAGCGACCCAGCAACTGCCGCAGTGCGAGCGGGAGTTCGGCGGAGTCGAGGGCGGTGCGGGTGGCCAGGCCCAGCATCCGGGTCGGCGCGTCGACCAGGTCGTGGGCGTCGGCCCGCTCCAGCCAGCTGTGCGCGCCGCCCGCGCCGGCGACCGCGCGGGTCAGCTCCGCGGGCGCCAGGCCGGCCGGCGCGCGCAGCAGGAACTCGTCGACGGTCCCCTCGGACAGCGGGTGGGTCTGGAGGCTGAGGATGTCGACGCCCAGCGCGGACAGTGCCGTGCACAGCGCGGCGAGGCTGCCCGGCTCGTCCCGGACCGTGGTCCGCATCCGCCACAGCGCGCTCTGGCGGGCCCCCGTCCCGGGGGTCGTGGCGGCGGGCGGCGCGGCGGTATCGGGAGCCGGGGTGTCCGTCGGTGGTGGCGCGTGTCCGTGCCGACGTGCCCACCAGACGTGGAAGCCCGTGGTGGCCAGCAGGGCGACCGCGGCGGCGCACAGCAGCACGGGCCCCGACGGGCCGTGGGCGACGGTGTTGGCCGCGGCGTCGGCCACCGCCACGGCGGTGAACAGGGCGGCGAGCTCGACGACGTCCCGGCGCCAGGAGTGGTGCCGGGCCGAACGGGCGGAGGTGGCTTCAGTCATGCGGCCAGCCTCGCCGACCGGTGTTGCCTGGTCGCCAACACCTTGTGTCGCACGGGTAAAAGACACAATCGACGCATTGGCCTCTACTGTCCTACCCGTCCCGGTTGTAGCGTTTTCGTAAACAAGACCTCTCCGCCCTCCTGGCGCAGCCGCACCGTCAGCTCCCCGCTTCCCCCGTCGATGTCGACCTCGCCGAAGTACTGCGGGCTCTCCGCCGGGGAGACGTTCGCACGGTCCGGTGCCTTGACGAACGGCTGCTCCGGCCCGAAGGTTCCGTCCAACTTCACCGCCGGGAAGCCGCCCGCGTTCAGCGGCCCGGACACGAACTCCCAAAACGGTGCGAAGTCCTTGAATGCCGCCCGCTCCGGCGCGTAGTGCTGCGCCGAGGTGTAGTGCACGTCCGCCGTCAGCCAGAGCGTGCCGGTGATGCGCTGGTGCTTGACGTGCCGCAGCAACTCCGCGATCTGCAGCTCCCGCCCCAGGGGCGCGCCCGGGTCGCCCTGCGCCACCGCCTCGAAGTTCGCCGGGCCGTCCGTGACGACGAGCCCCAGCGGCAGGTCCGAGGCGATCACCTTCCACACCGCACGCGAACGCGACAACTCCCGCTTGAGCCAGCGTAGTTGCTCGGCACCCAGGATGCCCTGCGGGTCGTCGGTCTGCCGGTCGGGGGAGTTGGCGTCGCGGTAGCGGCGCATGTCCAGCACGAAGACGTCCAGCAGCGGACCGTGCCGCAGGACGCGGTACACCCGGCCGCCGGCGTCCGGGCGCAGCGTGCGGATCGGGAAGTACTCGCCGAACGCGCGCAGCGCCCGCCCGGCGAGCACGTCGGCGTCCTTGACGCGGTACCGGTCGTCGTCCAGCAATTGGCCCGGGTACCAGTTGTTGTGCACCTCGTGGTCGTCCCACTGGGTGATGGTCGGCACCTGGGCGTTGAACCGGCGCAGGTTCTCGTCCAGCAGGTTGTAGCGGAACGCGCCGCGGAACTCCGCCAGCGTCTCGGCGACCTTGGCCTTCTCCTCGGTCGTGACGTTCCGCCAGATCCGGCCGTCCGGCAGCGTGACCCGCTCCGGGATCGGGTTGTCGGCGTAGATGTTGTCGCCGCTGCACAGGAAGAAGTCCGGGTTCCGGCGCCGCATGTCCTCGTAGACGCGGTAGCCGCCGTGCTCGGGGTTGATGCCCCAGCCCTGCCCGGCCAGGTCCCCCGACCACAGGAAACGGACGTCCGCCCGGCGGTGGACGGGCGCGGTGCGGAACGTCCCGGCCACCGGCTCGCCGGTGCGCTCCGGATGGTCGGCGTCGGCCAGCAGCACCCGGTAGTGGACCTGCTCCCCGGCCGGCAGGCCGTGCAGCGCCGTCACCCCGGTGAAGTCCGTGCCCGGCCCGAGCAACGGCCCGTGCCAGGTGCGGGCGTTGCGGAACGACTCGGTGGCCGAGGTCTGCACCACCATCCGGGCCGGCCGGTCGGACCGCGCCCACACCAGGCCGGACGACGCGGTCACGTCACCGACCTGCACGCCCCAGTCGGCGCGCGGCCGTCCGCCGTGCACCAGCGCCGGCGCTGCCGCCGCCGGCGCGAGCCCGACCGTCGCGGGCAGCGCCAGTGCCGCGGACCCCGCCGCCGCGCCCTGCAGGAGTGCCCGCCGCCCGAAGCCGCCGCCGGAACCCTGCGCCATCTCGCACCTCCGTGATGCGTCCGATCTCGTCACGTCCCGTTGGTATCGCCACCCGATGCCGACCGGGCGAACTCCCGGTGAACACGCGGCGGCCGGGTCGCGGACCGCGACCAGAGTCGCAGGACCGATGACCGATCGCCAGGAACCGGCCCGGACGTCTACGGTTCGATGACGCGCCGCCGTCGGCGGCCCCCACGGAAGGCCACACCGATGCCGGCCCTCGGCTCCGCACACCTCCGCCTCGCCCGCCCGACCCGCGACCTGGTCGCCGCCGGCCGCTTCTGGCGCGACGGGCTGGGCCTGCGCGAACTGCACCGCCACACCTCGCAGGCGGGTGAGCACTCCCTCCTGATGCTGGGGTGGCCGGACGCCGCCTGGCACCTGGAACTGACCCACGACCCGTCGGGCGCGCTCCACCCGACGCCCACGCCGGACGACCTGCTCGTCGTCTACGTGGGCGGACCGGTCCCCGAGGACCTCGTCGCGCGCCTCGAACGCTGCGGCGGTACCCGCGTCGCCGCCCACAACCCCTACTGGGACGCCTGGGGCGTCACCGTCGAGGACCCCGACGGCTACCGACTGGTCCTGTCCACCCGCGACTGGAACAACGCCGAAGCGCTCGCCGCACGCTGAACACCACTGCCGCACAAGACGTATGACGTAGCGTCAGACCAGACGGGCTGAAGTCACCGGCCCGCCAGCACGGCCGCCGCCCGCAGGCCGCTTCGCGGGCTCGCCAGCACCGGCACGCCCGCCCCCGGATGCCCCTCGTCGACGAGCCGTTCCACGGCGGGCGCCATCGACGCCTGCGCCAGCACGAGGGCGTCGATCCCGCCGGCGGCCCGCTCCCGCCGCACCGCGGCGACGACCGCCGCCAGACTGCCTTCCCGGTCGCCGTTCTGAAAGCGCTCCCAGGCGTCCGGCACGAGCACGGTGCGGACCGCGGCCGGGCGCCCGGCCCGCCGGGCCTCGTCGGCGATCAACTCCGTGGTGGGCGCCAGGGTGCTCTCCACGGTGGCGAGGACCGCGAGGCGCGGACCGGCGGCGACGGCCTCGGCGGCCATCGGCCGGTCCACCCGCAGCACCGGCACGCCGGCCGCCGCCCCGGCCGCCTCGGCCACGTCGCCCAGCGTCGAGCAGGTGCACAGCACCGCCCGCGCCCCGTCCCGCGCCAGCGCGCCGACCGCCTCCGCGACCTCCTCCGCGACCCCGTCCGGGCCCGACTCCCGGGCCGCGGCCAGGAGTTCCGGCCGCACCCGGTGCCGCAGGGGCAGCCCGGGGGCATCGGCGTCCCGCAGCGCGTCGAAGACGGGAACGTGGACCGGCGAGGTGTGCAACAGACCGAGCATGACCAGGAGGCTAGCGGCCGGTCGGCGGCGGGCGCCGGTCGGGCGGCGCCGCGGTGGCGGCCGAAAACCGGTACGGGATTGGTCTTGACCAAGGGTGGGGTCGGTCATATCGTCGGGATACTGCAACAACCTTTAATAAAGAAGCGCTCATTATTAGGGCCCGCTCGCGGGCCGCACATCACCGGGCCCGACCGGGGCCCGCTGCCTTGGGGGTGGGGACCACGCAGCTCGAAACGGCTCCGGAGCCCAAGTACTGGCATCTCAAGACAGTGCTCAGCGACGCGTTGGACACCGAGTTCGCGGTTGGCGAGATCCTGCCCAACGAACGGGACCTGGCGGCCCGGTTCGGCGTCGCCCGCGCCACGCTCCGCCAGGCGCTCGAACAGCTCGAACTCGAAGGCAGACTGCACCGCCGGCGCGGCGTCGGCACCACCGTCGCCCCGCCCCGGCTCGGCGTCGCGGTCGATCCCGCGCGCCACACCTGGCCCGGCGCCGCCGGCGACGACTGGCAGCCGGTCGCCGCCAGCGAGACCGACGAGGCGCCCGCCGCGGTGGCCCGCCTGCTGGAGTCCGCACCCGGCGAGACGGTCCACGTGGTCCGCCGCAGCCGCGTCTCGGCCGGCCAACCGGTCGCCGCCGAACTCCTCTACGTCCGGACCGCCACGGTCCCCGACTGCGTCGACGCGGCGGCCCTCGCCCCGGACGCGCACGCCCGCGCCGTGCTCCGCGCCCTCCAGGCCCTCGACCTGGACGGCCAGGACCGCACCGTCGAACTGGGCTCGGCCCGCGCCGAGGACGCCAAGCAACTGGACCGCCTGCCCGGCTCGCCCGTGCTCGTCGTCACCACCCGCTACGTCTCCCGGGGCCGGACCGCGGCCGTCGCGGTCTCCACCTACCGCGCCGACACCTGCCGGCTCACCTTCGGGGAGCGCACCGGGGAGCCGGTGCTCGCCGGCTGACGACCGCAGCCCCACGGACGGGCCCGCACCGGAACGCTCCCGGTGCGGGCCCGTGCGCGTCGGCCCGTCCGACGCGGGACGGGCCGTTCACCGCCGCCCCGCCAACGTCCCGTCCACCGCGAAGAGTTCGTTCTCCACGTGGTCCAGGGCCAGCCGCAGCGCACCGGTGGCGATCGCGGCCGGGCCCAGCTGCGACAGCACCACCTGCGGCGGGCGCAGGCAGTAGCGCGCCAACTCCCGGCGCAGCGGCGGGAGGACGCCCGCCAGCCCGGACGCCCAGCCGCCGATCACCACCAACTCCGGATCGAGCGCCAGCACCAGCGCGGCGACGTCGTGCACCAGCCGCCGGATGAAGCGGTCCACCGCCTCCCGCGCCTCGGCGTCCCCGTCCCGGGCGGCCGCGAACACCGCCGCCACCTGCGCCTCGTCCAGCGGGTGCAGCGGTTCCCCGGTCGTCGACAGCAGCGCCTCCGGCGTGGCCTCGCGCCCCAGCAGGTGCAGGGCGCCGATCTCGCCGGCCGCACCGCCGAAGCCGCGGTGCAGCCGTCCGCCGATCAACGCCCCGGCCCCCGGGCTCAACCCGGCCAGGACGAACACCACGTCGCCGGAACCGGTCGCCGCGCCCTGCCAGTGCTCCGCCACCGCCGCGGCGTTGGCGTCGTTCTCCACCAGCACCGGACAGCGGAACGAGCGCCGCAGCCGGTCGCCCAGCGGCAGTCCGGTCCAGCCGGGCAGCGCGGTGCTCAGCCGCACGGTGCCGTCCGCCTCCACGATGCCCGGACCGGCCGCGCCCACCGCCCGCAGCGAACTGCGGGCCACGCCGGTGCGGCGCAGCAGGTCGGCCACCACCGCGCGGACCCGTTCCAGCCGTTCGTCGGCCGGTGCGCTCTCCGACACGGCACGGTGCGCCGAGTCCAGCACCCGTCCGTCGAGGTCGGCGAGGAGCACCGCGACCCGGTGCGACCCGATCTCGATGCCCAGCAGGTGCCCGGCCTCGGTGCGGAAGCGGAACCTGCGGGCCGGCCGCCCCTGGCGCCGGGCCTCGCCCTCCTCGGCGGGGGCCTCGGCCACCAGGCCGGTTTCGATGAGCCCCTCGACCACGCCCTCGACGGTCGGCCGGGACAGGCCCGTCACCTGGACGAGGTCGGTGAGCGTGGGGGAGTCCGCGGCGCGCAGCGCGTGCAGCACCACCGCGGAGTTGATCCGTCGCAGCAGGGAGGGGTCCCCGCCGGTGAGCCGACCCAACGTCCGTCTCCTCGCCTCGCCTGTCTGGCGGATCGTAGCCGGTCAGTGGGTGTGCGGCGAGCCCCGTCGGGCCCGTGGCGGCGGTGCGGACCGCGCGCCCGGCCAATTGTCAGACCCCGGCGGTTTACTGACGGCATGACGAACGAACCGCGCCGCGCCGCGCCCGTCGCACGGCCCGGACCCGAGCCGCCCGGCGGACCGCCCGCCGCGCTCACCACGCTCGACGCCTTATGCGCCCGCCCCTTCCCCGAGCAGCGCGAGCACACCGCGGTCGGTACCAGCGGACCGGGCTTCCACCTCGTACGGCTGTGGGCCGGCGGCCCGCTGTGGGACGCGGATCCGGCGGACGCCGCGGCGGCCCGCGAGCGGTGCGTGGACGAACTCGCCGCGCTGGTCGCGGTGGTGTCCCTGCGCTGGGGCCGCCCGGTCGTCCACGATCTGGCGGACGCGCTGGAGCGCACCGCGCGGGGACTGCCCGTCCCGCCGCCGCTGGACGCGCTGTGCGGGCTGGTGCCGCGGGTGTACGCATGGACGGCCGGCGACCGCTGGGTCGCGGTCGGGGCCGGGCCGTTGGAGCCCGGGCAGCCGTGCCAGGTGCTGGCGGCCGTGGCACCGGGGCCACCGCCCGGAGCCGGCTAGCCGGCGCGGCGACGGACGCCCGCCGACGGGTCCGCACGCGCCGACGCGCACCGCCCGCCGTCCGTCAGGAGTCGGTGAACGCCGCGGTGCGCAGCCGGCCGTACTCCTCGGCCATGGTGGCCAGCGTCCAATGGGCGTTCAGGCCACTGGGGTTGGGCAGTGCCCAGATGCGGGTGGTGCCCAGGGTGCGTTCCTGCGGGCCGATCACCGCGTGCTTGTCGTCGAAGGCGACGCGGTAGGCCGTGACGCCGGCGACCGCGAGCCAATGGGGCCGCAGCCGGGCGACCCGCTCGGCCAGCAGCCGGCCGCCCTCGCGGTACTCCGCCGCGCTGAGCTCGTCGGCCCGCGCGGTCGGCCGGGCCACGACGTTGGTGATGCCCAGCCCGTGGTCGAGCAGTTCGCCCTGCTCGTCGGGGCGGAGCTGCCGGGGGGTGAAGCCGGCGGCGTGCAGTACGGGCCAGAAGCGGTTGCCGGGCCGGGCGAAGTGGTGTCCGGTGGCGGCCGTCATCAACCCGGGGTTGATCCCGCAGAAGAGCACCCGCAGCCCGCTCGCGACCACGTCCGGGACGACGCGGTCACGAGCGGCCTGCAACTCCTCGGGGGTGAAGCGCACGTCGGCCCCGGGTCAGAGGATCGCGCCGGGGGCGTAGGCGGCGGCCTCGGGGTGCTGCTTGGCGATCTCGCCGATCCGGGCGACCACCGACGCGACCTGGTCGGCCGCCGCGCCGGTGAAGGACAGCTTGTCCGCCATCAGGGCCTGGAGCTGGTCCTTGTCCAGCGGGATGCGGTGGTCCGCGGCCAGCTTGTCCAGCAGTTCGTTGCGCTCCGCGCCCTGCTCGCGCATGGCCAGCGCCGAGGCGACCGCGTTCTCCTTGATCGCCTCGTGGGCCTCCTCGCGGCCCACTCCGGCGCGCACCGCGCCCATCAGGACCTTGGTCGTGGCGAGGAACGGCAGGTAGCGGTCGAGCTCGCGGGCGACCACGGCAGGGAAGGCACCGAACTCGTCGAGCACCGTCAGGAAGGTCTCCAGCAGGCCGTCCAGCGCGAAGAAGGCGTCCGGCAGCGCCACCCGGCGGACCACCGAGCAGGACACGTCGCCCTCGTTCCACTGGTCGCCGGCCAGCTCGCCGGTCATCGAGGCGTAGCCGCGCAGGATCACCATCAGGCCGTTGACGCGCTCGCAGGAGCGGGTGTTCATCTTGTGCGGCATCGCCGACGAGCCGACCTGACCGGGCTTGAAGCCCTCGGTGACCAGCTCGTGCCCGGCCATCAGCCGGATCGTCTTCGCCAGCGACGAGGGCGCGGCGGCCAGCTGCACCAGCGACGTCACGACCTCGTAGTCCAGCGAGCGCGGGTAGACCTGGCCGACGGAGGTGAACGCCTGCCCGAAGCCGAGGTGGGCGGCGATCCGCTGCTCCAGTTCGGCGAGCTTGCCGGCGTCCCCGCCGAGCAGGTCGAGCATGTCCTGGGCGGTGCCGACGGGGCCCTTGATGCCGCGCAGCGGGTAGCGGGAGAGCAGCTCCTCGACCCGGGCGAAGGCGACCAGCAGCTCGTCGGCGGCGGTCGCGAAGCGCTTGCCGAGCGTGGTGGCCTGCGCGGCGACGTTGTGCGAGCGGCCGGCCATGACCAGCTCGGACTGCTGTGCGGCCAGCGCGCCCAGGCGCGTCAGCACGGCGACCGCGCGGTCGCGCACCAGCTCCAGCGACAGCCGGACCTGGAGCTGCTCGACGTTCTCGGTCAGGTCGCGGGAGGTCATGCCCTTGTGGATCTGCTCGTGCCCGGCCAGGGCGTTGAACTCCTCGATCCGGGCCTTGACGTCGTGCCGGGTGACCTTCTCCCGCTCGGCGATCGAGGCCAGGTCGACGGTGTCCAGCACCCGCTCGTAGTCGTCCAGCGCCTGCTCGGGGACGGCCACCCCCAGGTCCTTCTGGGCGCGCAGCACCGCGAGCCACAGCTTCCGCTCCAGCTTGACCTTGTACTCGGGGGACCACAGCACGGCCAGCTCCGCGGAGGCGTAGCGGCCGGCCAGGACATTGGGGATGCGAGGCTTCGCAGACACAGCAGTCACGTGGCCAGAGTCTACTGGCGCTTTGCGCAGGCCAGAGCCCCGGTCCCGGCTGTGCTTTCCTACAGCCCCCGGGCCCCTCGCGGGCACGTGCTCCCGGGCCGCCGGCGCCGTCAGTCCGCGTCGTCCTCCGCCGTGCGCTCGCCCTCCGCCTGGGACGGCTGGGTGCGCATCGTCGCGGGGTGGCGCGGCTCGGACGGGTCCCGGTCCTCGTCCAGCCGCTCGCCCTCGGCCTGCGACGGAGTCGTGTATTCGTCGTACTGGCTCATGGCCGCCTCCGTCCGAGCGGAACGTATGCCGACAGAACGAGCGTAACGCCGGGACCGGCGGGCGGCCCGGCCGTGCCCGAGCCGCCGGCCCCCGAACCCCGGTACCCGCCGTCCGCCGCATGCCCTAGCCTGCAACGCCGGGCACCGGGCGCGGCGTTCGTCGCGCCGCCCGACGAGGGGGAGACATCATGCGAGGGACAACCGCACGGGCCGTGACGCTGCTGCTGCTCGGTGCGCTGTGCTGGACGGCGCCGGCCGCGGTCGCCCGGGCGGCACCGGCGCACCGCCCGGTCCGCGCCACCGCGGTCGAGCGGGACGGGGGCGGCGAGGATCACCGCGGCCAGCGGAGCGCGGGCCTCGACGCGGTGGCGCTCGGCCGCGGTGGTCGCGGCCGCAGCGGTTCGGGCTGGCACTCGCACACCACCCGGCACTCCTCCACGCGCGGGACCTCCCGCTCCCACGGCAGGATGCCGTGGTGGGAGGCGCTGTTGGTCTTCGTCGTGTTCGTGGGCTTCTTCGGGTACCTCGGCTACCGCGGCGTCCAGAAGCTGCGCCGGCGCTTCGGCTAGGGCGTTTGACGGTCCGCCCGCCCCGGGACGCCGCTCACCGCGCGCCAGCCGGTCACCGGGCCGGGGTCGGCGGGGTCCGTGGGGGTGATCCAGAAGGCCGTGCCCAGGCCGGCGTCGAACTGGGCGCCGCTCCGCCCGTCGCCCGAGGAGCGCGCGGTGAGCCGGCGGCCGATCCACGGCACCAGGTGCTCGCGGGCGAACCGCAGGTCGGCGGTGCGCCGGCTGGCCCAGCGGGGCGGGACGGCGGGCGGCAGCGGGGCGTCCCAGTCCGCGGCGGCGGGCAGCCCCAGTGCCTGCCAGACCGCCTCGGCGACCCGGCGGTGCCCCTCGGCGTTGAGGTGCAGCCGGTCCGCGGCCCACAGTCGGGGGTCGGCCAGCGCCTGCGACGCGTAGAGGTCGACGACCACGGCGTCGTGCCGGGCCGCCAGCGCGTCGACGGTCGCGAAGAGCTGCTCCATCCGCGGCCGGAACCGCTCCATCACCGGTCCGCGGCGGCCCGGGCTGCGCATCAGCACCAGTTGCCCGCCGCCGCGCGCCAGCACGTCCGCGCAGTCCGCGAGCCGTGCGCACACCCGCTCCACGTCGCACGAGGGGCGCAGTACGTCGTTGAGCCCGCCGACCAGCGTGACCAGGTCGGCGCCCATCGAGGCGGCGGGGCCGCACTGCTCGTCGGCTATCTGGTCGATGAGCTTGCCGCGCACGGCGAGGTTGGCGTACCGGAAGCCGGGCGGGTCCCCCTCGATGGGGGCGTCGCCGGCCGCCGGCGGTCCGAGGGCCGCCAGTCGGGCGGCGAGCAGGTCCGCCCAGCCCCGGTAGGAGCCGTCCGGAAGGCCGTCCGACATGCCTTCGGTGAAGCTGTCGCCGACCGCGACGAAACTGGTGTATGGCACATTCTTCTCCATGGCGCGGTGATCCTATCCCGCGGTGTACGGTCGACAGCGGCCGGAGTGCCGGCCGCGCAGCGGTGCGGAAAGACAGAGGTGGGCGTGGGATGAGTCCTCGGCGGAGCACGGACCCCGAGGCGGCGACGTTCACCGAACGGGCCCGTCGGCAGCAGCTGATCGACTGCACCATCGACCTGATCTCCAGCCGCGGTTTCCCCTCGACGTCGCTGGCCGCGATCGCCGAGCGGGCCGGGGTCTCCAAGGCCGCGGTGCTGTACCACTTCTCCTCGAAGGACAACCTCACCCGCGCCGCGCTGACCCAGGTGCTGGAGCAGTTCGGCGGGTACGTCCGGGAGCGGGTGGAGCGGGCCCCGGACCCACTGGCCGCGGTCGTCGCCTACGTCCACGCGATGATCGGCTACCAGCGGGACAACCGCCGCCAGGTCCGGGTGATCACCGAGATGCTGCTCGACGACGCCGGCGGCACCCGCCTGAAGACCCCCGGGCAGCACGACGCCTACGGCCGCTGGCAGGCCCTCGCCGCCCTCCTGGAGGAGGGGCAACGGGCCGGTGTGCTGCGGGAGTTCGCACCACGCGCGGTGGCGCTGGCGATCGGCGGCGCGATCGACGGGGTGATCGGGCACTGGCTCGACCACCCGGACCTCGATCTGGACGCCGCCGCCGCCGAGTTGGAGACCTTCACCCTCAACGCCGTGGCGCGCCGGGACTGACCCGCGCGAAGTCCGGGGTCGGCTCGGGCCGGATGCCGACCCCGCCGAGGTAGCCGGTGACGGTCCGCAGCGCCGGGATCCGCCGCAGCAGCTTCATCGGCACCGGCAGCCGGTCGCCGTGCAGGGTGCCGGCGAGCGCGGAGCGGATCATCGCGTGCTCGCTCTGCTGCGACTTCTGGACCACCGCCATCGGCCACTCCCGCCGGCGCTGCACCCGGGCCAGGTCGTCGCTGCCGACCGTGCCGCGGCGCAGCGGCCCGGCCAGGAGCCGGGCGGCGGCCACCGCGTCCTGGAGGGCGAGGTTGACGCCCACCCCGCCGACCGGCGACATGGTGTGCGCGGCGTCGCCGAGGCAGAGCAGACCGGGCCGGTGCCAGCGCCGCAGCCGCCCGAAGGTGACCTCCAGCAGCTTCACCTCGTCCCAGGAGCCGATGGTGTCGGTGACCGCGGAGTCCCAGCCGAACAGCGCGCCCAGCCGGTCCCGCAGCCACTGGACGTCGTGCCGGCGCATGGCGGCGTCCTGTCCCTTGCCGATGAGGTAGGCCGTCTGGAAGTAGCTGCCGCGGTCCATGGTGACCGCGGCCTGGCCGCCGCCGAACCGGGCGAAGACCCGGCCTTCCTTGACGGCGTCGGCATGGGGGTCCCCCCTGCTCGAACGCAGTTGAGAGCTTGGGGGAGCGTCCACCCGGACCTGCCAGACGTCCATCGGGACGTCGAAGTACCGCTGCCGCATCCCGGCCGCCTCGCGGACCGGCGAGTCCCGGCCGTCGCAGGCGAAGGTCAGGTCGGCGGCCAACTCGCCGGGCGCGCCGTGCTCGTCGACATAGTGCACCCCTGTGACCCGGCCGCCGTCGGTGCGCAGCCCGGTGGCCCGGGTGCGCATCCGCAGGGTGAAGGAGGGTTCCGCGGCCGCCGCGTCGGCGATCAGGTTGAGGAAGTCCCACTGCGGGACCATGGCGAAGTACTTGTGCCGGCCGGGGATGCGCCGCATGTCGGCCATCACCACGGTGGTGTCGCCGATCTGCGCGCGCATCTCCTGGAGCTTGGGGAACGGCAGCTCGGCGAACCGCGCGCCCAGGCCGAGGTCGTCGAGCAGGTTCAGGGTGGACGGGTGGACGGTGTCGCCGCGGAAGTCGCGCAGGAAGTCCCCGTGCTTCTCCAGGACGGTCACCTCGATGCCGGCCCTGGCCAGCAGGAGTCCGAGCATCATGCCGGCCGGGCCGCCGCCCACCACGCAGCATGTCGTGCGATCCATGGTGTTGCCCCCTCGTCGCGTGCGCGTACGGATGCGTGACCGGGCGGTCGCCGTGTCCCCGACACGCGACTGACCGATCGGTTAGTAATCTAACCGATCGGTCAGGGCGGGGTGGGTGCGGGGCCTGCCGGGCGTCGGTGCCGTCTTCGGTGCGCTACTCGGGCGGGCCGGCGATCAGGCCGCAGGCCGTTGGAGCACCAGCTCCCGCAGGACGTCCTCCATGGTCACCAGTCCGGCCAGCCGACCGTCGTCACCGATCACCGCGGCCAGGTGCGTCCGGGAGCCCCGCATCGCGGTCAGCACGTCGTCCAACGGCGTGGCCGCCCGGACCCGGGCGATCGGGCGCAGCGCCGACACCGGGAACGGCGCGGTGCGCGGGGCGGTGTCCAGGGCGTCCTTGACGTGCAGGTAGCCGAGGATGCGCTGGGTGTCGTCGACGACGGGGAACCGGGAGAAGCCGGACTCGGCGGCCAGGTGCTCCAGCTCCTCCGGGGTGGTCCCCATCCGGGCCGACACCACCGCGTCCACCGGGAGCACCACGTCCCGCACCGGGCGGCGGCCCAGCTCCAGGGCGTCCCGGAGCCGTTCCTGGGCCCGCTCGTCGAGCAGCCCGGCGGCCCGCGAGTCCTCCACCAGCTGGGCCAGTTGGGCGTCCGAGAAGGTGGCCGCGACCTCGTCCCTGGTCTCCACCCGCAGCAGCTTGAGCAGGCCGTTGGCCAGCGCGTTGACGGCGAAGATGACCGGTCGCAGGGCCCGGGTCAGCGCCACCAGCGGCGGCCCCAGCAGCAGGGCGGTGCGGACCGGCTCGGCCAGCGCCACGTTCTTCGGGACCATCTCTCCGAAGAGCATGTGCAGGTAGGTCGCCACCGCCAGTGCGATCACGAACGAGATCGGGTGGATCAGCGCGTGCGGGATCGCCACCGCGTCGAACACCGGCTCCAGGAGGTGGGCGATGGCCGGTTCGGCGACCGCGCCCAGGACCAGCGTGCACAGCGTGATGCCCAACTGGGCCGCGGCCAGCAGCGCCGAGACGTGCTGCAACCCCCACAGCACGCTGCCCGCCCGCCGGTCCCCGGCCTCCGCGTACGGTTCGATCTGGCTGCGGCGCACCGAGATCAGGGCGAACTCGGCGCCCACGAAGAAGGCGTTGACGACCAGGGTCAGCAGACCCACGAAGAGCTGCAGCGCGGTCATCGGCCGACCTCCTCGGCGTCCGGGGTGCCGGCCGGCGGGGCGTGCAGCAGCACTCGGGCGGCGCGGTGGCCGGAGGCGTCGAGCACGTCCATCGTCCAGCCCGCCACCTCGACGGTGTCGCCGCCCTGCGGGATCCGGCCCAGCTCGGTGGCGATCAGGCCGGCCAGGGTCTCGTAGGGGCCCTCCGGCAGCCGCAGCCCGATCCGGGCCAACTGGTCGGTGCGGGCCGCGCCGTCGGCCTGGTAGACGGCCCGGCCGGCCGCGTCGGCGCCGGCCGGCGCCAGGTCCGGGATCTCCAGCGGGTCGTGCTCGTCGCGGACCTCGCCGACCACCTCCTCGACGATGTCCTCCAGCGTCGCGACCCCGGCGGTGCCGCCGTACTCGTCGATGACCACGGCCATCGTCCGACGGCCGGACAGCCGGTCCAGCAGCCGGTCCACGGTCAGCGTCTCGGGGACCAGCAGCGGCTCGCGCAGCAGCTCGGAGACCGGGTGCCGGGGCCGCAGGTGGGCGGGGACGGCGAGCACGTCCTTGATGTGCGCGACGCCGACGACGCTGTCGAGGTTGCCGCGGTAGACCGGGAAGCGGGACAGTCCGGTGGCCCGGGTCACGTTGGCGACGTCCTCCGCGGTCGACTGCACCTCCAGGGCCACCACCTGCACCCGCGGGGTCATCACGTTCTCCGCGGTGAGCTCGGCGAGGTTGAGCGTGCGGACGAACAGCTCGGCGGTGTCGGCCTCCAGGGCGCCCTCCTTGGCGGAGTGCCGGGCCAGTGCCACCAACTCCTGCGGGCCGCGGGCCGACGCCAGCTCCTCGGCCGGCTCCAGGCCCAGGCGGCGCACGGTCCGGTTGGCGGTGTTGTTCAAATGGGTGATCAGCGGCTTGAAGGCGGCGCTGAAACCGCGCTGGGCGGTGGCCGCCCGCTTGGCGACGGCCAGCGGGCTGGAGATCGCCCAGTTCTTGGGGACCAGCTCGCCGATGACCATCAGGACGACGGTGGAGAGCGCGGTCCCCAGGACCAGCGCCACCGAGTCCGCGGCGGAGCGCGGCAGCCCGATCGCGACCAGCGGACCGTCCAGCAGGGTCGCGATGGCCGGTTTGGAGAGCATGCCGATGATCAGGCCCGTCACGGTGATGCCGAGCTGGGCGCCGGAGAGCTGGAAGGTCAGCGAGCGGACCGCCTTCAGGGCGCTGTCCGCACCGCGCTCGCCGCGGGCGGCGGCCCGCTCCAGGTCACCCCGCTCGACGGTCGTCAGCGAGAACTCCGCCGCGACGAAGACGCCGCAGGCCAGGGTCAGCAGGACGGCCACGGCCAGGAGGAGCAGGTCGGTCATCGGTTCACCTCCGTCCCATGGTCGGACACGTTCGGGAGGTTCGCGTCCCGTCGACGGGACGCACGACTACTGGGAGGCTCGGCCATGGCCGGACGCTCACACACCTTTCGTGGGAAGGGGAACCGGGAGTCCGTCACCCGGACATCCATGGTAAAGGATCGGCAAAGTCGGCGGTCGGGTCGGCGACCGGAGCCCCGCAAGGACGCGACGGAGCCCGCCCCGGCAAGGGGACGGGCTCCTCGTGCGGCGCTCCGCGCTCAGGCGTCCAGCGGCTTGACCCAACGGCTCCACTGCGGCTCCGGGGCGTACCCGGCGGCCCGCCAGGCGGGGTGGGCGGCGGTGTTGCGGTCCAGCACCATCGCGTCGCCGCGCCGTCCGCCGAGCGCCGCGAATCGCTCCTCGGCCGCCGCCAGCAGCGCCCCGCCGATCCCGCGCCGGCGCTGGTCGGGACGGACCGCCAGCCGGTACAGGTGGCACCGCCAGCCGTCGAACCCGGCGATCACCGTCCCCACCAGTTCCCCGTCGCGCTCGGCCAGCAGCAGCGCCTCCGGGTCGCGGGCCACCAGCCGCGCCACCCCGTCGGAGTCGTCGCTGATGCTGGTGCCCTCGGCGGCCACCTTCCAGAAGGTCAGGACGGCATCGAGATCGGCCGGGCCCCCGGCCCGGATGTGCAGCTCGGTCATGGTCGGATCCCATCACCGGGCCCGGTGCGCTGTCGATCGCATTCCCGGCGGCCGCCCGCCGGTCAGCTGCCGGCGAGTTCCTCGATGACCGGTGCGAACGCCGCCATGAAGGTGTCCAGGACGGTGACGTACGAGAAGCCGTACCGCTCCCGGCGCTCGCGCAGCTGCTCGGCCATCTGCGCCGGCGTGCCGATCAGCAGCGTCGGCACCTCCAGCGCCTGGTCCGCGTCCACCCCGACCCCGTGCGCGGCGAACTCCCGGGCGGCGGCCCGCCGGTCGTCGGTCACCAGCACCCGCTGGACGAGGACGTTGAGCTCGGCCGGCTCCGCGCGGCCTGCGGCGTGCTCCTCGTACGCGGCCACGGACGCGGCGACCCGCTCGGCCGGCAGCAGTTCCAGGGTGCCCTCCGGTCGGCCCGGCGCCTGCCGGCCGCCGGTGAACGCGGTGATCTCGGCGTGCCGGGCCGCCAGCCGCAGCAGCCGCGGTCCGTTGCCGCCGATCAGCAGCGGCGGGCGGGGCCGTTGGGGGGACGCCGGCAGGTGCCCGGGGTCGCCGAGCAGCCGGTCCAGTTCCTCGATCACGTGCGCCAGGTGGTCCACCCGCTGCCCGGGCGTCCCGAAGGGCAGGCCGGCCCCGTCGTGCTCGGCCCTGACGTACCCGGTGCCCAGGCCGAGTTCCAGCCGTCCGCCGGTGAGCGCGTCGGTGGTGGCCACCTCGCGGGCCAGCAGCGAGGGGTTCCAGAAGCCGGCGTTCAGGACGAAGGTGCCCACCCGCGGGCGTGCGGTCGCCTCCGCCGCGGCCACCAGCGCGGGGAACGGCGACGGCCACCCCAGGTGGTCGGGGACCAGCAGCACGTCGTAGCCCAACGCTTCGGCGCGGCGGCACTTCTCCCGCCAGGCCGGGCCGGAGTCGAGGGTGAGCATCGTGACGCCGAAGCGGAACGGTCGTGACATCGGGCCCCCTTGAGAGCTGGTCGCCGCGGATCGGCAACCGTCAACACGCAGGAAATCACGCTCCCTTGGCCGCCGTACCCGGGATTCCCGGGCCGTGCTCGGCGCCGCCGGGGGCCCGGGGCGGGCGACACCCCGTCAGGCCGTGACGGTCAGCTCCTCGTACGCCAGGGTCACCCACTCCTCGTCGGCCCCGGGATCCGTGCCGACGCTCGCGGCCTCCCACGCCGTCGGCAGCGCCCCGGCGAGGTGGTAGCGGCGCAGCGGGGTGCGGTCGGCGGCGTAGTGGACCACCGTCACCGCCTGCCGGGAGGCGGCGGCACCGCCCTCCACCAGGCATCTGGTGAGCCAGTCGGTGAGGGCGGCGCTCTTGTCCGGGCCGCGCACGATGGTGACCTCGCCCGGGTGCCCCATCCCGTGCGTGAACGGGTCCTCGTCGGACGGCGGGGTGTCGAAGGCGGGCCCGGACACCGAGCGGACCGTCTCCACCTGGAAGGCGCCGAGCTCGACGGTGACCGCCGCCGGATGCCGGGGGTCGGGGGTCTCTTCGCTGGACATGGGCCTCCTCCGTGCACAGGAACGGGGCCGGCCGACCCCGCGTCGGTAGACCGACCGTTGCCCGAGCCGGTCCGGGCGCATTCCGGGGCTCGCTCGAACGGCGGCAGGAAGAACGATTCGGCTCGCTCGAACGGACGCCGTCCCCGCCGACGCCGCGATAGGCCCCGGCTATCGGCCGCATTCGCAAGCCGTGGATGGTGCCCGGCCGCGCCCTGGGCCAGCCTGGCGGCATCCAGACGTGCGACGAAGGGGCAGGACATGACCGACGTTCCGCAGCGGCGTTCCGTGGCGGCGCACCATCTGCTGAACTTCATCGACGGCCGGTGGACCCCCGCCGCGTCGGGCCGCACCCGGACCAACCGCAACCCGGCCGACCTCCGTGACCACCTCGGGGAGTTCGCCGAGTCCGACGGCGCGGACGCGGAGCGCGCGGTGGCCGCGGCGGCCGCCGCACTGCCCGCCTGGCGGGCGCTGGGACCGATCCGGCGGGCCGCCCACCTCACCGCCCTCGGCCGGGAACTCGCCGACCACGAAGCGGAGTTCACCGAGGCCATCACCCGCGAACAGGGCAAGCTGCGGACCGAGGCCCGGGCCGAGGTGGCGCGCGCCCGCGCGGTGCTGGAGTTCACCGCGGGCCAGGCCAGGCTCCTCGGCGGGGTCACCGCGCCCGCCGAGGAGGACCGCACCTTCGCCTACACCTTCCGCCGGCCGCTGGGCGTCGTCGGACTGGTCTCGCCCTGGAACTTCCCGCTCGCCATCCCGGTCTGGAAGGTCGCCCCGGCGCTGCTCTCCGGCTGCACCGCGGTCCTCAAGCCCTCCCCGTTGACCCCGCTGACCGCCGCGCTGCTGACCGACGCGGCACGGCGGGCCGGGGTCCCCGACGGCGTGCTCAACCTCGTCCAGGGCGACGCGGCCGCCGGTGCCGCCCTGGTCGCGAACCCCCAGGTCGCCGGCGTCAGCTTCACCGGGTCGCTCGCGGTCGGCACCGCCATCCACACCGCCGGCGCGCCCCGCCTGCTGCGCACCCAGCTCGAGCTCGGCGGGAAGAACGCGGTGATCGTGCTGGCCGACGCCGATCTGGACCGGGCGGTGGACGCGGTGGTGCAGGGCGCCTTCGGCCAGGCCGGGCAGCGGTGCAGCGCCACCAGCCGCGCGGTCGTCGACCGCGGCATACGGGACGCGTTCCTGGAGCGGCTGGTGGCCCGGGTCGCGGCGCTGCGGGTCGGTCCGGGCGACGATCCGGACTCCGAGGTCTGCCCGGTCGTCGACCCGGCCCGGATGCGGGCCGCGCTGGACGCCGTCGCGGGTGCCCGGCGGGACGGCGGCACGGTCCTGTGCGGCGGCGGCCCGGTCGACCGGCCCGGCCTCCCGGAGGGCTGCTACGTCCAGCCCACGGTCATCCGCGACGTGCCCTGGGACAGCGAACTGGCCCAGGAGGAGGTCTTCGGACCGGTCCTCGCGGTGCTGGACGCGGACGGCTTCGACGACGCCCTGCGGATCGCCAACTCCGTCAAGTACGGGATGTCCGGCACCGTCTTCACCGCGTCCCAGGCCCGCGCCTTCGAGGCCGTGGAACGCTTCGAGGCGGGCATGCTGCACGTGAACCGGCCGGGGGTGGGCGCCTACGCGCACCTGCCGCACGTCGGCGCCAAGGCGTCCCAGTACGGCCCGCCCGAATGCTCCCCGCAGGTCTGGGACTTCTACACGGCATGGCACTCGGCCTGCATCAGCTACTGACCGTCCCCGGCACGCACCGCGGCCCCGGCCGTCGCCTCCGCGGCGGCCGGGGCCGGCAGCGGGCGGCGCTACCGCCCCAGCACCTCCTCCGCCAGCCCGAACGACAGCGTCATCCCGGCGCCCCCCACGCCGTTGACGACCGTCACCCCGGGCTCGGGGTCGGTCACCAACTCGGTGCGGCCGTCTCGCAGCGACGGGTAGTAGCCGGTCCAGCGCTCGGTGATCCGCGGCTGCGGGATCCGCGCGAACCCGCCGAGCGAGTCCAGGATGGCCCGGTCGATCTCCTCACTGGCGAACGGGTCGTGGGTGGCCGCGTACGCGTGGCTGTCGCCGATCGTCAGCCGGCCGTCCGCGGTCTGCGACAGCAGGACGTGGATGCCGTGCTCGCGGTGGAACGGCAGCTCGGCGCGCATCCGGGCGTCCAGGGCCGCCCGGGCCGTGCAGTCCTCGAACGCCGCGTAGTGCAGCAGGGTCAGCCCGCCGCAGAGCATCGGCCCGAGCTGCCAGCCGTCCGGCTGCACACCGGTCCGCAGCATCTGGAGCTTGCAGCGCACCAGCCCGCTCTCCCGGAACACCTCCGGGTAGAGGGTGGCGAAGTCGTTGCCGCTGCACACCACGATGCGGTCCGCCCGCCACGTGCCGTCGGTGGTGGACAGCAGCGGCGCCGCGATCTGCCGCACCGTCGTGCCGAACCGGACGTCCACGCCGTACTCCTCGGCCAGGTGGGCCGCGACGGCGGGCACCGCCCGCCGGGGATCGACGTTGACCTCGGTGGGGCTCCACATCGCGCCGAGCAGTCCTTCGGCGCGCACCGCGGGGCCGCGCCGGACCGCCTCCGCCGCCGTGAGCAGCGTGGTGCCGCGCTCTCGGGCGGCCGGGGTGGTGGCCACGAACTCCTCCAGGACGGCGAGCTCGTCGGGCCGGTGCGCCAGGTGCAGCGAGCCGGACGGTTCCGCCCACATCCCGGTCTTCGCGCTGAGTTCCAACCAGATCTCCCGGCTGCGCAGGGCCCGTTGGTAGACCGCGCCGCGCTGCTGGCCGATCGCCCAGATCATCCCGAAGTTGCGGATGGAGGCGCCGACCGCGTACGCGTCGCGTTCGAAGAGCACCACCCGGTCGCCGCGCCGGGCGGCGGCCAGGGCGTGCGCCAGGCCGACGATCCCGCCGCCGACGATCGCGGTGTCGGCGACGCGGTCGGCGGTGCGGTCGGAGGCGCGGTGCGGGGTGCGTGTGGGGTGCGAGGGGTGCGAAGGGGTCGTCATGGGGTGCCTCTCTGGGGGCGGGACGGGTCACGAGGAGGTGCCATGCAGGTGCCCGGCGCGTTTCTGACGCCATGTCAGGATGAGGGGGTCGCCGGGCGGCGGTTCCAGTGCGGGAGCAGCAGCAGACCGGCCACCAGGGCGGCGCCGGCGAATCCGTGGAACAGCGCGGTGCCGGA
This sequence comes from Streptomyces sp. VTCC 41912, assembly GCF_045799175.1. NCBI lineage: Bacteria > Bacillati > Actinomycetota > Actinomycetes > Kitasatosporales > Streptomycetaceae > Streptomyces > Streptomyces sp. VTCC 41912. Next base: position 213,774 of record NZ_JBJMAB010000005.1, read on the forward strand.
CAGGAAGCCGGGCAGCAGCCCGCCGAGCACCGCGCCGATCGAACCGCAGCCGTTGACCAGGCCGGCCGCGGTGCCGGCGCCGCCGGCGGAGCCGAAGTCGACCGCGGCGACGCACGAGATCATCGCGTCCGCGGCGTAGACGGCCAGCCCGATCACCGCCAGCACGGCCATCATCACGACCGCGCTGCCGGTCGCGGTCAACGGCATGAACAGTGCCAGCGCCCCGGTCAGCACGGCCAGCGCCAGTACGCACGGCGGCACCCGGCGGGACCGGAAGAGGGTGTCGGAGAGCCAGCCGATCAGCATCGGCGCCAGCACCCCGGCCGCCCCGAAGGAGATCGGGATGACGGTGGCCCCCACCTTGCCGACCGCCGGCAGCCGTTCGCTGACCAGCACCGGGCCCCACAGCAGGATCGCGTACCGGGCCGGTTTGAGCAGGAAGTAGGCGGCGCCGAGGGTGAGCACCATCCGGTCCTGCAACGCGGCGCGGTAGGGCGCGAACGGAGCCCGGCGCGCGGCCGCCGGAGGGGCGGACGTCGACGCGGCGGCCGTCGAAGCGGCGGCCTTCGATGCGGCGGTCTTCGACGCGGTGGGGGCGGCGTCCGGCGGCGCGTCGCGCTGGAAGAGCAGGAACACCACCAGCACCACCGCCAGCGTGGCCGCCCCGACCAGGAACGCGGCGTGCCAGCTGTCGAGGACCTGGTACGCCCACCAGGCCAGGAACGGCGGGGCGGCCAGGCCGCCGAAGGCGTAGTTGGTGCTCCACAGGCCGAGCACCCGCCCCCGGGTGTGCACGGGGAAGAAGTTCCCCATGTTCTTGCACAGCGGGGCCCAGCCGGCCGACTGCGAGAGCCCCTGGACGACCATCGCCCCGCCGAACACCAGCAGGGCGCTGCTCACCCCCATCGTGCAGGCCGCGGCGATGGCGCCGAGCATGCCCACGGTCACCACCACCCGCGGCCCGAACCGGTCGGCCCACATCCCCCACAGGAACTGGCCGACGGCGTAGGCCGCGAGGTAGACCGCGTCGAGCACCCCGAGCACCCGCTCGGTGAGCACGCCGTGCAGCGTCGGATCGTCCAGGATGCCGAGCTTGGCGACCGCGAACGCCTGGCGGACGAAGTAGAAGCCCGCGTAGGCGAGCCAGGTGACGGCGAAGATCTGCCGTCGCCAGCGGGCCGCGGTGCGCAGCGCGGCGCGGGTGCTGCCCGGGGGGAGGGGTGGCTCGTGGGGAACGGACTGCGGTGCGAGGTCGGCCATGGCGGTGTCCTGTCCTCGACGTGAACCAGGGGGAGGGGAGGAGAGCGGCAGATGGGGCCGGGCACGGCGGGGCCCCGGCGCGTGCCTCGGCGGCGCGCCGGGGCCGGGTGTGGGGGAGGAGAGGGGAGAGGAGGGGAGAGGGGAGGGGACGAGCGGGGGCGGTCAGGCGGTGAGCGGCCGTCCGGCGGCCAGGGCCGTGCCGATCCAGTAGCTGTCGAAGTTCCGCAGCCGGTGCCCGTCCGGCAGCGGACCGACCGGGGCGTTGACGAGGAACGGGACCCGTTGCTCGGTCAACCCGCCGTGCGAGCGCAGCGGTTCGGTGAAGCCGCTCAGGTCGTGCCGGGCCGGAGTGGTGCCCAGCGCGGTGTTGCGCTCGGCGAGCACGACGAGTTCGCCGATCCGGTCGCCCGGCAACTCGAAGCGCGCGCAGGCGGCGTCCCGGGTCAGCACCGCGTCGACCCCGTCGAGCGCGGTCAACTCGGCGGCCAGCGCTGCGGTGTCCGCGGGGCCGGTCCCGGCCGGCAGGTGCACCGTGGCGTACGAGCCGAGCGCGCCGTGGTGGACCGTGTACGGGTCGGTGATCGGCAGCACCACCCGGGCCCGCCCGGCGCCCAGCCGTTGGTCGAGGGCGTCTTGGAGGAAGACCACGCGAGCCCGCCCCGCGCCGTCGCTCTTGGCGTTCATGCCGTGGTCGGCGGTGATCACCAGCACCGCGCCGAGTGCGTCCAGCCGCGCGAAGTAGCCGTCGAGCATGGCGTAGAAGTCGTTGGCCACCGGCGAACCGGGGGCGTGCTTGTGCTGGATGTAGTCGGTCAGCGACAGGTACGTCAGTTCCGGGCGCTCCCGCTCCAGCACGTCCACGCCCGCGGCCAGCACCAGTTCGCTCAGCTCGGCGCTGTAGACCGGCGGCAGCGCCATCCCGGTGCGCTCCAGCACCTTGTCGATGCCGTGCTCCGCCTCGGTGGCGCGGTCGGCCTGTTCGGCGGAGAAGCAGATGCCGTCGACCAGGCCGTGGCCCAGCAGTCGGCGCAGCTTGTCCTTGGCGGTGATCACCGCGACCCGGGCGCCGCGGGCGGAGAAGGCGGCGAACAGCGTCGGGGCGCGCAGCAGCGCCGGGTCGTTCATCATGACCTCGCCGCCGGTTTCCGGGTCGTAGAAGTAGTTGCCGCAGATCCCGTGTACCGAGGGCGGTGCGCCGGTGGCGATCGAGAGGTTGTTGGGATTGGTGAAGGACGGCATCGTGCAGTCGGCGCGCAGGTCGCTGCCGCGCCGCAGCATCTCCGCCAGGAACGGCATCCGGCCGTCGGCGACGGCCCGTTCGTGGTAGGCGTCCTCGCTGCCGTCGATGCACACCACCACGACCGGCCGGGCCGGCCAGGCGTAGTCGCGGCCGTTCACGGTCAGCTGCTGGGCACCGGCTTGGGTCATCTGCGGATCCACCCCTGAGGTCGGTAGGTCGGGACGGCGGTCGGTGCCGCCCCACCCCTCATGGGTAGCACCGCAGTTCAGCGCCGCAGAACCACCGAAATCGCTATACGCGCCATAGCCCCGCGCCCGCGCCGCCGCTCACGACCCGGCGGTCCGCGCCGGTGTTCCGTCCCGCGCGGCGCCGGTGCCCGCCGCTTCCTCCTCGGCCGCGGCCTCCGCTTCGAGGCCGCCCCAGATCGCGCCGGACAGCGCCACCGCGGTCTCGGTGTCGCCCGCCGCGCAGGCGTCGATCAGGGCGTCGTGGCGGGCGGCGGAGGCGCGCGCCGCGGTGCTGGAGAACCGGCGGCGCTCCAGCCGCCGCAGCAGCGGGGTGTACCGGCGGACGGTCTCGGCCAGTGCCTCGTTGCCGCACGCGACGATCGGCACGGCGTGCAGCGCGTCGTCGGCGGCGACCGCGGCGGCCGGGTCCTCCGCGTCCAGGGCCCGGACGAACGCGTCGTTGGCCGCCCGCATCCGCGCCAGGTCGTCGCCGGTCAGGCGGGGCACCGCGGCGCGGACCGCGAGGGCGTGCATCGCCTGGACGACCGCCAGCGCGTCCCGGATCTCGCGGGCCACCACCGGGGCGACCCGGGTGTAGCTCTGCGGTTTGGAGACCACCAGCCGTTCGGCGGTGAGGCGGGCCAGCGCCTGTCGGACGGGGGCGCGGGACAGTCCCAGTCGCTCGGCGAGCTCCCCGTCGTGGAGCTTCTGTCCGGGCGGCAGCTCGCCGGAGACGATCGCTTCCAGCAGGGCGTCGTACGCCTTGTCGCGCAGCAGCCTTCTCGGCACCGGTTCCAGTGCGGTCACCCCCTGATCCTAAGCGGCCGGACCCGGCCGTCGAGGCCGACCCCGGGCGCACTAACATTTCAGATGTCAATCTGCGCCGGAGTTCGTCGAACCCGGAAAACCGCAGATGGCAGCGGGGAAGAGGGCTTCGCCGACGGGTGGTGCGAGGTCCTGTGACGGTGTTACGGACGAAGGAGAACCACGTGTCCCCATCCGCCCGCCGGGCCCGGAGCGGCGTCGCGCTCCCCATGGGCCTCGGCCTCCTCGCCGCGGCCTGCTTCGCCACCACCTTCGTGCTCAACCGCACGATGAGCGTGGCCGGCGGCTCCTGGATGTGGAGCGCGAGCCTGCGCTACCTGCTCATGACCGTGCCGCTGCTCGCCCTCGTCGCCCTGCGCGGCGGACTCCCCGCGGTGTTCCGCAGCCTGCGGGCCCGCCCGGGACACTGGCTGCTCTGGTCGACGATCGGCTTCGGACTCTTCTACGCGCCGCTGACCTGGGCCGGCGAGCACGGCGCCGGTTGGCTGGTGGCCGCCACCTGGCAGCTGGTGATCGTCACCGGCATCGCCCTCGGCGCGCTGGGCGGCGGCCGGGTCCCGCTGCGCACCCTCGGCGTCTCGGTGCTGATCGTGGTGGGCGTGGTCCTCAGCCAGCTCGGGCAGGCCGGCGGCACCGGGGTCGGGGACGGGCTGCGGGTGGTGCTGCCGGTACTGCTCGCCGCGATCGCCTACCCCCTCGGCAACCGCCGGCTGCTCGGCCTGGACGGTCTGGACGGGGTGCAGCGCACCCTCGCGATGACGCTCGGCTCGCTACCGCTGTGGCTGGCGCTCGCCGGCACCGCCGCGGTCACCCAACGCCCGCCCTCCGAAGGGCAGTTGGTGCAGTCGTTGATCGTCGCGCTGCTCTCCGGCGTGGTGGCCACCACGCTCTTCTTCCGAGCCACCGACCAGGTGCGGCACCACCCCGCCGCCCTCGGCGCCGTCGAGGCCACCCAGGCGGCCGAGGTGCCGTTCACCCTGCTCGGCGAGGCGCTGCTGACCGGACTCGCGGCGCCCGGGCTAGCCGGCTGGACCGGACTGGCGCTGATCGTCGCCGGGCTGTGCGCGCACGCGCTGGGCCACGTACCCCGCCCCGGCGACCGCCAGCAGCAGGACGACGGTGCCCAGGGTGAACGCCTCGAAGGTGAGCCGCGAGACGCCCCACACCGCCCGGAAGCGGTACGGGATCCCGACCGCAGCCTCCAGCGTGCCGGGGAACAGCGCCACCCATGAGCCCAGCACGATCCAGGCGTAGACCACCAGCGCGGCGAGAGTGAAGCCCCGGGTGCCGAACGGGACCTCGTAGGGGCGGGGCACCTCGCGGTGGCGCAGCCGGAGCGCCAACAGCGCGGGGATCACCGCCAGGTACGACAGCAGCAGCGTGGTGATCGCCACCGACAGCACCACCCCGAAGACGGCCGAGGCGTCACCGTGCGCCAGGTGCATGGCGGCGAGCATGAAGGCGGTGGCGGTCACACCGGACAGCAGGTTCATCCGGACCGGGGTGCCCAGCCGTGGGTGGAAGGCGCCCAGCGCCCGGGTGAAGAACCCGCCGTCGGCCGCCGCCATCGCCTGCATCCGGTCGGCGACGATCATCCAGGCGCTGCCCTGGGTCAGCAGCGCCACCGCGAACAGCACCGCGACGCCGGTCAACAGCGGCCCGCGCCAGCTCCCGTACACCCCGAAGACCAGCTCCGCGGCGTCCATGAACCCGCCGATCCCGGTGATCCGGCCCGGCGGCGCGGCCGACAGGATCGCCGCCACCGGCAGCAGGTAGCAGGCGGCGGCGATGGCGCCGGACACCCCGATCGCCGCCGGCACGTCGTGCTGCGGATCGACCATCTCGTCACCGGCCGCGTTCGGCGCCTCGAAGCCGACGTAGGCGAAGAGCAACACCGGCACCAGCGCCAGGAACCCGACCGCGGTGGGGGAGAAGTGCGCCTCCGCCAGCCCGCGGAAACCGTGCTGGACGCCGTAGGCGACCGCCGTGGCGGTGAAGAAGGCCAGCGCCAGGACCTTGGCCGCGGCCCCCGCGGTGGTGATCCACTTGCCGCGGCGCAGCGAGATCACCGCGGTGAGGATGGCGGCCCAGATGAAGACCAGTTTGAAGAGGTAGTCCGCGACGGTGCCGGAACCCAGCGGGAAGACGAAGCCGTTCCACGCCTGGGCGGCCAGGAACACCAGCGAACCGCCCAACCAGACCGGGTTGGTGACCCAGTAGAACATCGTCGTCAGCGCGGCCGGCAGCCGCCCGAACGCCACGTCCACCCACACGTACGGGCCGCCCTCCTGCGGGAAGGCGGCCCCGGTCTCGGCGAACAGCAGCGCGTACGGCAGCAGGAACACCACCGCCAGCGCCGCGATCCACACGACGGCCTGCCCGCCGCCCGCCGCGATCTGCCCGATCACGTCGAACGAGACCACCGCGGCGACGCCCATCGCCATGATGTCGAACCGGCGCAGGCTGCGCCGCAGGTGCGGGACGGGGGCGGGGACGGACACGGGCGGCGCACCTCCGGAGGGCGGGGCGGGCGACCGGTCCGGCCGCCCGGCGGATCACATCGTGCGGCATCCGCCCGGCCCGCCCGGTGGCGGCGCGACGGGCGGAACGCGCCGGTCGCCCCGATGGCCCGGGTCGCCCGGCCCCTGTCCCCGATGGGCGCACCCGGTTAGGGTCGACGGGTAGTCGATCATGGCGCTTCCCCACGGCGCCCGGCGCGCCCCGCACCGCGTACCGAGGGAGGGCCGTGGAACTCAACCTCCACCGGCTGTGGATCTTCATGCAGGTGGTCGAGCACCAGGGCTTCTCCGCCGCGGCCCAGAAGCTCTACATGAGCCAGCCCTCGGTCTCCAACCAGGTGCGCCGGCTCGAACAGTCGCTCCGGGTCACCCTCATCGACCGCTCCGGCACCCGCGCCCGGCCCACCGCCGAGGGCGAGGTGCTCGCCGAGTACGGCAAGCGGGTCTTCCTGCTGGCGGAGGAGGCGGTGGCCGCCGTCCGGCAGGTCAGCGGGCTGGTCACCGGACGGCTCCTGGTCGGCGGTTCGACGACGGTGGGCACCTATCTGCTGCCCGCCCTCCTCGCCCGCTACCAGCGGCGTCATCCCGCCATCGACTGCGACGTCTTCGTCGGCAACTACGAGGCCGTCCAGGAACGACTGCTGGCCGGCGGCATCGGCATCGCGGTGGTGGCCGGCACCCCGCTCGGCGACCGCCTGGTCGTGGAGTCGGTCCTCGACGAGCACCTGGTGCTGATCGCCGCCCCGGGCCACCCGCTCGCCGACCGCACCACCGTCACCCCGGCCGACCTGTCCGCCGACGGCCCGCGCTTCCTGCTCCGCGAACCGGGCTCGCAGACCCGCGCCCTCCAGGAGCGGGTGCTCGCCGACTGGGGGCTGGCCGCCGCCCCGCACGCCGACATCTGGGGGCCGGAAGCGGTCAAGCGGTGCGTCGCGGCCGGGACGGGCCTGGCCCTGATCTCCGAACACGCCGTCGTCGACGAACTGCGCGCCGGCACCCTCGCCGCGCTGCCGGTCACCCCCGCCCCGCAGCCCCGCCCGATCAGCCTCGTGCGCCGCCGCGACCGCCTGCTGTCCCCCGCGGAACGGGCGTTCCTGGAGCTGCTGCGCGAAGTGCGGCACTGGCCGGGGGAGCCCGACGGTGGCGCCGGGGACACCGAGGACGACGACCCTTGCCGGTGCTAGCGGATCCGCGCTAGCGTGGAGGGGTGGCGAAAACGCAGTTGAACGTCCGGGTGGACGAAGCCACCGCCGAAGCGGCGCGGGAGCGCGCCCTCCAGCGGGGAGTCAGCGTGAACCGCTATATCGAGGAACTGGTCCTCAAGGACGCCGGCGAGGTCGGCCAGACCTTCGTCGAGGCCGCCGCGGACTTCATGCGGCAGTACGAGCGGGTCTTCGCCGAGGAGTTCGGCCTCGACCCCGGCCCGGACCGCCTCCGATCCGCCCCCGACCAGGAGGCCGCACCCCACCGGGAAGGACAGCCGGGCACAACGTGACATTGCGCATCGATCTCGCCTGGCTCCTCCTCGTCGCCGAACAGCACACCCCCGGCGATCCCCAGGTCACCGACTGGGGCGCCCTGATGGCCGCGGTCGGCCGCCACGAAGCCGAGATATTCGGCGTCCCCGTCTACCCCGAGCCCCAGGACCGCGCCGCGGCCCTGCTGCAACTCCTGCTCCACGTCCCGGCGTTGGAGCGCTCCAACGCCATGTTCGCGAGCGCCGTCGCCTATGGCTTCCTGGTCGCCAGCGGGCTGAAGGTCACCACCTCGCCCGAGCAGGTCCGTGATCTCGCCCGGATGGTCAAGGACGGCACCACCGACGTCCGCGCCATCGCCGACGAACTCCGCACCTGGACGGTCTGACCCGCCCACCACCGCCCCCCCACCGCTCAGCCCGCGCGCCGCGTGACGGTGCCGGGTGCAGCCCCCGCGCCGGCAGCGGCCCGTCCTCCCGCGCCGGTGCGGGAATCACCGGGCGCCGGCAGCCGCTTCGGCGGCGGTGGCCGGTTCGGCGAAGGCGCCCGTGCCGCCCAGTTCCGGTGCCAGCCAGGCGGGGGCGGCGGCGCGGAAGGCGTGCGGAGGCAGGGCGCCGGCGCCCTCGGGCACCAGGCCCAGCAGCGGGGCGCCCGCCGCCGTCGGCAGGTCGTGCAGGTTGCAGCGGGCCGCGAGGTCGGGCTCGGCCGGCCAGCTGCCGACGACGACGCCGGGGCAGTCGAGGCCGTGCGTGCGCAGCGCCAGCGCGGTCAGCGCCGTGGTGTTGAGGGTACCGAGGCCGGCCTGCACGACGACCAGGACGGGCGCGCCGGCCAGGCGCGCGGCGTCGGCGAGGGTGTTCCCTTCGTCGTCGAAGCGGACCAGCAGCCCGCCGGCGCCCTCGACCAGGACCAGGTCGTGCGAGGCGGCCAGCTTCGCCGCGGCCTCGGCGATCTCCGCCGGACGCACCGGCGGCAGCCCCGCCCGCCGGGCCGCGGTCTCGGGCGCCAACGGCTCGGGGAACCGGGCGAGTTCGGCGACGGTGAGCGCACCCGCCAGCCGCTCGACCTCGGCGGCGTCGCCCGGCTCGGCCGGGGCGACACCGGTCTGCGCGGCCTTGAGCACCGCGACCGAGCGGCCCTGCCGGAGCGCCGCCGCGGCGACCGCCGCGGTGGTCACGGTCTTGCCGACCTCGGTGCCGGTACCGGTCACGAACAACACCGCCATGGGTGTGCCTCCGAACTCTGCGCTGGTGGTGGGGGGTGCAGGCGGTGGGACGGGGTGGGGGCGGAACCGTGATCCGCCCCCACCCCACCGCCCGGGCGGGGTTCAGCCCTCGCGGGCGGCCGCGCGCACCGCGGCGCAGATCCGCGCCACGTCCTCGTCGCCGGTGATGTACGGCGGCATGGTGTAGATCAGGTCCCGGAACGGGCGCAGCCAGACGCCCTCCCGGACGGCGGCCCGGGTCGCGGCGGCCATGTCCACCTCGTGGTCCAGCTGGACCACGCCGATGGCGCCCAGGACGCGCACGTCGCGCACCCCGGGCAGCTCCGCGGCGGGTGCCAACCCGGCCCGCAGCCCGGTCTCGATCCGGGTGACCTCCTGCGCCCAGTCCTGGGACAGCAGCAGTTCGATCGACGCCTCGGCGACCGCGGCGGCCAGCGGATTGCCCATGAACGTGGGGCCGTGCGCCAGCACCGGAAGTTCGCCGCGGGAGATCCCCTCGGCCACCTCCGCGGTGCACAGCGTCGCCGCGAGGGTGAGGTATCCGCCGGTCAGGGCCTTGCCCACGCACATCACGTCCGGTGTGACGCCGGCGTGCCCGGCCGCGAACAGGCGGCCCGTACGGCCGAATCCGGTGGCGATCTCGTCGAAGACCAGCAGCACGCCGTGGGCGTCACAGGCTTCCCGCAGCACCCGCAGGTAGGCGGGGGAGTGGAAGGACATCCCGCCCGCGCCCTGCACCACCGGCTCCACGACCACCGCCGCCAACTCGTCGGCGTGCCGGCCGATCAGCTCCCGCAGGTGCGCCGCGTACCCGGCGTCCGGCGGGGCGTCGAATCCGGCCGGCGGCGCCTCGGCGAAGACCTGTTGGGGCAGTACGCCCTGCCACAGGTGGTGCATCCCGCCGTCCGGGTCGCACACCGACATCGGCTGCCAGGTGTCGCCGTGGTAGCCGCCGCGCCAGGTCAGCAGCCGCTGCTTGCCCGGTTCGCCGCGTGAACGCCAGTACTGCAGGCACATCTTGACCGCCACCTCGACCGACACCGAACCGGAGTCGGCGAGGAAGACGTGCTGGAGCGCATCGGGCGTGATGTCCACCAGCCGCTTGGCCAGCCGCACCGCGGGCTCGTGGGTGAGCCCGCCGAACATCACGTGGCTCATCCGCCCCAACTGGCCGCGGGCCGCGTCGTTGAGCACCGGGTGGTTGTAGCCGTGCACCGCCGACCACCACGACGACATCCCGTCCACCAGCTCGGAGTGGCCCTCGGCCGGCCGGCCCAGCCGCAGCCGCACGCCGCTGGCCGACTCGACCAGCAGCGGCTCGCTCCGGCCGGGCATCGGCCCGTACGGGTGCCAGACGTGCTGCCGGTCCAGTGCCAGCAGCGCGTCGGGGGTGAGCGGCTCAGGCATTGGGCGGCAGGTCGGTGCCGGCGCCGCGGCGGCGCACCGCGACCAGATCGCGACGGGCCTCCTCGGCGGGGGCGGGGACGGCGGCCTCCGCGGTGGCCTCCGGCTCCGCGTCCACGGCGTCCGCGCCGTCCTCCGCCGGCCTGCGGTGCGCCGGCAGCGTGGTGGTGTCGGCGCCCTCCACCTCGAACCCGGCGTCCGCGATCATCGCCAGGTCGTCCTTGCCGGCCTGGCCCTCGCTGGTCAGGTAGTCGCCCAGGAAGATGGAGTTGACCAGGTGCAGGGCGAGCGGCTGGAGGCTGCGCAGGTGCACCTCGCGGCCGCCGGCCAGCCGGACCTCCACGTCCGGGCAGACGAAGCGGACCATCGCCAGGATCCGCAGGCAGCGCTGCGGGGTGAGGTTCCACTCCTTGGCCAGCGGGGTGCCCTCGAACGGGATCAGGAAGTTCACCGGCACCGAGTCCGGGTCCAACTCGCGCAGCGCGAACACCACGTCGACCAGGTCGGCGTCGCTCTCGCCCATGCCCGCGATCAGTCCGGAGCAGGCGGACATCCCCGCCGCCTGGGCCTGCTGGACGGTCTCCACCCGGTCGGAGAAGTCGTGCGTGGTGCAGATGTCGCCGTAGGTGGCTTCCGAGGTGTTGAGATTGTGGTTGTAGGCGTCGGCGCCCGCCGCGCGCAGCCGCTCCGCCTGGCCGTCGTTCAACAGGCCCAGGCAGGCGCAGACCTCGACGCCCTCGTTCTGCTCCTTGATGGCGGCGATGGTCTCCGAGACCCGGTCCACGTCCTTGTCGGTGGGCCCCCGGCCACTGGCGACCAGGCAGACCCGCTTGGCACCGCCGGCCACCCCGGCCGCGGCCGCCTTCGAGGCGTCGTCGGGCTTGAGCCAGGTGTACTTGAGGATCTCCGCCTTCGAGCCCAGCCGTTGGGAGCAGTACGAGCAGTCCTCCGGGCACAGGCCCGACTTGAGGTTGACGAGGTAGTTGAGCTTGACCCGCCGCCCGAACCACGCGCGGCGGACCTTCCCCGCCGCGGCCACCACGTCGAGCAGTTCGTCGTCGGTCGTCGCCAGTACGGCGAGCGCCTCGTCACGGGTCGGCACCTCGCGCCGCAGTCCCTTGTCCACCAGTGTGTTCAGCAGGTCCATGGCGATGATCCTGGCGTACGTCCCGGCCCCCGGCCAAGGAGGATTCCCACAATGCCCGGTGATCGGGGTGTGTGCATCACCACACCGTCTGGGTGCGGAACGACCGCTAACGTCTATCGACAGCCCACAATCGAGGCGCTACCGGCCCGTTGCCGGGAGCGGGCGCCCGGCGCGTTGCCGGGCCCGCTCCCGCCACCCACCGACGAAGGACGCCGATGCTGCAGGACCCCGCCCCACCGCTGCCGTCCGCCGCGGCCCCCCGGCCGGCCTCCGGCGCGGCGTTCGACTGGATCGACGACGCCCGCGCCGCACGCCACCGCGCCGGCCTGGTCCGCACCCTGCGGCCCCGGCCCGCCGACTCGCCGGTGCTCGACCTGGCCGGCAACGACTACCTCGGACTGGCCCGGCACCCCGAGGTGACGCGCGCCGCGGCCGAGGCGGCCGAAGGGTGGGGTGCCGGCGCGACCGGCTCCCGGCTGGTGACCGGCAGCACCGAACTCCACGCCCAACTGGAGTACGAACTCGCCGAGTTCTGCGGATTCGAGGCGGCCCTGGTGCTGTCCTCCGGCTACACCGCCAACCTCGCCGCGGTCACCGCGCTGACCGCCCCCGGCACCCTGGTGGTCTCCGACGCCGGCAACCACGCCTCCCTCATCGACGGCTGCCGGCTCTCCCGGGCCCGCACCACCGTCGTCCCGCACGCCGATCCGACAGCTGTGCGCACCGCGCTGGCCGGGCACCACGGCCGGGCGCTGGTGCTCACCGACGCGGTCTTCTCCGTCGACGGTGACGCCGCGCCGCTGCCCGCACTCGCCGAAGCCTGCCGGACCCGGGACGCCGCGCTGCTGGTCGACGACGCGCACGGGCTCGGCGTGTTGGGCGACGGGGGCCGGGGCGCGCTGTGGGCGGCCGGGCTGTCCGGGGACGCCGACGTGGTGGCGACCGTGACCCTCTCCAAGTCCCTCGGCGCGCAGGGCGGCGCGGTCCTCGGCCCGGCCCGGGTCATCGAACACCTGGTCAACACCGCCCGCTCGTTCATCTTCGACACCGGGCTGGCCCCGGCGTCGACCGGTGCCGCGCTCGCCGCCCTGCGGCTGCTGCGGCGCGAACCGCACCGGCCCGCCCGGGTCCGGCAGGTGGCGCGGGAGCTGCACGCCCGGCTCACCGCGGCGGGCCTGACCGCGGTCCGTCCGGACGCCGCGGTGATCGCGGTGCGCGCGCCCTCCCCGGAGGCGGCGGTCCGCTGGGCCGCGGACTGCCGGGCGGCCGGGCTGGCGGTCGGCTGCTTCCGCCCGCCGTCGGTGCCCGACGGGATCTCCCGGCTCCGGCTCACCGCGCGGGCGGACCTGACGGACGCCCAGATCGCCACGGCGGTGGGCATCGTCGTGGCGACCGCGCCGGTGGCCTGAAGCCGTCACCCGACGCCGGCGGCGCCGCACCCTTCGGGCCGTGGCGCCGCACCGCACGCCCCATACACCCCAAACGCCGTCTGCCGCAGCACAGTTCACCGCATCGGGGGAGGGATTCGCGACAGAACTCCGTATATGTTGGGCGATCACCCACCACACCGGCAGCATGGGTGGCAGTCTGGCGCACAGTACACATCCGACGCCGTCGGCACCCCGGCCGGCATCCCGGCCGACCAGCGGACCGCAGCGGCGCCTCGGTGGGAAAGGGACGGCGTCGTCATGGCAGACCACCAGGAGTCCACCCGCACCCTGCCGAGCCTGGCCGACTCGGTCGCCGCCGCCCGCGGACACGTCCGACAGGTCCTCGCCCGATGGGGCCTGCCGCCCGGATCGGCCGCCACCGACGATCTGCTGCTGATCGTCTCCGAACTCGCCACCAACGCCGTCCAGCACACCCGCGGCAGGTCCCCGGCCTTCACCGTCGAGCTCCGCCTGGAGCGCGAGGAACACCTGTGCCTGGGCGTGACCGACGGCCTCTCCCGCCCGCCGCGCCGACTGCCCGCCGCGGTGCAGCAGGACAACGGCCGGGGCCTGGTCATCATCCGCTCGCTGGCGGCCGAACGGGGCGGCCGGCTCTGGGTCGAGCCGGTCGCGGCCGGCGGCAAGACGGTCTGGGTGACCGTGCCGTGGCCCGGGTCGGAGCCCGGCCGGCCCGCCGGCGCCTGATCGCCGCCGCGGGTCAGCGCACCCGCCCGTACCAGACGGCGCGGCTCCAGATCCGCTCCAGCCGCACCACCGTGCCGGCCTTCGGCGCATGCCAGATCCGGTCGTCGCCGGCGTAGATGCCGACGTGGTAAACCCCTTTTCCGGAATGGAAGAAGACCAGGTCGCCGCCCCGCCGCGAGGAGCGCGAGACGTGCTCGGTGTGGCGGTACTGCTGCGCCGCGGTGCGGGGCAGGGCCCGCCCGGCGCGCCGGTACGAGTAGAGCGTCAGCCCCGAGCAGTCGAAGCTGTCGGGCCCCTGGGCGCCCCACTTGTACGGTGCGCCCTGCTTGGAGGCGGCGATCCGCAGGGCCTTGGCGGAGACGGCCGCCAATTGGGCCTCCGCGGCGGCCCCCGGGGCAGCGGCCCCCGGGGCCGCCGCGGGGCCGCCCAGGGTGGCCAGGGTGAGGGCGGAGACGGTGCCGGCGCGCACCAGGAGGTGCGGCAGCTGCTCGCGCATGGTCATGCGCAACCCTTCGTCAGCCGGTGATCCGGATGACGGCGGAATAACGGGTCGTCCGGACCGCCCCGTCGCTGTGGCGGGGGCTTGTCGTCGAAAGGGATCGTCACGCACCGCCCACCCGATTTCCGAGCTGAAATTGCAGTGTGTGACATTGGTCACGCTTGACCCTAATGAGTGGTTCTATGTCATATACGCCAGTTTCGGCCGTGAGGCCGGGGCCGGGACCAGCGCCGAAACCCAAGGGGGGCGGGAAATCTCGCCGACCCGCGCAATTCCTCGCCCCCTTACCGCAGCCGCGCGCACTACGCCGTATGCGCACTTCGGAGCCGTACGTGTCCCCCTCGCGCCCGCCGCCCGCCGCCGCGACGCACCCCGCGACGCACCCCGTGCCGGGGCCCGTCCGGCTCCCGCGCGCGCCGGTCGGGGGCCGGGTCAGACGGCGTCCTGCGGCGGCACCGTCACCCGCCGCGCCCGGCGCTCCCCGTCCAGGACCCGCAGCGCCCGGCCCAGGGGCGCGGTGTGCAGTTCGCTCTCCCCGCGGTCGTGCATCAGCGCCAGCGCGTCCCGCAGTTCGGCGGACTTGCCGACCAGCGCCTGGGCCGCGCGCAGTCCGCCGTACGTCGTGCCGCCGCGGGCCGGGTTGATGCGCCCCAACAGGTCGAGGATCTCCAAGTAGCTGTCGATCAGTGCGCCCTCGGCCCGGGTCAGCGCGGGCAGCGGCGGCAGTTCCGGCGGCAGCACCGCAAATCACCGCCCGGCGGGGAGCAGGGGCGTGCGCTTGCGCCCGCGGGTGAGGGCGTCGATCAGGCCGTACTCCTGGGCGGCGGGTGCGTCGAAGAAGGTGTCCCGTTCGATGTCCGCGGCGATCCGTTCGCGGCTCCGGCCGGTGTGTTCGGCCAGCATCTCGGTCAGCCTGTCGCGGGTGCGCAGCAACTCCTCGGCCCGGATCCGCAGGTCGTCGGCCTGGCCCTGGACCGGCTCGCCCAACGACGGCTGATGGATCATCATCCGGGCGTGCGGGAGGGCCAGGCGCTTGCCCGGCGTGCCGGCGGCCAGGAGGACCGCGGCCCCCGAGACCGCCTGTCCCAGGCAGACCGTCTCCACGTCGCACGAGACGTAGCGCATCGTGTCGTAGATCGCGCACACCGCGGTGAACGAGCCGCCGGGCGAGTTGATGTAGAGCGAGATGTCCCGCTCCGGCGCGGCGTGTTCGAGGTGGACGAGCTGGGCCATCACGTCGTTGGCACAGGCGTCGTCGATCGGCGTCCCCAGGAAGACGATCCGCTCGCCGAGCAGCTTGGAGTACGGGTCCGACGTCCGTGTCCCCGAGCTGTCGCGCTCGGTGAATTCCGGCAGGACGTGGCGCGCCGTCGTCGGCAGCATGACTGGCCCCTTCCTCTGTAAAAAATGTACAGGACGTACATCCCGTTAGAATGGGAGCATGGCCTACGAAATTCCGGTGACGCAAGCCCGGGCCGAACTCGCGGATCTGATCAACCGCGTCGTCTACGGCGGTGAGCGGGTGGTCGTGACCCGGCACGGCAAGCCCCTCGTGGCGCTGGTGTCCGCCGCTGACCTGGAGCGACTTGAGGAACTGGGGCGGCAGGAGGCGGCCGCGGAGCAGGCGGAGGTGATCAGCACGGTGTCGTCCGTGCGGCACCCGGAGTCCGCTGCGGGCGAACAGCGGCGCTTCGGCATCGCGGCGGAACACCGCGACCCGGCCGCCGGGGATCGGCGACCGGGTCGGGAGACGTGAGGCGCGGAAGGCCGACGGCCGCGCGGTGCGGCGGCCGTCAGCGCGGGTCCGGCGTCAGGAGCTGAGCTGCCAGATGGCGTTGGCGATGGCGTCGGTGTGGTTGTGCAGGGCGGTGTCGTCGATGTTCTTGGACGTGTCGCAGGACCGGTGGTAGCAGGCGTCGAACGCCTTGCCCGCGGTGCCGCCCCACGCCTTCGCCTGGGCGTCGGTCTTGATGTAGTCGGCGCCGGAGAAGAGTCCGCCGACCGGGATGCCGGCGTCCTTGAAGGAGGCGTGGTCGGACCGGCCGTCGCCCTCGGTCTCCCGCTCGGTGGCGATGTTCTTCGCGGCGAACCAGTCCTTGAAGACCTTCTCCAGCTTGGCGTCGTCGTCGTAGACGAAGTAGCCGGGGTTGGGCGACCCGATCATGTCGAAGTTGAGGTACGCGGAGATCTTCGACCGGTCGGCGCCGAGGGCGTCGACGTAGTGGCGGGAGCCGACCATGCCGTCCTCCTCGTCGCCCCACCAGGCGAACCGCAGGTGCTTGGTGGGCTTGAGGTGTTCCCGGGAGACCGCCAGTGCGACCTCCAGGATGCCGGCCGAGCCGGAGCCGTTGTCGTTGATGCCGGGGCCCGCGTCGACCGAGTCGAGGTGTGCGCCGGCCATCACCGTTGCGTCCTCGGCGCCGCCGGGCCAGTCGGCGACGAGGTTGTAGCCCTTCGCGCCGCCGCTGCTGAACTCCTGGACGCTGGTGGTGAAGCCCGCCGCGTCCAACGTGCCCTTGATGTAGTCGACCGACGCCTGGTAGCCGGCCTGGCCGTGGGCGCGGTTGCCGCCGTTGGCGTCGGCTATGGACTGGAGCTTGTCCAGGTGCGCCTTGACGGCGGCGACCGGGATGTCCGGTGCGGCCTGCGTCGTGGGGGAGGTGGCCTGGGCGACCGCGGCGGTGCCCAACAGGGCGGCGACGGCGGTGCAGGCGCCGGCGGCGAGCGCGGCGCGGCGCATACGGGACGAACGAGTCACTGGGGGCTCCGATGCTGTTGTGGGGGGTGAAGCGCAGCGGAAATCTTGACGCGTGCATGAGGATTACGAGCCCGTTTGAATTTCGTCAAGAGCGGATACCGGACACCCGCGTTCGTGCATCGGAATGTGCGTCTGATTTGGGGAGTTAATACCGATTGATTACCTCGCGCCCGCTCCTTTTTCCGTATTCCGGAAGGGGGTTGAGGGTGTGGAATTCGCCACCATGATTCCGTACAACCTTCGGGCCCCGGACCAGTGACGATGCCCCCGAATCCGGTCGCCACCCCGTAACGCGCAGTGATTTCCGTTGTGTTGCCTCAGGCGCGACAGGGGTCACGGAATGTGTCGGCGGACGTAACGGCGTCGAAATCTCGCCGAACTAGCCTTCCGCGATGGGGAAGTTGATGGTCAATTACTGGAAGTCGGTTTGCTTCGCCTTTAAACACTGTGTGGTACATCTAACGACACAGGTGTGTCGATGCCTGTGACCTGGGCAAATGCGCCCGGGTGAAAACCTGTGAGGTGGAACGTATGCAACTGACCCCGCATGAGCAGGAACGGTTGTTGATTCATGTGGCGGCAGACGTGGCCGAAAAGCGGCGGGCCCGGGGGTTGAAGCTCAACCACCCCGAGGCCATCGCCCTGCTGACTGTGCACATCCTTGAAGGGGCGCGGGACGGGCGTACCGTCGCCGAGCTCATGTCCTCCGGGCGCAAGGTGCTCGCGCGCGACGACGTCATGGAAGGCGTCCCGGAGATGATCCACGACGTCCAGGTCGAGGCGACCTTCCCCGACGGCACCAAGCTCGTCACCGTTCACGAACCCATCAACTGACCACGGGAGAGCAGACAATGATCCCGGGACAGATCCTCTACGCCGACGAGCCGGTGCGCCTCAACGAAGGCCTCCCCCTCACGCGCATGACCGTCCTCAACTCCGCCGACCGCCCCGTCCAGGTCGGTTCCCACTACCACTTCGCCGAGGCCAATCCCGGCCTCGACTTCGACCGCGCGGCCGCGCAAGGCAAGCGCTTGAACGTCGCCGCCGGCTCCGCCGTGCGCTTCGAGCCCGGCATCCCCACCGAGGTCGAGCTGGTCCCCATCGGGGGCAAGCGGATCGTCGTGGGCCTGCGCGGTGAGACCGGAGGTCCCCTCGATGGCTGAACTGACCCGCCAGGAGTACGCCGACCTGTTCGGCCCCACGGCCGGCGACCGGATCCGGCTCGCCGACACCGACCTGGTCATCGAGATCAGCGAGGACCGCTCCGGCGGTCCCGGCCGCGCCGGTGACGAGGCGGTCTTCGGCGGCGGCAAGGTGATCCGCGAGTCGATGGGCCAGTCCCGCGTCACGCGCGCCGAGGGCGCCCCGGACACCGTGATCACCGGTGCCGTGGTCCTCGACCACTGGGGCATCGTCAAGACCGACGTCGGCATCCGCGACGGCAAGATCACCGCGCTGGGCAAGGCCGGCAACCCCGACACCATGGACGGCGTCCACCCCGACCTGGTGATCGGCCCGGAGACCGAGATCATCGCCGGCAACGGCAAGATCCTCACCGCCGGCGGCATCGACACCCACGTCCACTTCATCTGCCCCCAGCAGGCGGACGAGGCGCTCGCCGCGGGCATCACCACCATGATCGGCGGTGGCACCGGTCCCGCCGAGGGCAGCAAGGCCACCACCATCACCCCCGGTTCCTGGCACATCGCCCGGCTCTTCGAGGCGATGGACAACCTGCCGGTCAACGTCGGTCTCCTCGGCAAGGGCAACACCATGTCCCTGCCGTCGATGCGCGACCAGCTGCGCGCCGGCGTCCTCGGCTTCAAGATCCACGAGGACTGGGGCGCCACCCCCGCCGTCCTCGACGCCTGTCTGCGGGTGTGCGAGGAGAGCGGCGCCCAGCTCGCGATCCACACCGACACCCTGAACGAGGCCGGCTTCCTCGGCGACACCATCGCCGCCATCGCCGGCCGCTCCCTCCACGCGTTCCACGTCGAGGGCGCCGGTGGCGGTCACGCCCCCGACATGATCGCGATGGTCTCCGAGCCCAACGTGCTCCCCGCGTCCACCAACCCCACGCGGCCGCACACCGTCAACACCGTCGAGGAACACCTCGACATGCTGATGGTCTGCCACCACCTCAACCCCGCGGTCCCGGAGGACCTGGCCTTCGCCGAGTCCCGGATCCGGCCCTCCACCATCGCGGCCGAGGACATCCTGCACGACCTCGGCGCCATCTCGATGATGTCCTCCGACGCCCAGGCCATGGGCCGGATCGGCGAGGTCGTGATGCGGACCTGGCAGACCGCGCACGTCATGAAGCGCCGCCGCGGCGCCCTGCCCGGCGACGGTGCCGCGGACAACCTCCGCGCCCAGCGCTACGTGGCGAAGTACACCATCAACCCGGCCCTCGCCCAGGGCATCGACCACGTCGTCGGCTCGGTCGAGAGCGGCAAGCTCGCCGACCTCGTCCTGTGGGACCCGGCGTTCTTCGGCGTCAAGCCGCAGCTGGTCATCAAGGGCGGTCAGATCGCCTACGCGCAGATGGGTGACGCCAACGCGTCCATCCCCACCCCGCAGCCGGTCCTGCCGCGCCCGATGTTCGGCGCCATGGGCAAGGCCCCGGGCAGCAACTCGCTCAACTTCGTCTCCCAGCAGGCCATCGAGGACAACCTCTCCGAGCGCCTCCCGCTGGACAAGTCCTTCGAGCCGATCCGCTCCACCCGCGGCGTCAAGAAGGCCGACATGCGCAACAACGACGCCCTGCCGCGCGTCCACGTCGACCCCGACACCTTCACCGTGACCATCGACGGCGAGGCGGTCGAACCCGCCCCCGCCGCCGAACTGCCCATGGCCCAGCGGTACTTCCTCTTCTGATGTACCGTCGATGAAAGATCCGGAGCACCATCGATGAGCCGCGCTGCGCTGCTCGTCCTCGCCGACGGCCGGTTCCCCGCCGGAGGGCACGCCCACTCGGGCGGCGCCGAACCGGCCGTCACCGCGGGGCACATCAAGGACGCCGCAACCCTGGAGGCATTCTGCCGGGGGCGGCTGCACACCGCCGGACTGGTCGCCGCGGGCCTCGCCGCCGCGGCCGCGGCCGGCCTGGACCCGCTCCTGCTGGACGACGCCGCGGACGCCCGCACCCCGGTCCCGGCGCTGCGCCAGGTCGCCCGCCGGCTCGGCCGGCAGATGATGCGGGCCGCCCGGGCCACCTGGCCGAGCGCCGAGCTGGACGCACTGGCCGCGGCCCGCCCGCGCGGCGCCCACCAGCCGATCGTCCTCGGCCTGGCCGCCCGGTCGGCCGGTCTGACGCCGCTGGACGCCGCGCACGCGGTCGCCTACGAGAACATCAGCGGCCCGGCCACCGCCGTGGTCCGCCTGTTGAGCCTGGACCCCTTCGACGCCACCGCCGTCCTCGCCCGTCTCACCGTCGACCTGGAACAGGTCGCGGAAGCGGGTGCGGCCGCCGCGCAGCGCGCCGTCACCGAAGGTCCGGGCGTGCTGCCCGCCGCCTCCGCGCCGTTGCTCGACATCACCGCCGAAGCACACGCCGCCTGGCCGGTCCGGCTGTTCGCGTCCTGACCTTCCGTCCACCCACCGTGCCGCGTACCCCGCGGCCGCACGAACCACTGGAGTCACCATGCACCTCGACCACCAGGACGGCTTCCCCGAGCGCCACACCTACAGCGCCGCCGACCCGGTACGTCACGACGGCACCCGCCGCGCGCTGCGGATCGGGCTCGGCGGCCCGGTCGGCACCGGCAAGACCGCCACCGTCGCCGCCCTGTGCCGCGCACTGCGCGACGAACTGTCCATCGCGGTCGTCACCAACGACATCTACACCCGCGAGGACGCCGAGTTCCTGCGCCGGGAAGCGGTGCTGCCCACCGAGCGGATCGCCGCCGTGGAGACCGGCGCCTGCCCGCACACCGCCATCCGCGACGACATCTCCGCCAACCTCGAAGCCGTCGAGGACCTGGAGGAGACCGTCGGCCCGCTCGACCTCATCCTGGTCGAGTCCGGCGGCGACAACCTCACCGCGACCTTCTCCAAGGGCCTGGTCGACGCCCAGATCTTCGTCATCGACGTGGCCGGCGGCGACGACATCCCCCGCAAGGGCGGCCCCGGCGTCACCACCGCCGACCTGCTGGTCATCAACAAGACCGACCTCGCCCCGTACGTCGGCGTCGACCTCGAAGGCATGGCCCGCGACGCCAAGGCCCAGCGCGGCGAACTCCCCGTCGCCTTCACCGCCCTGAAGCAGCCGGGCGGCGTGCAGCCGGTCGCCGAGTGGGTCCGGGCGCAGCTGGCGAACTGGACCGCGGCCCAGGCATGACCCGCACCGTTCCCCGCCCCGCGGCACCGCAGGCCACCGCCCTCCCGGCGGGCGGTCTGCGGGCCACCGCCCGCATCGTCGCCCGGGCCGACGCGCACGGGGTCACCCGGCTGCCGGTCCTGGACGGCGGCGGCCCGTTCGCGATCCGTCGCATCCAGTCGCACGCCGACCAGACCCGGGTCTGTCTGATCGGGGCCATGAGCGCCCCGCTCGGCGGCGACCGGCTGCGCATCGAAGCCACCGCCGAGGCCGGCACGTCGCTGCGGATCACCGCGGCCGCGGCGACCGTCGCGCTGCCGGGCCGCACCGGCGACCTGGCCACCTACGACGTCCACCTGACGGTCGGCGACGGCGCCCGGCTGGAATGGCTGCCGGAGCCGCTGATCTCCGCCGAGGGCAGCGACCTGCGGATGACCACCACCGTGGACCTCGCCCCCACCGCCCGGTTGGTGTTCCGCGAGGAGCAGGTCCTGGGCCGCACCGGTGAGCGGACCGGCGCACTGCGCAGCCGTCTGACGATTCGTCAGGCGGGGCGTACGCTGCTGGACCAGGAGACCGCCTACGGGCCCGGCGCCCCGGGGTGGGACACCTCCGCGGTCCTCGGTGGCAACCGGGCCGTCGGCCAACTCCTGCTCGCCGGACCGGAGTTCGCCGACAAGCCGGTCGAGGTCCGACTGCTCGGCGGCGCGGCCGGCGCCGATCCGAGCGTGGGCCAGGCCGTCGTGGCGCCGATCGCCGGACCCGCGGCGCTGGTCACCGCGATCGCCCCGGACGGCCTGTCGCTGCGGCGGCTGCTGGACGAGGCCGCCGCCGGCTGAGTCCTCACACCTCCAGTTCGGCCTCCAGACGGGCAAGGCGGTGGCGCGCCAGCGCGAGATTGGCGCGCTTGCGGTCCAACACCAGGTACAGGAAGAGACCGCTGCCGTTCTTGCCCGTCACCGGCCGGATGATGTGGTACTGCGAGGTCAGGGTGATCAGCATGTCCTCGATGGTGCCCTGGAGTTCCAGCATCTCCATCGTGCGCAGTTTGGCGCGCACCACGTCGGTGTTGCCGGCCGCCGCGACGTTGAGGTCGAACGACTGCGGATCGCCCAACGTGGCCAACGCCATGCCGCTGGTGTAATCGACCAGGGCGACACCTATCGCGCCCTCGATCGTCGACATCGCTTCGCCGAGAGCGGTTTCCATCTGCGTCATGAGGGGTCGGGCCTTTCCATGGGTTCGCTTGGTTTCGCTGGATGTCCGTCGTGCGGGGTGGTCGGTCTGCCGGCCGGAGGCCGGGGCCGGGGGCGTCGACCGGCGGGGGAGGCCGCCGGTCGGGCTCGGTCGGATCAGTGGCCCGGCGGTGCGTCGAGCAGCGTCGCGATGCGTGCGGCGGCGCGCCGGGCCTGGAGGTGGAGCCGCCCGACGTTGGTGTCCGGGCCCGCCACGGCGGTGAGCACGGCGCGGTTCCCGGCCGCGTACGCCGCGACGTAGCCGCGGCTGCCGCGGGTCAGGGTCTCCTCGAAGCCGCCCTGCCCGGTGGCGTCGGTCAGCCGTTTGGCGACGCCGATGGCGGCGGCGGTGAGCGCGGCCAGGCCGTCGGGTTCGATGTCCGCCAGGTCGTGTGCGATCACCATGCCGTCCGCACTCGCCACCATGCCGCCGTGCAACTGCCGTACGTGCGCGCGCAGGGCCCGCAGTTCCTCCCGGATCCCGGCCGTGATCGCTTCGGTGTCGCTCGTCATCGGTCTCCTGATGCTCCTTCTTCTGACACGCTTGCCGAACACGGGCCTCATGGCCGGGGTTCACAGGGGTTCACAGGTTCTCCTCCAGGGCGGTGCGCAGGCGGACGAGGAGGGCGACGTCCGGATCGGCGGTCTCCAGCGCGCCCGGGTCCGGCAGGTGCCAGACCGGGGCGTTCGTCCCCGCTGCTGCCGGACCGCGCGGCTCCGACCGGCTGGCCCCGGGGCGCCGCCGGGGCAGCCCCACCGCCGGCGGCAGCCGCACCCGCCCGGCCGCGGCGAGCCGCCGGACCTCCAGCAGCGTCAGGAACGTCGACTGCCCGAGCGCGCGGGCGAGTTCGCCCGGGGTGCGGACGCCGTCGGCGTGCGCGAGCAGCCACCGCTGGCGACCGGTGAGCGGCGGGCGGTCCCGGGCATCGGGGACGACCGGGACGACCGGGGCGCCGTCGACCGCCGCCCAGGACCCCAACCGGTCGAGTTGGGCCCGGCGCCGGGCCACCGCCGCCAGCAGGACGGCGGCGGCGACCGGACGCACCACGCCCAGCCAGTGCGCGTCGCCCGGCGTGAAGGAGGTGGCCGCGGACCGGGGCGGCAGGACGAAGCACGCCGCGTCGAGCAGTGCGGCGAGCTGACACAACTCCAGCTCGCCGCGGGTCAACCAGCCCTGGCGGAGGAGGAACTGGCCGCCGCTGTGGTCCGCTCCCGCGGCGTCCACCGCGCGCCGCCAGCGCTCCGCGGGCAGCCGTCCGGCCGTCGCCAGTCGGTCGCCGACGTCGGCGACCGCGGGGCACTCGACGCAGTAGACCGCGCCCTGGTGGAGGTAGACGCAACCGTCCGGACCGCGCAGCGCACCGGTGGCGCGCTGCGCGGCGTACCGGTCGAGCGGACCGGGCCGGCCGGCACCGCCGGTGCCGCCCGAACGGGAGGATGGCGTCGACGTCATGACGGGGCGTCAGTCGCCGACCAACTCCGTGGCCAGGTCGCGCAGGCGTAACCGGGCGATGGCGAGGTTGGCCTGCCCCCGGTCCAGCCAGAGGTGCAGGCAGGTCTGACTGTCGAAGGCGGTGGGCACCCGGCGGATCAGGTGGTAGCTGCTCCCCGTCGTGACGATCAGGTCCTCCAACGGCTCCCCGTTCCCGCCGGCGGTGTCGAACGTGGCGTTCCGGGCCACCGCCTGCACCACCTCGGCGGTGTCCGCGGCAGCCGCGTCGTGGTCGCCGTGCGGGGCCCGGCCGGCCGTGCCCAGCGTCAACCCGCTGGTCCAGTCGGTCAGTCCGGCCCCCAGCACTCCGGGTATCTCCATCGCGCGGGCCAACACCTGGTCGATACCGGGCACCTGACGTCTCCCTCCGGCGGAACACGCTGCACGACGCAGCACACGGGCACAACGCGGAGGCCCTCCCACGTTGCGGTGTGTAGGAGAGCCTGCACGGAAGGTTAGTGAAGTCGCTACGGCCCGCACCGGCATATGCGGTATGTCAGTGGCAATTGACTGGTTCTCGTCACTCCGCGGCCCGTTGTCGGTGCCCTGTTGACCGCGGTCCGCCGCCCCGTTCGACGGGCCCCGACCGAGCCCGCCACCAGGGTCCCGACGGCGAGCGCCCGACACGTCACGGGGCACGCGGACAACCGTTCAATTCCTACGGCTTGGTAAAGAAATTGTGGCCAAATCTGTTCAAGTGTGGTCCGTACACGACAGGATCCCCCCGTAGCTCCGTGATCGCCGCCGCCACAAGCGGCGCACCATGCTGGGGGATCAACCACGTGAAACGAACAGTAGCGCTCGGCGCTGCCGGCACCTTGGTGACCGGCGCGCTCCTCGCCGGCGCGATAGCCACGCCGGCCACCGCCGGTGAGCGGCACCCTGGTGGCACGGCCGAGGCGCGCGGCGTCGCGCTGGCCGCCGACCGGGCCGCCAAGGCGGGTGTCGCCTGGCAGGACTGCCCCGCCGACTGGGGCCTGAAGGCCCCGATCCAGTGCGGCTACGTCACCGTCCCGCTCGACTACGCCCGGCCCGACGGCCGGACCCTCAAGATCGCGGTCGACCGCGCCGTCGCCACCGGAGGCCCGCAGCAGCGGCAGGGCGCCCTCGTCTACAACCCCGGCGGCCCCGGCGGCTCGGGCATGCGCTTCCCGTCCCGCGTCACCACCAAGAACCCGCTGTGGGCCAAGACCGCCCAGGCGTACGACTTCGTGGGCTTCGACCCTCGGGGCGTCGGCCACTCCGCGCCCATCTCCTGCGTGGACCCGCAGGAGTTCGTCAAGGCCCCCAAGGCCGACCCGGTGCCGGACAACGAGGCGGACAAGCGCGCCCAGCGCGCGCACGCGAAGCAGTACGCCCAGGGCTGCCTGGAGCGCACCGGCCGCGCGGTCCTGTCGCAGATGACCACGGCGAACACGGCCCGCGACCTCGACGTGATCCGCGCCGCGCTGGGCGAGAAGAAGCTCAACTACCTCGGCGTCTCCTACGGCACCTACCTCGGCGCCGTCTACGGCACGCTCTTCCCGGGCCACGTCCGCCGGATGCTCGTCGACAGCGTCATCGACCCCTCCCGCGAGAAGGTCTGGTACCAGGCCAACCTCGACCAGGACGTCGCCTTCGAGACCCGTTGGGGCGACTGGACGAAGTGGGTCGCCAAGAACGACGCCGCCTACCACATCGGCAACACCCCGCAGAAGGTCCAGGCAGCCTGGGAGAAGCTGCGGGCCACCGCCAAGAAGCAGCCCATCGGCGGCGTGGTCGGCCCGGCCGAACTCACCGGCTTCTTCCAGAACGCGCCCTACTACGACAGCGCATGGGCCGAGGTCGCCCAGGCGTGGAGCGCGTACCTGGCCGGCGACGCCAAGCCGCTGATCGACAACGCCGGTCCGCACCTCGACGACAAGGCCGGCAACGCCCAGGCCGAGAACGGCAACGCGGTCTACACCGCCATCGAGTGCACCGACACCAAGTGGCCCACCAGTTGGGCGAAGTGGGACCGCGACAACACCCGACTGCACCGGCAGGCCCCCTTCATGACCTGGGCCAACGCCTGGCGGATCGTTCACCTACGTCATCAACCTGGAAGATCGCTCTATAGCTGCCTGACCAGGCAAAATACGGGTCCAGGTACGACGAAGCCCCCGCACTCCACATAGGAGCCGGGGGCTTCAGCACTTTCTATGACCTTACGAGCGGTCCTTCCAAGACCTCTCTACCTGCCTTCGGGCGATGGCCTGCTCTTCGGCAGCCTCGGACCCACTCAGCATCTCCAGCGTCAGTGTCCCTGCCGGGGAAGCGAGGTCAAGGTCGTCCGCGGCAACGGTGTAGACCTGGATCCCGTGCTGCCGCGCGAGGTCTGTCAGGGCCCGCAGCCTCTCCGCTCGCCGGTTGTACCGGCTGTGCTCCGTAGCCACGACCGCGTCGTACTCGCCAGCCGAGACATCGTTCAGAAGGTCCAGAAAGAGATCGTTCTCCCCAGCCGAGTGATAGACCTGGGTGATCTCCATGCCCCGCGATTCCGCCCAGTCCCAGCACTGAAAGTGCTGCAAATCCTGGGCCACCGGATTGCCGGCCTTTGCCACTCTCGTGTAGACGGCCACCTGCGGCTTCTCATTCACGTCGCCACCCCCTGATCATCTGCCGCCCCGTTCTCCATGGCGATGAGGACTTCGCTCAGGCCGACTTCAGTGAGCGTCATGGTGACCTCGATAGGCTCACCATCCGGACCGTCGTACGACAACGTCACCGTAGGGGTCCAGGACCCACTATCGTGCACGCTCTCTCCTCTCGTTGCATCGAAAGCTTGCCACGGCGTGATAACAGCCGTCGGCGTTATGCGGGCACATGCCCAGCACTCAGCCGCCACCATTTGCCGCCCCCAGGCGAAATCCGTTGGCTGATGTCCCTAGGCGTGAACGACGTCATCTCCGGGAGAAACCACACGGCCAACGTCCCGCCGCACGCCAGGGTCAGGGCCGCCCACCGGCGAATGTTTTCGTCGGGGGCCAGAGCGATGTGGGCGGTGCCGTCGTCGGCCAGGAACGTCACCGTGACACGGCCATCCGGCTCGATCGTCCACCGCGCCTGCGAGTCTTTCGCCCTCGCAGTCTCGTCGCTCGGAGCGAAGCAGTGCCGCTTCAGAAACGCGTCGACTTCTCCACGAGAATCCTGTGCCGTGCCCACGAGGGCCAGCGCCAGTTCCAAAATCCCATCAACACCGGGAGCCCCAGTCGGCACGGCGGCCGTGGCGGGAATACCGTTCATGGAGACAACCGAAGTGAGCCGTCGCCGTCGACCCGACTCACTCACTCGCCGGCCTCTTTCTTGCGAACCCACTCTGCGTGAGCCTCCGCGACACGCGCCTTCCACTCCTGCCACGCCTCGTACGTGAGAAGCGTCGTCGGAATGCCCTCGCCGATCAGCGCGTTAGCGAAGTCCGCCAGGACGATGTCCGGCACCCCGCTGGTGAGCCAGTCGTAATGGCGGGCGCCTCGGATGGTCGTCCTCGACGGCGAGTCATCCTCCAGCACGTTGCGGATGAATCGAGGGTCGGGAGTGAAGCGCCAACTGTGCTTCACCATGATCTGGATCGTTTCCATCTCATCCTCGGTCAGCCGGAGACCCGGCTTCTGCTCGTGCATGCCTCTCCTCTAAATGAGGAGGAGCCTGCCAGACACCTCTGACAGGCTCCTCCGGTGTTCGATCTCAGTGGTCGCCGGGGCGATCGGGGTGCTCGGGGCACGGCCCGAACCCGAGCCCCTGGGCGGCCGGATGGACGTGCGGAATTCCGGAGAGGCTGCAAGCCGAATTCGGATCCTCGTCGCAGAACTCGACGCAAGTGCAGTCGTCGATCTCCTTGAGCACCTCGGAGGGCTTGACCGTCCGCAGCTCTCGCAGCTCACGGCTGAGCAGGGAACCGAGCTTCACGAACTCGGTCACGTCCTCCTGCCGCGGGCGCCGGGTCTTCTTGCCTTTGCCGGCCCGCTTGACCGGCGGACGGTACAACTCGGCGTCCTGCGGGTTGCTGCCGGCGTACGACACGGTGTGCAGCACCTGCGTCAGGTACTTGCGCAGCCACGTCGCCAGCCGAGTGATGTCCCGCTCGCCCAAGTCGTCGTTGAAGTGGAAGCCACTCACTGTCCGCGCGACCGCCTCGGCGACCGTCGTGGACTGCCTGTCGAGCGGGACCGTGCACCGCAGCATCTGAAGGACCAGCCCTTTCGGGGTCGAGATGTACCCGACGAACATCACGCCCAGGTCCTCGAACCGGTCGTCGTGCATCGAGCACATGAGCTGCGCGTTGTCCCACCGCCCGAAGGTGTACGCGACCAGAGGGATGCCAACATGCTCCCGGTAGTAGTCCGTGTCCTCGTCCGAGAAGTCCGGAGTCGTGAGGACGATGAGCGGATTCCTGTACCGCAGCCCCCTTACGACAGCCTTCGGCAACTCAGCCGACGATTCCGACAGGGCCGACAGGAGACACTCATCCATCGCGAGAACCGACCTGCCACCCCGCCACAACTCGTGGACTGCGGCGTCACGCGCCATCGCAGACATCTCGCGCTGATCCGCCGGAAGCAGCGGGATCAACTCGTTCGGCACCTGCTTAATGCCAGCCATCAGGTACGGCACCAGAGCCCGCAGACTCGGGTACTGACTCACACCTCCCTGGACGTGCGACTTCATGGCCTTGACCATCTCTCTGGCCAACTCCAGTGTCTTCCTGTCGCTGCGCTCTTCCATTCCCTCTCCTCTCAAAACAGCAGAGGGCCCCGCCGGCCACCCGGCAGGACCCTCTCTCTGCTGTGCTGGGCTACTTGCCCTTGTTCGCCTTCTCAAAGGCGTCCTGGACCTCGGCCGGCACGCGACCGCGGTTCCCCATGTCGGGCCAACCGTTGGACTTGGCCCACGCCCGGATCGCCGCCGATCCGGAGGCGACCTCGGTACGCTTCACGACGACCGCCTTTCGACGGCCCGAGACCTTCCGCCCAGCCTTGGCGTACGGCTCCAGGATCCCCCGGAGCCTGTCCGCGTTGGTCGCGGTGAGATCGATCTCGTAGGTCTTCCCGTCCAGCGCGAAGGCGACAGTCTCGTCGGCTTCCCCACCTTCCAGGTCGTCGACCAGGAGGACCTGAACCTTCTGTGCCACTGAC
Organism: Streptomyces sp. VTCC 41912; assembly: GCF_045799175.1. Lineage (NCBI taxonomy): Bacteria > Bacillati > Actinomycetota > Actinomycetes > Kitasatosporales > Streptomycetaceae > Streptomyces > Streptomyces sp. VTCC 41912. The sequence continues at coordinate 242,686 of NZ_JBJMAB010000005.1, forward strand.
TTACCTCTCCTCGCGCTTCGTTGCAGGGCAACTACCTTGCCTGGGGCTGCACACTCCTGGCCCCTTCAGGCTCTCCCCGCAAGGAGAGCGCGCTGCGGTGACCGCTGGGAGGGCCTGAACGGATCAGGAGAAGTGTGGTGACCGAAGGCCCCTGAGTGCCGGAGCGGGGGATCGAACCCCGCTGCTACCGCCCCAGTATCTGGGGTCACCCCAAGAGAACGCGGGGCCCGGCGGACGTACTAGTTGTCGCTCCTCTGCATGAGGACCGTGTTCAGCGCTTTGTCGTGAAAGGCTGGGAATCGCACCCGACTACACAGTCAGGGCTGCTCGGTCCCCAGAGCATCTTTCAACTTGGCTAGCTCCTGCTGCACGAATCGGAGTAGATTGCCGCGCTCCTCATCGAGCTGATGCCGACGGCGGAGCACGGCCGCCAGCTTCTCCGAAAGCTCGTTTTCTTCCGCCGCCAGCCTCGCGTCCTGCTCGTTCAGCTCCTGGAGACGCTCCTGCGCACGGGTAGCAGGTGATCGAGGCGGGGCAGACTTGCTCGTGCGGGCCTGCCGGGCGACCTCTTTCTGTATCCGCCGGTAGTCGTCGAACTCTGTGGTGACGTAGAACTTCGACGTCACCGCTCCCCGCTTCGTCATGACGATCTTCGGGAAACTTGCATGCCGCCTGGCCCACGTGCTGACCGTGCTGGGATCGACGCCTGCGCGACGGGCCAGTTCGGTAACAGAAGACAGCTCAGCCTCCCGCCCCCGAAATTCAGCCCGGTGCCACTCGACCTGCTCTTTCACAGCACTCCTCTCAGCGACGGCGGCAGGCATAAACCTACCCCCGTGCTGAGAGAACGCTGAACAGCTCAGCGGACCTGCCACTGCACTCCCTCGGGCAGTTCGTCGCCCACGTCGGCGGACACCGCTACGTCAGGGTGAAGGGAAGTGACGTCCAGCAGCAAAGACTGACCATCTTCGGGCAACAGGATCGCAGCCCCTGCCCGCGGGCTTACCCCGTCCTCGCCGATCGCGACAGGACGGAGCCTGGTTAGTTCTTGCATGAACTCTCCTCTCACCAGCTGACTGCCATCGTCAGGCCCCGGACACCACTCCGGAACGACCCCTTTCCAGGGGTTTCGGCTTGCTGGGGTCAGGGACGGGATCCAAGACGGATCCACGTTTCGCCGTCGGCCGAGCGCCACAACTCGCTGCTTGAGTGGACCGCACCACGGTGCCACCAGGACCGGTACACGATCTTGAAGCGGACCGGCATTACGCGCGCCGACCGTAGTGCTCGTAGTGGTCGCGCGCGTGGCCGGGGCACAGCTGCGTGTACTCGCCCTTGGGGAAGACGCAGTACTCAGACCAGGGCAGCCCGTAGGCCGACTGGTACCCGCACTGGCCCTCCTTTACGCGGTCCTCGGAGTCGACGACCGGAGCCTTGAGCGGCTCCACCTCTCCGCGAAGCAGGTGCCTCCACGCAGCGGTGAGCGCGGATCCGTCCTCGATGGCGTAGAACCCATGGAAGATCAGATCTTCGTTGTTGCCGAAGTTGTCGAACCCGAACTCGGCAACGGCGTACTCGTAGCCGTAGGCTTCGTCACCAGCCATCTCGCTGTAGACCTGCCCGAGGATGCAGAAATACTCATGGTCGATGTCGAGCAGATCGAGGTTGATCCGCTCGCGCCAACCCTCGGGCCCTCGCAGGTTCAGGAACTCGAACCCGTTCGACGCCCGCTGCTCCACCGGCAGATTCTCAACACCCATGACTCTCTCCTCTCAACACTGACTTGAGCGGCTGCCTTCGTCAGGCCGTGGGCACCACCCCACGACGACCTCCTTCCAGGAGGTTTCGGCGTTGGTGATCAGGCGCGCGCGTTCACCGTGGCTTCGGCATCGGCGAGGCGGCTGATGACCTTGCTGGCGTAACTCTGCTTCCGGGAAATCGAGTCCCAGATGCCAGCCTCGAAGGCTTCGACCAGATACCGCACCAACTCGGGGGAGCGGCGGACGTCGGACTTGTCCGGCAGGGACATCTCGTCGACCGGCGGGAGGATCCCCAGGCGCGTGAACGCCTCCGCGACGGACCACTGCCACCCGCGGTCGAGACTCGTGGGGCAGATGCCGTACTCCAGGTCAGCGCGTGTCTGTACGAGGCATACCGGGAGATCGACCAGCAACTGCGCCGCCTCCTGGGGCCGGTCGAACCTCTCAATCACTTCGTCGAAGAAGCAGAAGTAGGCATTCTCGGCCGGCAGACCGCCGCCGTACACGACGTACGCCTCCTGCCAGTCAGGCAAGGTCAGCTTGCCCTTGGCGATCTCACACGGGTCGTCGTACTCGCCGACGAACCGAACGCGAGCCCCGGCCATCGACTTCAGCTCCCCGACCCGAATTCGCTCGGGCTCCGGGACGTGGTTCCACGCCCATGCACCGCCGCCGACGTCGTAGAGACCGTCCTCGTCGGGGTCGACTACCGTCACGTACTTGGACGGCCCCTCGGAGCCAAGCGTGAACTCCCAGGAGACCCACAGCACGAGCGCGGACTTCTCCGCAGCCGGCCTGCCGTCCTCGGCGAACCGGTTCGCGGACGACTGCTCGACGATATGCACCGTCTCCCAGTCGACACCGTGCTCACGGTGCATGGCCTGCGTGTACTCAGCGACCTCGCGGAGTTGGTCCAGAGTGAACCGGGGCCGGAGGAACCGGTCCCACGTGTTGCCCAGATCGGCAACCGCCTCGAAGACCGGCGAGTCGTCAAGCCGGACGCGCACAGGCTGCATTGACATAGAACTCTCTCCTCTCAACGCTGACTTGAGCGGCTGCCTTCGTCAGGCCGTGGGCACCACCCCACGACAACCTCCTTGCAGGAGGTTTCGGCACGTGTTGGATCACAGGTCGAAGTAGATCTTCTCGTCGCGGATGAACAGGTAGCCGACCGGCCACCGACCCGCGGTCGTGTGCAGCGGGTGTCGCGCCGATTCCGGGATCCACTCCGCGTGGAGGAAATCCCGCTCGGGCACCCCGCGACCGCCCCGCTTGGACTGCCAGAACATCTGGCCCGCCCTATCGGATGGCAGGTCCGCGAGGTACTCCATGTTGATCGCGACGTACTCCCGGCACATCTGCATCCAGCGCGTACGCGCGCCAGGGCTGGCGATGTCCGCCACTACGTACTGCTTGGCGGTCTCCCACTCGAAGCCGCCCACACCCCGGTCGTTGGGACTCCCCTCCCACCACAGCGCCTCCTGGAGCGCGCACTCGGCGAACTCCTCGACGAAGGTGGGCCAGTGGACTTCCTCGCTCGACTTAACACGACGGTCGACTATCTCGCTGATCAAGCCGACGTCAGCCGGTCCGATGTTCAACCACTTCGTCTCGCCGTACTCGGACCGGACCTTCATCTGGTACGACTCGGCGGACCCGAGCGCAGCGAACTGCGCCTCCACGTAGCTGTCCATAGCTCTCTCCTCTCAAAGCTGACTCAGCGTTTGGCTGCCGTCATCAGGCCGTGGGCACCACCCCACGACGACGCCTCCCGGCGTTTCGGCAAGTGTTGGTTCAGACGTCGCGAAGGTCCCACGTCAGCGTCGGGAGCAGCCGACGCACCTGTGCCTCGGCCCAGGGGTGGACTGTGTCCCACGCCTCCTGGCCCGGCTCGGCGTGCCAGAAGTGCCAACCCTCAGCACAGTCGGCGGACTCTTGCGCAAGAGTGCGCATGACGTCCTCGACCGTCAGTTCCTCCGGAAGCGGAGTACCACACTCGAAGGGCTTGCTGTACGTGGCGTAGAGCTTGGCGGCGATCCCGCTACCGTCCATCGGATAGGTAACGGTGACCTTCGCGATGAGCACCCCGTTCTCCTGCACCAACTCGTGCGTGGCGGGGGCGACCTTGGGTCGTTCGCTCATGACCATGTGCTCTCTCCTCTCAAAACTGACTCAGCGGCTGCCTTCGTCAGGCCACAGGCACCACCCTGTGACGACCTCCCTCCGGGAGGTTTCGGCATGTTGGATCATGGCAACGCGACGAATGGGTCCGTCTCGGTGACCTTGGTCATGTCCTGCCAGCTCCACGTGCTGGCCTCAGGCACATCTGGACCTACCAACTCGACACCGGTCGGGCAGAGTTCGGACCCCCAGTACGTTGGTTCGATCGCCTTGATTACGGCGCGAAAAATGTTCAACTTTTCGCCCCTCAGACCGCGGTTCTGCACGTCCACCTCGTCACCCACGGACAGCGTGACGCCACCGTAGGTGAACGTGGGAACCTTGCCGATGCACCCCTCGTCCTCGGTGAAGTACATCGCCTCCTTCTGGGCCGCCCGCACCGATACCGGGCCTCGCCTCGACTCCAGCCACGCCCACATTGCAGCGACGGCATGGCCGATGAGCTTCTGGTCGTAGAACAGGCCCAGAGGGGACACAGAGCGCGGCTCGCGCATCAGCCCCAGGCTCTCGGCGAAGTGCGCCAGAGCCGCACCCTGCACGTACAGGGCCGTGGGCTTGGACTCCACCTCGGTGGGCGTCGTCCAGTCAGACCAGTTCGGGTTCGAGATGCCGACCACGTTGGGATCGACCAGCCAGTAACCCTCGCAACCGATCACCACGCTGGAGCCGATCAGCACGTGTCCATCCAGATCGGACGGGACGACGTGCTCGTCGCATTCTGTGCAGACAGACGTCAGGTACCGCTCGATGAGCGCGAGGGGCGCCTGACGAACTGCGCTCAGGTACGCCTCATTCGTGCTGTCCATAGCTCTCTCCTCTCAAAGCTGACTTGAGCGTTTGGCTGCCGTCGTCAGGCCACGGGCACCACCCCGCGACGACGCCTCCCGGCGTTTCGGCAATTGGGATCAGATCGCGTCGGCTTGTGGTCACACACAGCTCGCGAGTTCGCGACTGCGGCTCAGTCCCCGACGTTCTCGATGTGGAACGGAGATGCTTCGATGTCCTTGCGGATCAGCCCGATTCGTTCCTCACGCGAGCTGATCTCCCTCTTCAGGCAGACGATCTCCTCGCGCTTGCTCCGGATCTGGAACTCCAGACGCTCGACCTCTCTCTGACGCGGGTCGTGCGTCAGCGGAGACAGCTTCTCCTCCCACAACGTCTGCGGACTCTCCTGACCGTCGACCAGGAAGTAGGCAATGCGCATTCCGGGGTGCGTGATGTGCGTATCAGGGCACGCGTGCCGAGGGTCGCCGTAGGTGACGAACATCCCCGACTTCTCGGTGCCGTACCAGTCGATCAGGACACGGTCACCGGGCTGGAAATCCGTCTTAACGAACATGTGCTCTCTCCTCTCAACGCTGACTTCAGCGGCTGCCGTCATCAGGCCGTGGGCACCACCCCACGACGACGCCTCCCGGCGTTTCGGCGATGTTGGAACGGATCAGGGGACGTAGATTTCCCCGACGAGCCTGAGCAGCGAGGCGATGTTCTGCGCGGCCTGAGCCGCACCGGTCTTCGGCCACGTGCCGCCGAAGACGCTCTCCTGATCGTTTCTCACGATCTCCCAGACGTATCCGACGTCGGTGCCGTCCGGAGCGGAAGACCACAGGAAGTAGCCCGCCTCCATTTCGATCTGGGCAACCATGCAGTTGCCCCCCGTGTGGTACGGGTCGGCCTTGACGTCGTGCGTCTTCAGTTCCCGGATCAGCGAGGCGACGTCGTCCTCGCGCTCGACCTGGCCGTCCACGGAGTCCGGGACGGACTCCTGGAACTCGGCCCAGGCGTGCGAGAAGTCGAACTGCCGCTTCGTCCACTCTCGTCGGCTTGGAGCCGACGGGATGTAGCGGGGGAAGGTCTCGAACAGAGTCGGGACCGCCACCGCCGTCGGAGTCATCGCGCTCTGGCGGCCGGACGTCCACTTGGCCGCCATGTCCTTTGACAAGTACTCCTGCATCCCGCTGATTGCTGCGCTGCGGACCATGTCCTCGTCGCAGCCGTTCAGCCCGACGGTGACCTCCAGGACACCGACGAAGGGGATCGTGAGCTTCTTGTCCTTCATGGACTCGTGCATGTGCTCTCTCCTCTCAGAACTGACTCAGCGATTGGCTGCCGTCGTCAGGCCCACGGCACCACCCGTGGACGACCTCCCTTCAGGAGGTTTCGGCTTCGGATCACTTCACTTCGTGCGGCTCACCGTCGGCGCACTCCAGGCCGTACGACCAGTGCGTCATGCCGCGCCCGTCGATTCGGGTCGTGACGACGGCGTGCTTGTCGAACTTCGCCTCGTATTGGACACGTTCACCGCACTTCGAGCACGGCCAACTGCCGTAGCCCTTCGTAGGATTCTCGATCAGGTCGAGGCGCGGTTGGTGCCCCGGGAAGTACTGCCGGACGCAGGACACTGCTGCGTGACGTTCGGGATCCATCCGCGCGGGCACGTCTCGTACGTCAGCCACGATTCGCCCAGCGTGCTCGTCGCACATGGGCTGGTGACGGACGTTGTCGAACTGTTCGTTGCCCCGCAGAGCGTCGGCGTAGTCGGAAAGGTGGTCAGCGTCGTAACGCACCCCGTCGTCCGCCAAGGCGTACACGTAGACAGTGGACCCGTCCCGCCGCGCCGTGACCTCGTACCCACGGCGCCTGCCGTAGACCGGTGTTACCCCCCGGCGGTAGTTCATCGGGTTCTTTCCGCGGGGAAGGCTTTCGTCGTCGGGGGCGCCCAAACGCGCTCGGGCATTGGCCTCTTCGCGTACGTGGGCGACACCGGAATCCAGAGCCTTGAACGCCCTGTCCACAACGATTTCTGTCGGGTTGTGGATGATCAGATCGTCGCCGTTGCGGGATTCCGACTCCGGCACGTAGCAGTGCTTGTAGTACCCGTAGACAGACCGCACCCAGCCTTCGGACTCGGTGGGCTTCACCAAGCCGATGAGTCGCGCGGCCTCCTTACGGACGTACTCCGAGGCGTCGGCCTCGTCGGACAGCAGGTACTCCAGGGAGTGCTCGCCGATGACCTTCCGACCGCGCGGCCCCGCGAACTCGTTAACCGAGTACGTGAAGCCGTGGAAGCCGGGCGGGCACAGGAACGTACCCATGGCCTGCTCTCGCACGATCTTGTAGGTTCGCATGCTCTCTCCTCTCAACGCTGACTCAGCGATTGGCTGCCTCGTCAGGCCCCGGACACCACTCCGGGACGACGCCTCACGGCGTTTCGGCATGTTGGATCAGAACTGCCACGCGTCGACACGCAGGCCGGCATGGCAGTTGGGGCAGACGGGATTGGCGACCAGGTCGTCGAACGACACCTCCGGGGCGTCGTCGACCTCCTCGCCATCACGGTTGATGCGCTTGACGTGCTGCCCGCCGGACTCGATGTCGAACACGACGTCCTCGCATTCGAGGCAGTACGCCGTGGCCTTGTCGTCGTCCAGCAAGTAGTCAGCGTCGTGACAGGACACGTGGAACACCATCGGACGCGTACGCGCTCGGTATCCCGTGCACTGCTGCCACAGGGCGACGTACGTCTCGTCCTCGTATCGGAAGAACTGGCCCTTGACGCCGTTAGGCATGAACGACTCATAGCCGTCCGTGTCGATGCCGGAGACGTAGGGGGATCCGAAGTACTCGTCCGTGATGGACTTCGCCCAGACTTCCAACGATTCTCCGTCCCCAGAGGACGGGTCACCGTAGACCGGAAAGTTCTGGTGGTTGTCCATGATCCACTGGACGAACCTCTCGTCCAACTCCCGGTGGTAGTCCACGCGCTTGGCGTAGAACTTCACACCGTCGAGAACGATGGTGTCGTTGCCCTTGTCGAAGAGCGCGTCGACATGCGCCTCCATAGCCGGCGGGGACGCGAACAGTTCGTTCAGCGCCTCCTCGGTGGAGTCGTACAGAAAGTCGGACGCAGCCATCTCAAGGGTCTGCGCAGACATAGCTCTCTCCTCTCAAAGCTGATTCAGACTTGGCTGCCTTCATCAGGCCCACGGCACCACCCGTGGACGACGCCTCCCGGCGTTTCGGCATGTTGGATCAGTAGTCGTGCCCAGTGATGTCGCGACCGTCCTCGGCCACCTGGATACTGAATCCGTGGGGGTTCAGGACTCCGCAGGTCGTCCCGTAATCGGGGTCGTCGGAGGACTCCGGATGCCCGTTACCACATCCGTTCTTCGCGCACTCTTCGCGCGCTTCACGCTCTTTGCGTTCGGCGACGTCGCGCTTACGGTGCGGACCGGAGACCAGATCACCGTTCTCACACCACACGAGGTATTCACACATTTGTGATCACCTCCCGCAGGGCTTGACGGTCGACTCCCGACGGACGTACCCATCGGGCACGAGGCTGTCCCGGTCCTGAATGGACGGACGCTCCACACCCTTGAAATAGCCGTAGTTGTAGTCGGTCTCCGTGCCGTACCGACGCTCACACGCATCGCGGCGGCACTTGAAACCGTGTTCGTCGCAGAACGTCTTTCCGTAGATGACCTCGACGTACCAGTCAGCCTCGGAAGGGGCGCACTGCTCTCGCACCGCGGTCGACATAGTTCTCTCCTCTCAGGCAGGGAACCACCCCTGCGACCCCGCGCGATGTTCCGCGCGGACGCTCACGGCCTAACGCCTATTTAGAGTCGCCGTGACGACGTTCAGATCAGAACGATGTCACCGCTTTGGTGACTGTCCGGACCGCTTGTGTTGTTCTCCCACTGGACCCAGAATGTCGCACGGGTGAACCCGTAGTCGTGCTCCAGCTCAATGCGCTCAAGCGTTCCGGCCAGACCGTCCGCGTGCTCCTCCGGCCGTGCCGGGCGCACCTTTGCACCGGTCCTCCAGACCGATCCGGTGTGGTCACCCCAGACAGAGGCGTCCTCCCGCACGATCTCGGATTCCTCGTAACGTGAGTCGAACCAGATTTCCTCAGCGAAACCCAGCAATCCGGGATTCACAAGGAGAGTCGAATCGCAGCCAATCACGATGCTGCCGCCGAACTTGACGTGCTCGAACTCAGCATCAGACTCGGCCGCTCCCTGGCAGTCCGGGCAACGCTGCCCCAGAAACGGAGCGACGTCACCGAAACGAGCATCAGCCAGGGCAGACAGGTAGTTCTCACTAGTCAGTTCCTGACCGGCGGACTTGGGCTGATCCCTACGGGTATCGGCGTACTCATCGATGGCCTTCAAGAGGTCATTCCAATGACAGTTAGTCCAGCCGTAGGACCGACCCTGTCCGTTGACATCGCTGTTCACCTTCCAGACTTTCTCGTAAAAGAAGTCCTTGAGGCTGTCGCGATTCATTGCTCTCTCCTCTCATGGGTGACCAACGGACACCACATCCGTTGGCTCTCGGCTACAGCAGGGAATTCGGCTAATGAGACCTAGCGCCCTGCTGCACCGTAGTGCATGAGATTGCATTGTCCGTTGGTAAACGGACCAAACAGAGAGGGTGGGGGAGCGCCCTGTGAGAGCAACGCTCCCCGAATCGCGCGCAGATAAATCCGGCGCGATATGAGAGAGAGTGACGCTACGGGTAACGGTGGCGGTACCTCTTACTGCTCTTGCCACCACGTTTCAACTGACTGTCTGTCTCCAGCCCTGACAAAGCGACCGGACGTTCAGCCACGCGCAATAGGTCCACCCCTCTAAGGGTTCGGCGACAGTAGGCAAACAGCACCCCTGTTGCTTGCGCGCCCTATCGGCTCGTTGACCGATAGTGGGGAATTCTCATTCCCCTCGCAGAAACGTTGTTACCGTTCCCGTGCGTCTATATCCACTGTTGAGTTCTCAAGGAACGACGGCTTTCTTTCTACCGACCCCGTAGGGCTTTCGTCCGAGCCGTTGCCCTCAGTCAGTCCCCCCGTTTCCGGCGGTCCTTCCTGCTGACAAGGAAGACTCTATGGGGTGCCAGACGTCTGGCGCTACCCCCTAGTGCCAATCGGTTGGCATGCAAGGCGTGCCAGGCGCTTGGCGCCCCATTTGATCTGCGCTTATGCGACTATTGTGACGCGCGTCACATACCCTGCCTGCCACCCTCGTCGCTGACTTGCTTGCCCCGTTTCAGCCGGCAATGTCCCTCTTGCCTATCCGGGGATGCTGGTGCGCGACAGCTCTTAGGGGGAAGGGGCAGCGTGCTCCCTTCGTCATGCGCACCTAGGGGTGCGGGTGCGACTCACGGGGGGCTCATGCTCGCTACGCCCACAGTGGCGTCACTCAGCACCCCGTAGCGGCTCACGGTGGCGCGTAGCGGCTCACGTGCGATGCGCGCCACCTACTGGCGCCTATAGCGGCTCGCGGCGGCGCACAGGGAGATTCGGGGGATGGAGGGGGAGTCTCGGCACCCTCCCTATACGCACAGTGGGTAGGTAGCTACGTTGTGCCATGCTGCGCCGTGCGCACACTCGGTAGCCAAGAAAGGCACTTTCGCTACTTTCTGCTATGCCGGCTCTCTGTAACTGCTGACATAGGTAAGCCTAAGTAGCTGATGCCTCATTGGTATAGTGCGCCCCCACGACCGACCCATGCCTGTGACCTGCGCATATACACGTTGAGTAACTCTTTGCGTATCTGATGGTCCGTTTGTCAGGGGGTGGCCCCACGACCCCGCAACCCTGCGTTGACAGTATCCGTTCACGGGCTGTAACTGTCGACTTTATGCAGAAAAAGGTGTTGCAAAAGGGTTGACGCGCGACCTGGTGACACTTTCTCAGTTGACCCGACGACGTTTCCCCTGTTGGGGGCGTACCCAAATGGGAATTTGGGAGTAACCCTTTTAGTGCGCATGCCGCCATAAGCGATGTAGGGGGTGAAACGGGCATGCGCGCCTGCGTGGAATGATATGCAGCCGTAAGCATAATATTCACGTGTGCGCAAAGGTGCGAAACGGATACCCCCACCCTTAAATGGGCAAAGCCGGTTAGTGCCCCCTGATGAGTCATGTAGCCACCAGGTCGATCAATTCGGACAGTAGCCGTGCGTGATCGGGGCGGGTTTCGCATTTTTGTAGACAGAGAGCCACGGAAGTGCCCTAGATGGTCACGCTCGGCAGCCTCGCAGTGGTTCGGCATGCAAGGGCAGGCAAGCCGGCTATCACGGAGCGTCATTGCGGCCTTGGTCACACAACGAATAGGCGAATAAGTCGAGTTGAGGCGCAGACGGCCGTCCGCGACGTACTTTCCCCTGCGTGAGCGATGCGTCGCAGCGGGGGGAGTGCTCGGCGAACTGGCCGCGGACAAGCCACTGAAGACATCGAGCGCAGTAGTCCAGGAGCAGGGCCGGCAGTGGTACGTCCAGTCGCGGATACGGACGAGTGCTACCTCGGTGGTGGTCGACGATGTCGAGGAGCCGAGCTGCGTGGTCGAGGTGCTCGCGCCCCGAGAGGAGTTCGTCCTGGAGCACCCGGCGCTGGTCGCTTCGCCGGCGGCCGGGTGGCTCGCGGTTGCCGTGTGGCGTGGGAAGCGGTCAGTCGCGAGGAGTGCCACGCGGAGGTCGAGGTGGCGGTAGAGCTGCTGAAGTACCAGGAGGGGGTTCTGGGCTCGGGCCGGCACCAGTGGATACCGATCCGGGTCGCCGCGGGCGAGGCTGCGTTGCGTGAGGACCTGATCGTCGGCGGGCTGATCCCGGTGCCTGGTCGAGGCGTATCGCCAGCGGGTGCGGGCAGGGTGAGGGACCGTCAGGGAGCTAGGGGTCAGACCTCTGTGTGGGTCGTGTGAAGTCGCAGGTGGTGACAGGCGCACGGATGAGTAACCTGGTCGCGTTAAGGGAGTGACCCTCGTCACAGCAACCCTTCGTCTACTTGCTTGTCGCCGCCGTCACTGTGTGGTGGCTTGTTTAATACTGTCGGTGGCATATTCCCATGTCAGCAGCCTGTTACTGGCGGTCACATCCACCTTGTGCGGCATGTGTTGATCATTTTCGCGCGTGACCCATTACAAGAACCACAAGATGGTGAACAAGTTGTGGCGGTGATAGATGTGGAACCCGCCGCTCAGGATGTTGACTTGTGGCGGCGTAGCAGCAGCGTTCGATCACGTGAAGCGTGTTCGTGACCCGGGGAGTGTGCGCCATGGTGATGGTCGCCCGTATGGAGGGCTCGGGGGAGATCCCGGTCCTGAAGGCCGATGAGGTGAGCCGGCGGTGGCCGTTGGTGCGGGCAGACGAGGTTATTTGCCTTGATGGAGCCCTTCCGGACCCGCGTGAGCCTCTGCGTGAGCTAGCGGTCGACGAGGCTTTGGAGGAGGCCGTTGAGAGTGGTCGGCTGCGATGGTCTATCAACCTGCGAACGGGGGAGACGGTGCTGAGCGTTCGAACCCGTTGATTCGAACATGTGAGTGGTTTGTGACTCAAAGCCCTTAGTCTTGTGAAACAAGTAGGCCCACAAGTTGACCAACTCCTGGTTTATAGTGACGGCGTCGCTGCATGTTTGTGAGGTCCGCCAGGAGCGGGTCACCTTGATGATTGCGCCGCTGGGCTTGGGCGGCAGGGAAGGAGCGCGCCATGGCTGAGATGCCGGCCGCGAAGCATTGCAACCGGGTGACTGGGCACGACGAGTCCGGGCGCGAGATCGTCTGCGGCAAGGTGATCCAGGGCTCGCCGACGTACGTGATGATCAACGGGGCGCGAGCAATGAATTTGTTTCTCTGCGACCAGCACAAAACGGAGTGGTACGAGACAAACGCTCCGTGGTTCACCCGCGCCGAGGCCGCGAAGGTGGCCCTGTACAAGCTTTTCGAAGACCATCAGGGCAACCTCTTCACAACATCTCAAATCCGTGACTACCTGCGCGGTAAGTTGCGTGAGCGGGATGAGCTGTTCAAGGACCCGCAGGAGCGTGAGCTGGTTGAGTCGCTCCAGGACAAGGGCAAGCTCAGCTTCGCTGTCGAGGACCTTTTCAAGGAGGTTCGACGGCGCGAGGATGCGCTCAACGGAGATGACTGGGAGGAGATCACTCCCGTCAGGGTGCGTGAGTACCTCAATGCAGCGTTCGAGCAGAAGGACCCGCGGCTGTCCCCGCAGGACATGCGTCTGATCGTGATGATGCCGGAGTCGGGCATGCCGTCGCAGTCGCTGATGACGATGTACGCCCGGCTGCGGCGTGAGGACCTGGGGCTGTCATGACCGAAGTCGGCGGTAGGGCAGTGACCTTATGACTGTGCCGCGCACGCGGCCTTCCGGATCAGGAGACGACCTAACTCTAGAGGGGCCTAGCGCTCGGGGATGCCGAGGCTGGCCCCTCTAAGCGTTTTGCCGGCATGTGAGGAGATGTTCAGGTGGGCGACTTCGCGGACCACGCTTCTGCGTTCGACAGAGTGATCCGCCACGGCGCGGACTCCTGGCGCCAGTTGGAGCGTGAGGAGGATGCGGCCCGACGGCGGAGGTCGCTTCGGGATCGTGCTGACTCGATCCGGCGGGCCTCGCGCAACGACCGTGCGCGTACTGAGGTGAAGGTGTTGCCGGAGGTGCTGAGGGCGGCCCTGAAGGCGGCGGACGGTGATGCCAGTCGGCTGAAGATCGTCAGCGCCACCGAAGTTTGGGTCACGTGAGAAACAACTTGAACAACAACTTGTGCCACAAGTTGTTCGTCAAGTAGGCTCGGTTTGTCGCTCAATCACGAGGCGTCGGGTAACGCCAACGAGCGACGATCCGGGCCTTCTTGCTTGGTGGGCACCAAGCGGACGGCCTTCCCAACAACGGTGAAGGACGGCAGATATGAGCGCTCATCTCGCTCTGGTGGAGAACGGCCGCATACAGCCGATCGCCGTTGCCGGCGCCTTCCTGCTGACCAAGAACGGCCGCACCCGCGAGGAGTACCGGCGCGACCTGCGCCACTACCTCACCTGGTGCTCCGAGTACCGGCTCGACCCCCTCAACCAGAAGCGCGCCCAGATGGACGCCTTCAAGAACTGGCTCCTCGACCACTACGGAAACGGCTCGGTGAACCGCCACCTCTCCGTCGTGTCGGGCTTTTTCAAGTACGCCATGGCCGAGCTGGAGGACTTCATCTTCCGCAATCCGGCCGCCCTTGTTGACCGCCAGCCCGCCTCCACCATCAGCCAGGCCACTGGCCTGACGTTCGAGGAGGCCGAGCAGCTCCTGCGCGGCGCCGAGGCGTACAGCCCCCGGTGCTCCGCCGTCGTCCACGTCCTGCTCCTGACCGGCATGCGCGTCAGTGAGTTGGTCAACGCCGACATCGAGGACCTGGGCGAGGAACGCGACCACAAGGTCCTACGCATCACCCGCAAAGGTGGTCGCACCCAGACCATCGTCATCCCGCCCAGCGCCTGGGCGGCCCTGAAGGCGTACCTCGGCGACCGCACCAGCAAGGCGCTGATCGTCACCTCCACTGGTCGCCGCATCACACGGCAGGGCATCTGGGACATGATCCAGCGCCTGTGCCGACGAGTCGGCGTCCGCAAGATTCGCACCCACGACCTCCGCCACACCGCCATCACCCTGGCGCTGGAGACCGGCAAGTCGCTGGAGTCAGTCCAGGACATGGCCGGCCACGCGGATCCGCGCACCACTCGCCGGTACGACCGTGCCCGCAACAACCTCGACGCGTCCCCGTCCTACGCGCTGGACAAACAACTCCGCGCCGTCGCCACCCGCCGCCAGGCCGAAGTGGTCCTGGACGAGGCTGTCGAGGTGCTGGTGGACGAGGCCCTCCGCGAGGTGCTCGCCGCCGCGGAACTCGTAGTTGCCTAACTGGCACGCCGGCTGCTCCTGGCGAACCTGATGCGTGCCTACGAGGACCTGCCGGCGCTGTCGTTCAGCGCACCCTCACCCCTTGAGAGGAGAAAGCATGCCCGAGATCTCGCCGGATGCGATCCGGCTCTTCCGAGACGACTACCCGCTGTCGGGCACCTGCTCGGCCAAGGCCATCGACGCCCCCTCCCAGCACCACGTCTGGGAACGGACGAAGTATGGCTCGGTGGTCTGCGCCGACTGCCACATCCCGCACGAGGACGAGCCTCCGATGGAGCGGATGACTGAGTCGGACCTGGACTTCCTTCAGAGCGTCTGCGACGCCAGCGGTCCGCTGTACGGCGGCCAGCTCCGGGCGGGCGACGTCCGTGAGTTCCGCGGCCTGGAACTGTTCGACGACGAGGAGGGTGAAGACCTGACCTTCTACCTCGTCGCCCGCATGGCCATGCCCGCGCTCATCGGCGCCTACCGCCGGCTGCTGCACGAGCAGGATGCCACTCAGTCCGGAGTTGTCGTTCCCATGCAGGAGGTCGCGTGAGCCAGTTCCCGGACACATTCATCGGGTTCGACCTGGAGACAACAGGCATTGATGTCGAGACCGACCGCATCGTCACGGGTGCGTGGGTTGAGGTCCTGCACGGCTCGCTGCGCCGATCCCGGAAGTGGCTCGTCGACCCCGGCATCCCAATCCCCGCTGAGGCGACAGCGGTCCACACGATCACGACGGAGATGGCCCAGGCGGAGGGCATGAACCCCATCAGGGCAACTGCCCAGATCGCTGGCCGCATCTGGGCCGCGCTGAGCGAGGGCTTCCCGCTGGTCATCATGAACGCCCCGTACGACCTGACGCTGCTCGACCGCGAGTGCCGGCGCTACGACGTCACTCCCATCTCGGAGATGATCGCTTCCGCCAAGGATGCTGTCATCCTCGACCCTTATGTCCTGGACCGCCGCGTCGACCCCTTCCGCCCAGGCAAGCGCCGGTTGACGGCTCTCTGCGATTACTACGGCGTGACGCTGGACGGAGCGCACGAGGCCGGCGCCGACGCCCTGGCCGCCGTCCAGGTCACACAAGTGATCCTGGGGACGGCCGACGACCCCCGCGCCTTTGGCCGCAGCACCTACCACCACGAGGTGCACGGCCAAGACCTCGTCGAGCTTTACGGCAAGCAGAAGCTGTGGTTTGCCGCCCAGTCCGCGAGCTACGAGAACTGGTTGCGCCGAGCCAGGACCCCTGGCGCCAGCGTCAACGGCACCTGGCCCATCATCCCCCTGCCGGAGGTGCTGGCAAATGCCGCGTAGCGCAATGGAGTTGCTCGTCGAGGGCGCGGTGCTGCGTGCCGAGGCCGGCCACCACGCCGTCCTGGTGAGCGAGAAACGTGGTGTCTGGATCCGCGGTTGTGACTGCGACGCCCAGATGCTCGACGAGGACGTACACGAACTGCACGAAGTGCTCGGCGCCTACCTGCGACGGCGAAGGAACAAGGAGCAAGGCCATGGCTGACACCGCACTGGTCGACTTCGAAGGCGTGGTCGCTCAGTTCCACCGTGCCTTCGGTGTCGACAACAGCATCACCACCCCTGAGAGCCTCCGCGCGCTGCTGGGGCGCCGAGCCACACTGATCCGCGAGGAGTGCGAGGAGGTCCTCGACGCCATCAGCGCCGCACTGGAGCGGGCTGGCAGCAAGGACTTCCCGGTCGAGCAGTTCGAGCACCTGGCCAAGGAGCTGTCGGACTTGGCGTACGTCGTCTTTGGTAGCGCTGACTTGCTCGGTATACCTCTGGGCAAGGCGTTCGAGGAGGTTCACCGCAGCAACATGTCGAAGCTAGGGGAGGATGGCCGACCGGTTCTCCGCGGTGACGGCAAGGTCTTGAAGGGAGCGAACTACCAGCCGGCGAACATGCACGACGTCGGTGTAGAAATTCTCGCGAATTACTTCGCCCAGAAGTGCTGAGATAACACAATTCCACTGCTCCCGCCTAGCATTGAGGGCATGAGTCCTTGACGCTGAAGGCGGTCTGAATGCTTCACCAACTGATCGCAGTAGCGGCCCCGACCAGCGGTGTCACTTTCGACAACCCGCTCATTCTGGGGCCGCTCGCTGCGTTTGTCTTCGCGATCTTCGTCAGTGAAGTCGTCGTCCCTGGAAAGACCTATCGCCGGGAGGTCGACGAGAACGCGAGACTGAGAGATCTCGTGGAGCAAGTCATCCCGCTCGCGGAG
Organism: Streptomyces sp. VTCC 41912; assembly: GCF_045799175.1. NCBI lineage: Bacteria > Bacillati > Actinomycetota > Actinomycetes > Kitasatosporales > Streptomycetaceae > Streptomyces > Streptomyces sp. VTCC 41912. The sequence continues at coordinate 259,545 of NZ_JBJMAB010000005.1, forward strand.
TCGATGACGACGACCGCGCAGGAAATGGTCACGGCGACAACCCGTATCACTGACGTCATGGACCGCGTCATCAACACCTGGGCCGACCCCCGCCACAAGGGCTGAAAGGGGGCACCGTGGCTTTCTGGAGCACCAAGCGTCCACCGCACAACTCGATCGACTACGCGGACGCCTCAGCTCGCATGAAGAGCGCAGCAGCCTCACTGCGCCTGACCGTCATAAAGGCACGCCATGCCACCAGCGCCGCCCAGCAGTTCGGCGCCCGCGTCGAGACCCAGATCGTGAACCATCAGGGAGCAGCATGACCACCAGCCGCAAGTCCACCGCCAAGCCGGAGCAAGTCCAGCTGCGTCACCACTGCGACAACCATCCCGATCGCGTGGCGGCCTTGTCCACGACCAGCGGGGGCGCCCACAGCCAGATCCACCTGTGCGAGGACTGCGCCCGAGCGTCGGGGAGGCGCTGATGCAGGTCTCGACGTGTGTGTGGTGGCAGGGCCGGCACGTCCAGGCCGGCCGCTTCTGCCCGCACCATCCTGGGGTCGACATCGACCCCGAGGGCCAGGAGCACCCTGTCGGATGGACTGTCCAGCACCCAGGGGGCAAGGATGCCTAACCGCGGTTGGAAGCCGCCCCCGGTCAGGGGGCTACCCGAGCCGGCACTCGGCGGCGGCCGGTACTCCAAGCGCCAGGTCGACCGCCTCCAGGCGTACGACGAGCGGGACATGCGCCCCAGGACCCGCTCGGCACTGGAAGAGTTCCGGGCGACCGGAACCACCGACAAGCTCCTGACGTTCAGTACCTGGCCGAACCACACGATCAACCGCGACCGGCCGCGTACTGTGGCCGCTGGCTATGACTCCAAAAGCCACACTCTCCGAGTCGAATTCCGCAACGGCGAACACGGGCGAGGAAGCCACGGCGGTCCAATATATGAGTACTACCGAGTCTCTCCGAACACGTGGAAAAACGTCCGGCGTACGGGATCGGAAGGCCGGAATATCATCAATAAGGCTCTCGAAGGTCACCCCTACCGGCGCATCCGCTAACACGTTACGGAAAAGGGCATTAGGGTACGGCGCATGCTCAGACTCCCGTTCTTTATACGCTGCGTTCGCACCCTCAAAGGTTTCCCGTTCACCTACAGGACCTGGACCCAGGAGATGGTCGAGCCCTTTCGTAGAGGCGATGCACGTGTCGTCCGGCTCCCCTTCAGCAAAGGCATCAGCTACGGCCGGTGGGCTGAGAAGCTGCCCAGCGAGGACCACGCCCTGGTGGCGGTCCTGGGTACGCCGACGCCGTACATCCCCGGCCGCGATGACTGACGAGGACCTCGCCCTCGCCCGCCGGCAGGTGGCCCGCAGGAGCGAGGACGCGGACGAGGAATGGGAGCTGCTACAGATGCTGGGGCTGGACGGATGAAGCTACGAAGACTGCTGGAGCGACTGTGGCCGGCGCATCGGTTGCTGGACAGAGCGGAGCGGCGGGTCAAGCTGCTGCCGGCCGTCGAGTTGCTGGACGCGGCCGACGTCTCCGGCTCGACGATCGCCGCGGCGTTGTACCGACACCGCAAGCAGCCGAGCGAGGACGCCCTGGCCGAGGCCGTGGACGGAGTGGTCGCCCTTGCGGTCATCGTCCGCGAGCTTCAGGAGCGCCGCACGGCGTGACGAAGCCCCAACCCACCTTCACGGGCTGGGGCTTCGTGCTGCGCGGGTCAGGCGGTGGGGATGGCCCATGCCGTGCAGGCGATGGAGAGGACCAGGCAGGCGCCGGCAATGACGCCGGAGGTCGTCAGGAGATGAACGCCGGCCTGAGCGCGGCGCAGTGACGCTTCGACCTCTCGGGCATAAGGGCCGACGCTGAAGCCCGCCCAGCGCCTGCGGCGGGTCAGACGGAACGCGAGCGCGGTCGAGACCAGCATGACGAGCGCCATGGGGGCGAGGGAGTCCGCGAGACTGCCCGAGGCGTACCAGGTCTGGACGCCGACGTAGATGGTTAGCGCAGTGACGAACCAGACGGCGAGGCGGTAGATGCGCACGATGCGCCGCTCGACGACGTTGCCGGCGGCCACCAGGTACGCCTGACCGTCGGTGAGTCCGTGCCCCGGCACGGACCTGACTCGGTCGGCCTGCTGTGTGACGGCCTGTGCGAAATCGTCCTCAGCCCCCCAGTTGATACCCATCTGCCGCCCCCTGCGCATGTGTGTGTTATGTGGAGCGATGGTATCGCTGCGGTGTGCTTTTCGGTGCTAACACAATCTCGAAGTCACTTCTTACCCTGATTGAAACCAATTGGTGCAATGTGGGGTAATGCATGACATTGTCGGTTGCAGATGGGGTTCGGACAGATGAAGACGAGGAGCATCTGCTCCCTGCCAATCTTGAGATATCCCAGGACACCGTCGACCGCATCATCGAGAAGATGCTGCTCGTCATCGACGAGTTGAGCGGGCACCCGCTGCGCGACTACCAGGTGCCGCTCGCGCGCCGGATTCTGGAGTCGATGATCCTCGGCGACACAGCCAAGATCACCGCCTGCTGGGCCCGCCAGTCCGGGAAGTCGGAGACCCTCGCGAACACCCTCGCAGCCGTGCTGATCATGTTCCCGCGGCTCGCGCCGATCTTCCCCAACCTGCTCGACCGCTTCCGTGAGGGCGTCTGGCTCGGCGCCTTCGCGCCAGTCGAGGACATGGCCGACAACATCTACGGCCGCATCGTCAGCCGATTGTGCTCTGAGCGCGCCCAGGAGCTGATGGCCGACCCTGAGATCGACGAAAAGGTCGTCGGCAAGGGCAAGGAGCTGCGCCTGGTCAAGTGCGGCTCCCTCGTCCGCAGACAGACTTGCCATCCGAGGGCCCAGATCGAGGGCCGCACGTACCACGTTGTTCTGATCGACGAAGCGCAGGTGGCGGATGAGAAGGTCGTCAACAAGAGCATCTCGCCCATGCTGGCCTCGACCCGAGGTTCCATGATCCTGACCGGGACCCCCACCTACACCAAGGGGATCTTCTTCAAGATCATCCAGCAGAACAAGCGGTTCGCCACCAAGCGGGGCGCACGGGCGAATCACTTCGAGGCCACCTGGAAGGACGTCGCGAAGGCCCACCCCGACTACGGCATCTACATCCGCGGCGAGATGCTGACCATCGGTGAGGACAGTGACGAGTTCCGCCTCTCCTACCGGCTCCAGTGGCTCCTCGACCGAGGCATGTTCACCACCTCCGAGCGCATGGAGGACCTGGGGGACAAGTCGATGCAGCTCGTGCCGGCCTGGCACAAGACCCCGGTCATCGTCGGGATCGACCCCGCCCGCAAGCAGGACTCGACGATCGTCACGGTCGTGTGGGTGAACTGGGACTACCCGGACGAGTTTGGCCAGTACGAGCACCGCATCCTGAACTGGTTCGATCTGTCCGGCCTGGGATGGGAGGAGCAGTATTACCGCATCTGTGACGCGCTGGCGAACTACAGCGTCCTCGCCATCGGCATCGACGCGGGCGGCATCGGTGACGTCGTCGCCAGCCGGCTGCGCGTCCTCATGCCCGGAGTCGACATCATCGACCTCCCCTCCGACCGCGGCGCGCAGTCCAAGCGCTGGAAGCACCTCATGGAGCTGATGAGGACCGACAACGTCTCCTGGCCAGCACACTCCAAGGTCCGGCGCACCAAGACCTTCCAGCGATTCCGCACGCAGATGGAAGACGCCGAGCTGGAGTTCGCCGGACCCAACGTGATCGTGCACGCGCCCGAGGAGGCCGGCGCCCACGACGACTACGTGGACTCCCTTGCCAACGCCGTCTACATGACCGCCGACCTGTCCATGCCCGAGGTCCAGGAAGAGGGCAACTTCCTCTACGGCAGGGCCGCCTAGGAGCCAGCGTGACGCTCGACCCCAACTACCACACCTACGACCCCAACGACCCGTACAACATCCCTGGCTGGACGGCGATCAACCAACTCCCCGGCCCCGGAGCCCCGACGCCCAATTCGCCGGCACCCTTCCCTGCCGACATCACCACCCAGACGGTCGTGGCGACCTACATGGCCGAGAGCGGCCAACCGCTGCCCGGCACCGTGCTCGTCCAGGCCAATAGCCGGTACCGCGACAAGGCCACCGGGGTTCTGGTCGTCCCCAACACCCGCCGGCTGAAGGTCATCAACGGCGCCCTCAGTGTCGACCTGCCAGCCAGTGATGACCCCGACCTCGACCAGCCGTTCTTCTACAGCGTGCACGAGGTCGTCCCTGGCGGCCGCAAATTCATGATCAGCGTCCCGCACCACGCAGCCAGCCCGCTCAAGCTTCACGACCTGGTCGTCGACATCGACTACTGGGAGATCCAACCGCCCCGGATCTACTCCGTCAGCCCACCGGCCGGCGGCTTCTGAGCGGAAACGCAAAGCCCCCACCCCGTCGAGGTGGAGGCTTGCTGCTCTCGACGTGAGCACGACCCCTTAGCAGGAAAAGCCCGCAGTCTCCGCCATGGCAACGCCACAAGACCTCTCTGGACATCGGCGCATCTTTGCCATAGCAGTTCCCCCTCCCCAAGGTCGCGAAGGGGGAACCGGTGTTGCCGGAGGGCGCCCTACATTCCGCTGAAGGACTCGTTGCTCCTGACGGCCCCGACGAACGCCATCCACCCGTCGGTCGGGAAGGTGAGAACGGGGCCGTCCGGCGCCTTACTGTCCCGCACCGGGACGACGCCGGTCGTGGAGGCCGAAGCGGGGCACCACTCCAAGCAGTTGCCCCCCTCTGGGCTGCTGTAGCCGCTTTTGACCCACTGGGTCGGACCGGTGATCACGACAGTGACTCCATCTGTTCCTCGATCATGCGGGCGCTCGCCCGTGTGGAAAGCGCTTCGCTGGTCAGTTCATCGTAGGTCCGAATCGCCCTACGTACGTGCTCAGGTTCATCGATGATGTTGGCCGTCCGGTACGTCTCAACGCAGACTGAGACGGCATGACTTGGAGATGTAATCAACGAGACCGGCCAGTCGATGAAGAGGCTTCCCGGTGCGTCCAGCGGAAGCACCTGAAGTCGAACGGTCGGGCTCTTTGCCGCCTCCAGCAGAGCCCTGAGTTGCCGCTTCATGACCTCCTGGGGGCAGAACCTCCTGCGCAACACGGATTCGCAAAGCACCACGTGAACATCGGGCGGCGTATCCACGTTCAACAGAGCTTGCCTACGCAGTCGGTTCTCGACGTCTCGTGATACTTCCTCCTCTCCCGCACGTGGCGCCCCAGCCTTGAGGAGATACCTGGCGTAGTCCGCAGTCTGAAGCAGACCTGGAACGATCGTCGGAGACCACTCTCGAATTGCGACGGCGTCGCGCTCCAAAGCCATGCGTTGTCGGTACAGCGACGGGAAGCTGCGCGCCACGATCTCTTCGAACAGCCGCTTGAACTTCCCGTCCGTGCCCAGGACTTCATCTAACTTGGCCGGTAGCTCCGAGGGGATGCGCCCCTTGCACGTCTCCACCCGACTGAGCGTCGATTTGGATGTTCGGGCCAGCCGAGCCAGCGCCTCCTGACTCAGTTGCCGCGGCTCATGTAGCTCCCGGGCGCTCTTCAGTTCCTCAGCGAACTCCCTCCTCGCGTCCGTAACTTCCGCGACTTCTTCAGCGTCAAGGCCGTTTCCCATCTCTTTCCCCCTGACCACGGAGCCGGTCCAGTCACCCCGGCGTTCGTGTTCTTGCAGGTCACAGTGATTGGCATATGCCACACCGACCAGACTCCAGGTTGGTCGGTGAAACGCTCGTCAGCGTAGCGGTTTTCTCCTAGCTTTGTGATCGGTCGGCCGCACAGCGTGACTGTGCGAGAGGCCAAAACCCAGCCACCCTGAGGCTTGGAGAGCAGATCATGACAACCACTACGGCCCGCACGCCGTACCAGGCGTGCGCCGACGCGGGAGCGAAGTTCGACGACGCCTTGAAGGCGATCGGCATTCAGGCGGACCCGAGCACCGTGAAGGTGACGGAGCGGGACGGCATGCGCCTTCACCGCGTCGTCCCGCCGCAGCTCACCCCGAGCCAGACCGCCCGCGTGACCGGGTACCTGAAGGGAGCGCGATCGTGAGCGGTAAGCCGGAGGACCTGAGCCAGAAGAACGGCAAGAGGAACGAACAGTCGGAGGGCCCGAACGGAGGCAAGAAAACCGACGACCGGGGACGACCGTGCAGCGCCTACTAGCACGCCGGCTCACTGACCAGCGGGATACCGCACAGGAGACGACGGCGACCGGCGACTCGAACTCCGTTGGCTGCCCTTTCGGTTGGCACGACATGACCCAGGAGTCGGCCACGGTGTGGAGCTGCCGCCAGCACGGAGCGACCTTGGTGGTTGGGGCCCTTGGCCCTCCCGTCCAGGTAGCGCCGCGCGTCGCGCGGCCCCCCGGGCTGGTTCCGCAGCAGACCACCCTCCCCGGTCGCCACCGGCGACCCTAAAGACCCCCGGCGGAGTGATGCCCGCCGGGCGCGCTCCCCACGGTTGAGCCCGCACCTCCGCTCGCGGGCTCCCGGGTCTTCTTCGTCCGGAGACATCGGGGAGCACGGAGTGCACCTGACGGGTTCTGTCGGGCAGACCGCGTCAGGTGCACTCCCACGCCGCCCAGGTCCACCCCCCCGCCCGGACCTGGGCGGCCACCAACCCCTCGGCAACGTATGGGCGATGTCACTGCCGGGGCAGGCCCAACCACCACAGGGAAGACGCCATCATGCGCTTCGTCGAACAACAGGTCGTGCTGGACACCACCCGAGGCCGCGTCGGCCGCATCATCAAGATCAACGGCGCCTGCCTCGTCATCGGCAGGCCGAGCCAAGAGCCTTGGGACGCCCTCACCTCCTGGTGCACGAACGCGACGCTTGCCGAACGCCAGCAACTGGAGTGCGAGGAGCACCAGGAGCAGGAGGTTCCCGCAGCATGACGGACCAGTTCACCAACCCTGCCCTCCGCCGCATCGGACTCCTGGCGCTCTTCCGCAACGCAGAAGGCCACCCCCTGCTGCTGCGCCAACGCGACCGGCAGTTTCAGCCGTGGTCGCTGCCCGGGGGCTGCGCGGTCGGAGGCGAGCCACCGACCCATGCCCTCCGCCGCAAGGTGCGCGAGGAAACCGGTCTGGAGGCCCGCCCCGGCCTCGTCCTGGCCCTTCAATACACGCAGGCCAGCCTCGAATCCGCAGAGGGGTACAACCTGGTCGTCGACTGCGGCGAACTCCCCGATAACACCCACTTCTGCCTGAACGGTGCCGAGTTCAGTGCTCACGGATTCATCCCCGCGAACCGACTCGCTGATCACGCCCAGCCCCACACGGCTGCTCGCACCCGGTCCGCCCTCCGAGCACTGAAGGCCGGCGGTGGCATCGAGCTGCTGGAGGTCATTCCCCTACTCGGCTAGCGCCGATACCCCCAGCCCCGTCCGGGTGACGCGAACAACATCCGGACGGGCCCGGCCAATGGCCGGGAAGCGCTCCGCCATCCTTCGGGTGCGGAAGGATCGGAGCCCGGGGCCGCCTGCGAGAACTGGGGCGTTGGGTCAGGCGGCCCCACCCTACGAACTGCCTCAAGGGTGCCCTTGACGGCCATCCCCCCACAGAGTGATGGTCGTGCAATCGGATGCAATCGGATCGACAGAGGGAGTGGCTAGGCATGAAGCTGAAGTTCCTCGGCATCATCCCGAACACACCGGGTGAAGAGTCGCCGACCATCTGGCAGGACGAGGACACCGGAGACCTGCTGATCCAGTCCTACAAGGCCACTGACCTGGAGGTGAGGGCTTGCCAGGAAATCGGCTCAATCCCCGGTCACTCGACCAATGTTCCGGATCACGAGACGATCGTCCGGCTGCCGAAGGTGATGCTCCAGTACATTCCCGAGCACGGAAGTGAGGATGAGTCGAACGGTGCCGACGCAGGTTGAAGACGAGTGGGCCCGCGTCACCACGAGCGCGGTCCATTTGGAGATGAGGGACAGCTACATCCGAGATGACCCGGCGTTCATCGCCTGGCAACAGGGTCGGATCGAAGAGGCGTCCGCGGCCTACCAAGGGTGGACCACACGTGTGAAGGGGCTGACGGCGCGCGGAGTGGTCGTGCGTCGCGCCCGGATCATCAGCGAACCGATCTCGGACTACATCCGGTTCGAGTACGACGTCACTGGACCGGTGAACCTCGCAGGCGGTGAACTGGTGCGCTGGCTACCTCGTCGGCGCGCCTCGGACATCGCCCTGCCCGGGAACGACTTCTGGGTCTTCGACGGCCAGCGCGGCAAGTTCAACCACTTCACGGGCACTGGGTCCTCGGCCGGCCCGGAACCCATCAGCGACCCCGAAGTGATCAAACTCTGCGCTGACGCCTTCGAAGCCGTATGGGAGCGGGCAATCCCGCACGAGGAGTACAAGCCCGCCTGACCCATGGCAGTGTCGTCATCGTCCAGTGCCCAGGAAGCCCGGCAGAATCTTGCAGACCGTCTGCGCGAGATCTGCCGGGATGCCGGCCTGGAAGGGAAGCAACTGGCAGCGATGTGCGGCTGGCACCCGTCGAAGGTATCCCGCATCGCCACTGCCAAGACCGCACCCTCCGCTGACGACATCATGGCGTGGTGCCGGGCATGCGGAGCGGAGGACCAGGCGCAGGACCTCATCGCCTCTCTCAAGGCCGCAAACGGCATGTGGATCCAGTGGAGCCGCATGGAGCGCACCGGCCTACGACGGGCACAGCAAGCCGTTCTCCCGATCTATCAACGCACCCGCCGGTTCCGGTGGTACTCCCCAGCATTCATCCCCGGCCTGCTCCAGACATGCGCGTACACCGAGGACGTGCTCCGCGCGGTCCAACGCAGGCGCGTGGAGATCGACGACGTTGCCGATGCGGTGGCCGTGCGCATGGATCGACAGCGGGTGCTGTACGAGGGACAGAAGCGTTTTGCGTTCCTCATGGAGCAGCCGGTGTTGACCAACTCCCTGGGCACCGTCGACACGCAGATCGAACAACTCGAACACCTGCTGATGGTCGGAGCACTGCCCAACGTGAGCATCGGGGTAGTACCTGCCGAACTCGGCCGGACACGGATGCCGGTCGAAGGGTTCTACATCTTCGACCAGGCCCAAGCCAACGTCGAACTCGTCTCGGGCTACCTCACGCTCACCCAGCCGACAGAGGTACGCGCGTACGCCGACGCGTTCTCGACCATGGCCGAGATGGCAGTGCACGGCGAGAAGGCTCGAAGGCTAATCACATCAGCCATGGCATCCCTCAGATAACTCACGTGCAATCGCGTGCAATCGGCTTCCTGCTTCCGCCCGGCACTCCCTAGGTTTGTCGGCACCTCAACGACGCGAGAACCCGCGGAGATGGCATGACGACCCCGAGCCGGTACAGCGCCGAACCCGTCGAACTCACCCTGGACCCCTGGCTCCTGGAGGGAACACCCACCCCCGGCTGCGCCCACTGCACCACCCTCGCCACGCAACGCGACCAGGCGACGAAGGCTCGCGACTGGAAGACCGCCTGCAATGCCGCCCGGGGAATCCGGAACCACCGCAACGGACACCGGGAGACGCTGTGACCCGCCCTGACCCGCCCGATCACGACCACAAGCCAGCTACGATCGGCAGCCCTCTGTGGGGCCGCTCCGGCACCACGTCGATTCCCCCGGGCCAGCCGGTACCCGCATGCCCCTACCCGTGCGCCACCTGCCGCACGAACGGCCGTCAGTAGGTGCTCTGCCAACACGGGCATCTGATGACGGAAGAAACGCCTGGCATGTGGGTCTGCCACGTCTGCGCCCACATGACCGGCACATAAGACTCCCGCCCAGGCCGCGGGAACCTGGACAGCCGAGCAGCCTGGGCGGGTGACCCAACCACAGGAACCCTGCGGACCTGGTGGTCGTCCGCACCGCGGGCGGCGAGAAGCGCGACGGCGACACCATGCCTACGGAGGCGAGTCGCCGACCCACGCCCTTCGCCGCAGGATCTTAGAAGCCACCGGCCTGGAGCCCACGGAAGGGGCCTGCGAAGGCTGGGATAACTCGCACCACCGCACTCTGCCTATAGCGGTACAGGGTTGGCAAGAATGGTTTTCAGTGGAGGAAATAGGTGGAGAGCTACTGGAATGGTCGCCCCGTCTACGACAAAGGTAACGCGCTTAGGGCGGCACCTCTTGTGGTGAACTACGACCTGGACGAACTCGGAATCGGCGAAAACTGGTTCGTTAGTGGCGTTCGCGACGGATTCCGTATGGTCGATCGCGGCATCGTCCCCGGAGCTGGATGGTGCCGTGCTCTGTCTGCCCCTGAGTGCGCATGGCCCCCAGGCGCTGATCTGTGTGTTGTGGTGAACTGGTACCCCGATGCGAGCTTTATAGGTACGTTTTCCAATTCCCCAAAGAAGGCGAAGGCTCTTTTCGGGAAGTCCCACGCTGAAGTTGAAGCGCATTGGGCGACGCGCCTGAAGGCTGTGGCAGAGGCTCTGCGGTCCCTTGGGTACATCGTCGAGCGCGCTGGGCGTCGGCCACGTCCGACTCAAGATGCGAACGCCAGTCTGCTGGTGTACCGCATGGGGCCGGGCGCGGAACCACCGGTACGTCCGGTCGACGCTTGGAGATGGGTGCCGTCCCCACGGGTCTATCGGTGGTCAGAGAAGTCGCCCCTCGAAGTGCTTCAACGGCGAATGGACGATGCCGGGTTCAGGTATCAAGCTGGCAAAGGCGTAGTGGTTCGTGACATCGACACCGTGCTGTGGCCGCCATTGTCCTCCTTTTGCGCGCAACTGGACTGGTGGCCCGACAAGGTGTCTTCCAGTGAGGAACTGTACGACAAGTTGGACCAGATTCTCTCGGCTGTGAAAACCGGTGGTTACCAGGTGCGTGTACAGGAACGACCGATGAAGATCGGCGCCCAGCACTTCAGCGCTCTCGTGTTCCAAACCGTCGAACCAATTTCTCCAATCAACTTTGCAACTATCGCAGGAAAAGCCGAGTGACGACAAAGAAGCCCCATTTTCGCTTCGACTGTTCCGGGTGTCGCGACCTCGAAAGGCAGCTCGATAAGGCTCGCAGCGCGAAGGACTGGGACAAGTTCAATGAACTTGACCTGAAGCGCAAGGAGCACCTTCAGCGAGTCGAGCCCGACTTGAAGCAATCCAAGCAGAAGGCGATCCGCATGTACCGCAGCGGCGTCACACTGTCGGAACTCGCAGAAAAAATGGGTGTTTCCCTGGTCAAGATGCGTGAGATTTTCAAGGAGTGGGGAGAGCCTCGCCGACGGCGGGAGAGGGTCAGTTACTCTCCCAGCGCCAAGGAGAAGATGGTCTCCGACTACCGCGCGGGAGTCTCCGCCCATGAGATTGCGCGAAGGTACGGCGGAAGTCACACCACGGTTCTCAAGCGATTGCGTGAGTGGGGAGTTCCGATGCGCAGTCGTTCCGAGGCTGGAATGGCGGGTCGGTACCGAGACTGCTAGGCCCCCTCTAACCCCGCGCACAGTGCAGACGCCCGCCGACTAGGCCCCCAAGCTTCCACTCCAGTCACGTATAGCTCGAAGAGCCCGGCCTCCCCGCCCGTGACTGGAGTGGGCCCAACCCCCGCCCTAGCTCTGCCCCTGAGAGATGGTGACGGTCGCATTGCTGGGGCGGTCTCAACAAATCGAGTACAAAGAAGAGAAGGAGTGCACCATGGCATTGCACCTTGCGCCTCCGATGTTCCCGAGCACGGTCAGCCCGGAGAAGATCACCCTGCCGTCCGAGTCGGGGGTTCTCCCCTTCGGCCTTTCCAGGGCCGTCCCGGTCGCACCGGGCGCGGAGGTCGTACCGTCCCTGACCCTCTGCCCCGAGCGGCAGATCAGCGTCACTGGGAGCGGTGAGCCGTTCATCCACGCGCCGTCCATGGCGACGCAGCTGGTCACGACGTCGCAGACGCGTGAGGACAGCCAGCTCGCGACCGACACCGAGAACGACACTGACCAGTGACGCCTGCTCGGATGACTGGAGGCTCTGACTGATGACGGTCCTGGTGCTGACTCGCGCGCTGGATTCGACTGCTGACCTGGTGATCTCGGAACTCGCCGACAGGGACGTCCCTGTGGTCCGTATGGATCCCGGCGACTTCCCGGAGCGCCTTGGCGCTTCGGCTCGAATCAGCTCCGAACTGCCCTCGTGGGCAGGGAAACTGCGGGGTCAGCACCGGGACCTCGTCCTCGACCAAGTCCGTGCCGTGTACTACAGGCGCCCTTCACCGGTTCGAGTCGAAGCTGGCCTGTCTGCCCAGGCGGCCCGCTGGGCAACCGCCGAGGCCGCGGCGGGCGTCGGCGGCCTCCTCGCCTCGATGGACTGCACGTGGGTGAACCATCCCCATCACAATGCCATTGCAGGCGTCGCTCCGGTTGCTCTCGCCACCGCGGTCCGGTGCGGGCTACCTATCCCGGAAACCCTGATCACCAACGATGAAGAGGAAGCCCGCACTTTCATTGACAGCCTGCCTGGCCGTGTGGCCGCCTACAAGGCCCTGGGCTCCGCGCCGCCCGAGGACATCGACCGCCGACCAGCAGCCTTGTGGACAACACAGGTACACGCGGGCGAAATTGAAAGCTCCCTGGCCCTGACCGCCCACCTCTTCCAGGAGTGGGTGCCCAAGGCGTACGACGTGCGGCTGACGGTCGTCGCCGGCCGGATGTTCGCGGCTGAGATCCACACGACGTCGGACAAGGCACGGATCGACATCCGTACCGACTACGCCAGCCACACCTACGTGCCGTGCGAAGTACCACAGGAACTTGCGTCAGGCGTTACACGGCTCGTGGACGAGTTCGGGCTGCATTACGCCGCTCTCGACTTCCTCGTTACCCATGACGGGGTCTGGTACTTCCACGACCTGAACCCCAACGGGCAGTGGGGGTTCATTCCCGAGTTGCGGGGCCCCATCACCCGAGCACTGGCAGACCTACTGGAGGGGCGATCCTCATGACCACCACAACACCGTCCGCTGGCGAACTCCGTCGCCTCATGACAGAGCGCCTGGTGTCCACAGGGGCGCTGCACTCCGAGGAGTGGGAGGAGGCGTTCCTCGCAGTCCCGCGCCACACGTTCGTCCCCCGGTTCGCCGTGCGGTCACAGGGCACAAAGATCGAATACAGCGAGGGCGACCCCTCTTGGCTCACCGCCGCGTACAGCGACGTCTCGCTCCTCACCCAGTCAGACGCCGCAGGGACCACGACCAGCTCCTCCACTGAACCCAGCCTCATGGCCAGGATGCTGGAGGCGCTGGACGTCGAGGACGGCGACGACGTCCTGGAGATCGGATCCGGCACGGGCTACAACGCCGGCCTGCTCGCCTACCGGCTCGGTGACGAGCACGTGGTGTCGATGGACGTGGACCCTGATCTCGTGAACGTGGCGCGTGGTCGCCTTCAGGAGGCGGGCTTCGCTCCGACGCTGGTCACCGGGAACGGTATGAAAATCTGCCCTGAGCGGGCGCAGTACGATCGGCTCCTGGCAACGTGCGGCGTCGGCCGCATCCCGACCGCATGGCCGGCCCAAGTGCGGCCTGGCGGCATCATCGTCGCGAACATCGCGAGCGGCATCGCGCGTCTCACCGTCGATGCAGAACACGCAGCCAGCGGGCACTTCCTGCCGCACCTCGCCACGTTCATGCTGGCCCGTGCGACAGCGACCGACGTCAGCCGCACCGCGGGGCACTTCACTCGGGACCTTCTGAGTTGGACCGGAGCTACCCGGGAGATCGTGCTGCCCGCGAGTTTGGACGCTGAGGTCCCGCAGCTCCTCTCCTCTCTGATCGCCCCGGATGTGCTGGACGTGGGGCTGAGCACCGGGGCCGGCCAGATCCACTGCCTGTTTGAGCCCAGCACCTCGTCGTGGGCACGGATCACCCTCCTCGATCCCCGCACAGCGCAGCTCGACCACGGCGGCCCGCGAGACCTGTGGGCCGAACGCGCGCCCCTGCACAGCCACTGGGCGAACCACGGGCGTCCCTCTCCCGACCGCTACGGGCTCACCATCTCGTCTGACGGCGCCCACACCCTCTGGCTCGACTCTCCTTCGGGAACGTCTTGGCGCCTGCCGTAGCCGGCGGTCAGCCCTGCGTGGGCAACGGAATGAATCACACCACTCAGGCTCTCGGCGCTTGATGAGTGCGCCAAGGAAGGAGGGGCATGCCACACGTCCGTGTGCTACCCAAGAGTCACGACGAACGAATGCGGTCGCTCCGCGACAGCCTCCCGGCTGCCCGGGGGGCATCCCAGGAGGAGGAGGATCGGGCGGGCATGCAGGCAGCGAGCCATGCCGCCACCTGGGATGACTGTCTGAATCTCCTCGACGCTCTCGGACTCGACCCTAAGCGGCTCCTCAGACTGGCGCGGCAGCGGCGGACTATGGAATGAATGGGGACCCGGCTGACGAGTACGGGTCTATAACACTTTCCCGAAATGCCCTTCACCCTTGATTCCGAGACGTCTCACAAGGAGTTGAGGAACACATGGCAGGAAACCTCGCCCCAAACCCGAGCTTTCCGGAGAAGGGGCAGTACGACTACGGCATCAAGGCCGGCGCCAATACCACCCGCCGGGGCCGACTCAGGTTCGAAGAGGGCGTCGCTACCGACACCGACATCCCAGACGAGTTCGGTAAGGGCGTGATGCAGGGCTACGCCACGGCACCCGGAAGGAACAACCACAACGCGAACGTGTTCGAAAAGCCGGCGGCTGAGACAATGCGAGAACGCGCGCACGTCGGTTCCGCGGCCTGGCCCGAGGCGCCAGCATTCCTCGGTGGCTTCGCCCACGGCGCCGGCCACGGCGCCGAGCAGCGCTTCGAGATGGTGATCCGCGACGGCCATCACCAGGAGCGCCCGAACTACGCCAAGACCACCGACTGACCGCCTCACCGCAGAGCCCCTCGGAAAACCGGGGGGCTCTGTGGCTAACACTCCCACCAGCCTCCATGTGAGGATGGGGCACAGCGAAATTCGGCACATCAACTCGTAGCACCGCGCCTCCATACAGGTGCACCATTCGGTGCTTAGTCGAGGATGTGTCGGTTGTCCTTCGCTTTCTTCCCGCCGAACCAGCGTGCGGCCGGCTCTGATCTCACCATCAGCATCAGCCCCTTGGGTCTAGTGGAGCTGTCGGACGAGGACTTCGAAATCCATGGGCCTCGGCTGAACCGCTATGCGACTAACTTTGCGTTCTACCTGGGCCATCACTGGGCCTACCGCCGAGAAGCCGGCGAGCCGCAGATCACCCTGAACTATGTGGCGACGTTCGCGCGCTATATCAACAACTTCTGCTTCTCCAAGGGCGTCAAATTCGCGGTCCCGAAAAGGTACGAGCACGTCGTGCCGGCCCTGTTGAAGCGGGTCTGGGAGGTCGACAACGACAAACAATCCCTGCTGAACTCGATCGGTGAGCAGGGCGGCGTAACCGGCGACTCCTTCGTCAAGGTCGCATACGAGCCCCAGTGGGTCGACTCGGCAGGCGGTATCCATCCGGGCCGCGTCCGCATCCTTCCGCTGAACTCGGCGAACTGCTTTCCGGAGTACCACCCGCACGACAGGGACCGATTGGTCGCCTTCAAGCTGCGCTACAAGTTCTGGACGACCGGTGCCGACGGGGCTCGGATGGTCATGACGTACACCGAGCGTCTGACCGACACCACCATCGACGAGTACCTGAACGACGAGTTGATCGACTCCCGCCCGAATCCGCTCGGCATGATTCCCGTCGCGCACATCCGGAACATAGCCGTGTCCGGATCTCCTTGGGGACTCGCCGACATCGGCGACATCATCTCGATCAACCGCGAGCTGAACGAGAAGATGACCGACGTCTCGGATATCATCAACTACCACGCGTCGCCGACGACGATTATCCAGGGCGCCAAGGCCACGAACTTGGAGCGCGGCCCCCGAAAGATCTGGGGTGGCCTGCCGGAAAGGGCCAAGGTCTACAACCTTGAGAACGGCGTCGACTTGTCAGGGCCCATGGGGTTCATCCAGGTACTCAAGACGGCGATGCACGAGATCATGGGCGTCCCGGAATCGGCACTCGGGCAGATGCAGCCGATCTCGAATACGAGTGGTGTCGCCCTGTCAATCCAGTACCAGCCGCTCATGAACCGCAACAGCATCAAGCAGATGAACTATGGGCTGGGCCTGAAGCACATCAACGAGCTGGTGCTGCGGACCTTGTTCTGCCACGAGCCCGAGACGCTGCTGTACGACCCGTACAGCGACGGCATCATGACCGATGGCGATCAGCCCGTCCTCCTCGACCCCAACGACCCGCAGGTCTACCAGGTCGAGTGCGTCTGGCCGATGCCGCTCCCGGTCGACAACCTCGTGAAGCTCAACGAGATCCAGGCCAAGCTCGCCATCGGTCTCGAATCCAAGCGCAACGCCCTCGTGGAACTCGGCGAGGAATTCCCCGACGAGCGCCTAGAAGAGATGTTCAGCGAGCAGCGCCGGGACGTAATAGAGCAGGGGGCGCTGGAGCTTATCAAGGCAACCATTTCCTCTGCTATTGTCCAGATGACTGGAATTGCTACTGAGGAAAGTGGTAGTCCAGCCCCGTCAAGTGGGGGAAGCCCGGATCAGTCCGGATCTCCCGCTGGCAACGCTCAGACCGGAGTTCTTCCCGGAGCAACCGGGATCGACCTCGGTGTGGACACTAACATGTTGATCAATCAATTCGTGACCATGGCGTACGGCACAAAGCTGCCGCAGAGCCGGAATTCGGAGGATGCCAGTAACCAGGAGACGAGCTAATGACACTTCCGGCCAACGCCCCCGCCCCTGCCCCGAACGGTGCCCCCAACGACCAGGTCCTCACTGTCCCGGTCATTCCCGAGCAGCCCAAGGAACCGCAGACTGACGCTCGCTTCACCGCCGACGACCTGGAGAAGGTCCGTCGCGAGGAGCGCGAGAAGCTCTACGGGCGTCTGAACCAGCAGGACGAGATCCTCAAGGCCACCAAGGAGGAACTCGAAGCCGTCCGCAAGGCCCGTGAGGACAAGGAAGCCTCCGAGGCGACCGCCCGCAAGCAGGCCGAAGACGAGGCTGAGGCGAAGCGGCAGGCGGAACTGTCTGCCAAGTCCCTGCTCAAGGAGCGCGAGCAAGAGTGGGAGAAGCGCTTCACCGAACTCCAGTCCAGCTACGAGCAGGACCGCGAGCTGTTCGCCCGCGAGCAGGAGTTCCAGCGCCTCCAGACCGTTCGTGGTGACCTGCTCTCGCAGGCTGCCGACGACATCGCACCCGAGCTGGTCGACCTCGTCCAGGGCAACACCGAGAACGAGCTTCGCCAGTCGGTAGAGCTGATGAAGCAGAAGAGCGCGGCCATCGTCGCCCAGATCCAGCAGACCCAGGTCGCGACTCGGGCTTCGATGCGAGGCACCGCTCCCACCGGTTACGGCGTCGGTCCGGCCGACACGGACGCCGGCTACCGCCAGTACTCCGCTGGCGACATCAAGAACATGCCCATGTCCGAGTACGCCAAGCTCCGTGGTCAACTCTTGCCGGCCGCCGGCACCGCGGCACGTCAGGGCATGGTTGGTTAATCCGCCGCACCAGTAAGGGATGTAAGCATGGCTTCTGCCATCACCGGTACGCCGCGTCTGTCGGCGTCCCCCACCAACTACTCCGGCGCGAACTCGCAGCTTTCCCCGGCCATTCAGGAACTCTGGTCGAAGGAAATTTTGTTCCAGTCGATGCCGATCCTCCGGTCTCGGGCCGCCTGACCCAGTGATGGGTCAGTGAGAACCACGCTGTATCGGTGAACCCCTCCTCCTCGTAGCATTCATTCGTAGCACGGGGAATACCGAGGGAACCCAACACCTGGGACTCCGTAGAGACTACACGCGAGGCACCTCCAACAGGTCCAGCTCTTAGGTGAGAAGTGAGCTGGAGCTGGAGGTGAAGATATAGTCCGATCTTGCGGGATGGAAAACCGTAAGAGCCAGGCAGAAATGCCCTGGCCCCGCATCCAGCGGGTAACAAGCGCGAATTGTCGAGCAGTTCGCAGTCAAGAAGACCGAGTTGGGCGTTTCTCCCGGTCTCGTGATTCACTTCATGCGCTACGACAACCTGGGCGACGCCTCGCAGCTCGTCGAAGGCGTCCGCATGGAGACGCACGCCCTGACGGCGTCGCAGTTCTCGATCACCGTCAGCGAGCATGGATACGCCATCGCGGTGTCCGAGCTGCTGCTCAACTCCTCGTTCGACGATGTGCTCGCCTCCGGCAGCCGGCTCCTGGGCCGCAACATGGCCAAGTACCTCGACGAGCAGGCGCGCGACACCCTGCTCCAGGCGTCGTCCGTCCTGTACGGCTACGACAAGTGGGCCACCACGGGTAACGCGATCACGCGAGTCTCTCCGTACGACAAGGGTGCGCCTGCCGCGAACCGCGCCGGCCTGACCGGCAACAGCCGGTTCACCAGCGCCCTGGTCAAGGACATGGTCGAGACCCTCGCCACCCGCAACATCCCGAGACTCGGCGATGTCTACGTGTGTTTCGTTCACCCGCACCAGTCACGCTGGCTGCGCGAGGACCCGACCTGGATCGAGTCCTCGAAGTACGCGCAGCCGGGTGCGTTCTCCCTCGGCGAGATCGGTCGGATCGACGACGTCATTTTTGTAGAGACCACACAGGTCAAGAAGATCGCCAACGGCAATACCACGACCCCGGCTGATGTCTACCAGAGCATTTGCATTGGTGACAATGCGTTCGGTCACGCCATCTCCCTACCGGTCGAACTGCGGGATGGCGGCGTCCAAGACTTCGGCCGTGAACACCTGCTGGCCTGGTACTCGATCTTCGGGCTGGGTCTGATCACCGACGCGTCCGTGGTCATCGCCGAGACCAACTAAGGCATTCGTAGTAGCGAAGTTGAATCTTCGCTAACACCCTCTGCGGGTAGGCTCCGGCTGGAGCCTACTTGTGGAGATCCCGCAACATTGTCTTGAGTAGGAGAACCACATGGCGACTGCCCGAAAGGCCGCCGGAGACCTCACCGGCCGCCAGGCGGAGAAGCTCGCGGCGGAGCGCGACGCCGAGGCCCAGGAACGTGCGAAGACCATGGCGACGGCCACGATCGTCGCGGAGGCCGAGAAGTCCAACACGGTCATCGACTACGTCGACAAGCCCCGGCCCGAGGTGGAGGAGCAGCCGGTCGTCGTCGAGGAGTCACCGCGGGAGATCCGTGTGAACACCAACCTCACCGACGTCGTCATCGGCCAGGGCAACTACCTGACCTTCGAGGTCGGCGTGCCCTACCGGGTACCCGCGTACGTCGCCGACCACCTGGAGGAGAAGGGCCTGATCTGGCACTGAGCCAGCCCCTGAGCCCACGGGGGAGAGGGATCTCCCTCTCCCCTTTTCGTCTGCGCCCTTCCAGGAGAAATCTCGTGAGTGACATCGAACTCGGTCAGCCCTATGTGCTGACGGCTGAAGGCGGCTACGGCAACGGCGTTGGCTCCGTCCCACAGGGCTCCGCGGTGACGCCGTTCGAGATCGTCCCGCCCGGCACAGCCGGCGTCGGCTACTGCGTCGAAGACGTCGTCCTCTCCACCTACGAGGACACGGTCACCTTCCCCGGCGCGTCGGTCGACCGCACCCTCGCCATCGCGGTCTCGACGTTCGACGCCGCCTTCGCCCTCCAGACCGACCTGCCGGCCGCGCCGACCGAGCCGGGGCAGCCTGTCGTTCCGTCCGCCCCGGACCCCGCCCCGACGGGCGGTGTGTGATGGCCAACGGATACCTCACCCGGCAGGCTGCGCATGCCCTGCTCACCCTCATGACCGGGGGTGGGGAGGACAGCACGTCCGGCACCGACGCCGTGGCCGACCGGCTGCTGAAGGCGCACCAGGTTCGGCACTGGGGCGGGGGAGAAGCGAGTGCTCCAGGAGCCTGGGCACCCAAGGCGTACCTCCTTCACCTCCTGGACCAGGTCGACGCGATGGGCTCCGCTGCTGTACGAACCACGGTTCAGGCACTGCCGGACGACCCGCGCGGGTCGGTGTACCTGGCGCTGTCGACGGCCGATCCGGGAGACGTCGCCGCCAGCCTGGCGAACGAACTCGCGGCCGCCGGCTATCAGCGGCAGGTCGTCCCCCTGTCCGCGCCCAAGACCGGTGGACAGTTCGTCATCCAGTCCGGGACGCCCGCCGAGGTCGACCTCGTCGGCAGCGTCGTGTTCGGCCCGTTCACCGATCCCACCGGTTCCGGCGCTGCTGTGACACACATGGCTCTGGTCACGGCCGCCACCGGCACCGATTACGCCGTGCTGGCTGTGTGGCCGCTGGACGTCCCTGCCACCGCCGCCCAGGGCGAATCACTGCTCGCGCAGTCGGGCTCACTGACGATCAAGGTGGCGTGATGTCTGGATACCTCACTCAGGTCGCCGAGCGTGCGTCGCTCCAGTTCGTGACCGCCACCGCGAGCAGCTCTTCGGCTCCCTCCGCCTCGATGATCCGGGCGTACCTCCTGAAGCTGTACCAGCAGCAGAGCCTGGCGGGACTCGTGGACTACCTCCCGGTCGCGTTCCTCAACGGCTTCTCGACGCAGGCCAAGACAGACACCAGCGGCAGTTGGCTCAGTGGTCTGATTGGCACCCGCACGGACGGCTCTGGAAGCGTGTACCTGGCGCTGCTGACCGCCGATCCGGGCCGGCAGACGACGTTGACGACTATGGCCACCCTCGAAGTGTCTGCGACCGGATACAGCCGCCAGATGCTGCCCTTCACCCAGGCGGGGTCACCTGATGGCGGCGGATCAAGCCAGTCCAACTCCGTCCCCGTGTTCTTCGGGCCTTTCACCGCCTCCGGCGGCATGGGCGTGGTCGCCACACACGCCGCACTCGTCAGCGCTGCCAGTGGGACGGCCGGAGCCGTGATCGCGGTGTGGCAGCTCGATTCCCCCGTATCCGCCAGCCAGAACGAGAGCCTCCTGCTCAGCACTGGCGGCCTGGCGATTGGGCTCGACTCATGGCAGAGCTGACCCGAATCCTCGCCCGCATGCGCTCCGAACTCGGCGACTTCGGGAGCGGTTTCCGCGACGTCCTCGCCGGCACGGGAGAGCTGACGGACTACGACCTCAGCGCCGTCAACGTCACTCTGGCCCGCGTCAGCCTCCTCAACGGCCAGGTCCTCACCGACCTGGTCGCCGGCACCGACTACCAGGTCGACGGACGTGAGGGGCGCATCACGCTCCTCAACCAGCACGCACCGCTCCCGCTCGGCCAGACACTCATCGTCGAAGGCTCGGCCGCGGGAATGCTCACCGACGAGGAACTGACCCAGCACCTGCGGGACGCTGTCCTCCAGCACTGCCACCAACGCCACGTCACCGTCCGGTACCGCTCGCAGAACGGCTTCATCCGCTACGCCGACGAGACCCTGACGCTGGACAACCTCCCGGACGTCGAGGAACTGCCACTGGTACTCCTCGCCGTGGTCAACGCGCTGTGGGCGGTCGCCACCGACGCGTCCAGCGACGTCGACATCAGCACGGGCGAAGGCACCCACGTCAACCGCGGACAGCGCTACACCCAGGTCCTGCACCAGATCTCGGTGCTGACCGACCGGTACGAGGACCTGTGCCGACAACTCAACATCGGCCTGTTCCGGATCGAGATGGCCAACCTCCGCAGGGTCTCGCGCACCACCGGCCGGTACGTGCCCGTCTACGTCGACCGCGAGTACGACGACAACGCCTACCCGGAGCGCGTCCTGCCGCAGATCGACAAGCACGACCGCGACCCATCCGGCATCCCGAATCCGACTTACACCGGGTGGGCTGCATGAGCCGAGCCGACTGGAAGCGGGGGCGCTTCTCCGCCACCGACGAGGTCGAACGCATCGACCGGGGCCTGCGCGCGTGGCAGCGCCACGTCGGGGACGTCATCTCCTACTGGCGCTTCTCCCACGCCCGTTCGGTATCCCATGACATTTACGACGAGGGAGACGAGGGCGGCCTGGCCTACGACGGCCCCTGGCCCGTGCCGGTTCTGCACGCCACCCACGTCGAGGCCGGCGACCAAGAGGATGACCGCGGCTTCTACACCGTCGACTCGCTGGAAATCACCGCAGGGTTCGCTCAGATACAGAAGGTCGGCCTTACGCAGGCCGACATCCACACCGACTTCTACCTGCGGGACCGCATCGCCTACGACGGCAGATTGTTCAGGATCGCCCAGATGTCGATCCTCGGACAGATCCGCAGGCAAGACGTCCTCGTGTCCATCACCGCCGTCGAGGTCAAGGCTGACGAGTTGACCGCGGACGCCAACTTCGCCCAGTACATCCCCGCAGTGAGAGCTGGCGAGCGCTGATCGCCCGGCACATCGAGGAGCCACATGACCTACGAACGCCCCGACGCCTTCGTGGAGGAGCGCCTTACTACCTACGCGGACACCGCCGCTGGGACCGCAATCTCCACCAACTACATGACTCGCGACCAGGCGGACGCACGGTACCAGCAGCTCGGGCAGCCGGCTCGCGTGGCCATACCTGTCAGTCAGGGGCCGGCGTTTGCCGTACAGATGGACACCGACACCAAGCCCCGCGTCCAGATCACTCCTGACGGGGTTCTCGGCTTCGGTACCGGTGCCGATGATCCAGACGTGACGCTACGGCGGGTCGGCCCCGCTCTGCTGGGGACAGACGGCTCCTTGAGCCAGTGCGGTCACACCGTCCTCGACGTCTCCCAAGTTGGAGTAGCCGGCGGCCTCGCCACCCTCGGAACAGACGGCAAGCTCACCGCGAGCCAACTCCCTTCAGCTGCGGGCGGTGCCTCGAATCCCAACACTGTCTTCCAGGGCAAGAGGGGCCACGTTGTCCCGCCGGGCTGGGGGGAGTTCTGGCGGCCCCAGCGCGATGCTGCGAAGGCCGGCTCGGGCAAGGCGACCATCGCAGTCATCGGTGGCTCCACCGCCGCCGGCTTCCCCGCTTCCCGGCTCCGAGCCAAGTCCTGGCCCGGCCTGCTGGCAACCGCGCTCCAGAGCGGGTACGGGGACGGCGGCACCGGCTACTACACCTCGCTGCTCAGCGCGCAGGGGATCGCGGGGCAGGACAGCACCGCGATTACCGCCTGGACGACCTCGCGTGAGCTGATCAGCCAGACTGGTACCTGGACCATCGGCGGTTACTCCGCCGGGCCCGGCTGGGGGTATCTCTACAGCTCGACCACTGGTGACACCCTGACCTTCGCCGTGCGAGGCACCACCGCGACGATTTACACTCTCGGCGCTGACGGCCAGCACTCGCCCTGGACCTACACCATCGACAGCGGTGCCGCGGTCGCTGTCACAGACACCGCGAGCACTGGCCTCGCGGTGATGGCGACCAAGATCACCGGCCTCACCGCCGGCACACACACCATCAAGATCGCCAACGCGGGCACCACAGGTAGCACGTACCTCGCGGTCTGCGGCGTAGCCGGCGAAAACTCAACGGGCGTTGTCATGAACAACTTTTCCCGGCGCGGGGCCGTCGCCAACGAATACCTGCCAAGGCTGAGGCTCCCCTGGAACGGCGGCCCAAACTACCCTGCCGACCTGGTGATCTATGCGGTTAGCGCAGACGACGTCATCAGCGGCATCGACGCCGACACCTGGGCCAACTCCGTGCGGCAGCACCTGTCCAACATCCGTGACGGCGGAGCAGCCACCGGCACCACCGACATCGTCATCCTGCTCCCACACATCGGTACAGCAGACACCACGACCTTCTGCTACCAGGACTTCATCGACCGCGCCCACGGCCTCGCTACCGCATTCGAGGCAGCCGTCATCAATCTCTGGTCTCTCGGCCGGAACTCCTGGAACTACTGGGCCTCCCAGGGCTACTGGGCTGACCCGTCAACTCCGGGCGCCGCAGGAACGGATTCCCACCTCATGTCCGACGCCGGCCACTCCTACGTCGCAGGAGTCATCACCGCGCTCCTCGCGAGCTGACAAGGACACCCATGGTCATTGCCCAGATGCCGCTCGTCATAGCGGTCGCCAAGAGCCAAGTTGGCGTCCACGAAGGCTATTCCGAAGGCGGCTGGACCAACGTGACACGCTACGCCGCTGAAGTCCCCGGTCTCGCCTGGGCCGACGGCCAGTCCTGGTGTGCGACCTTCACCTCGTGGGTCGCCATGAGAGCCGGTGTCGCGAACCTATTTCCGCGCACTGCCGACTGTTCGACAGGCGTTGCCTGGTTCCAGGCGGCAAGCCGCTGGAGTTGGTATCCGGCAGTCGGGAGCCAGGTCTTTTACGGGGCAGGCGGAAGCGAACACACCGGAATTGTGTATGCCTTCGACTCCACCTATATATGGACGATCGAGGCTAACACTAGCGTCAACGGAAGTTCCGAGGGCGACGGCGTCTATCTCCGAAAGCGTAGGCGCGCGGACGCCATTGTTTACGGATACGGTCTCCCGCAGTATGCCGAAGGGGTCATCACAGCCGACCTGTCGCTTAGGGGACTTTCCGGCTACACCTACGCCGCTGCTCATACCGGCCCTGGACCGGCCACCCTGCGCCAGGGCGCCTGGATGGTCGACAACCTCGTCACAGGCAGCCTCGCCATCGACGGACCTGCCTACGCCGGCCGCCTGTCCATCCAGCAGAACGACGCCAGCACCGTGGCGTTCGAGGTGACCGCGGCGTCCTCGACGGCCCCGTCGATCGCCCGGTTCAAGGACGTCAACGGCAACATCACCTTCGAGGTGACCTCCGCCGGCAACCCCATCAGCCGGACGACCCACTACATGACCGGAGCCCTCCAACTCGGTTCCACAACCGTTGACCTCGGAGGCGGAGCCGGGGCGATTGTCAGTGTCAAGGACGCCTCCACGGCCCCTACGAGCAATCCGACCGGTGGTGCACTGCTGTACTCACAGGGCGGCGTGCTCAAGATGCGAACATCAGGCGGCACCGTCGTCGACCTGTCCACCGGAGGCTCGGCGCCGGCCAACTTCCAGCCCAGCGATCACGGGCTGACTGGCTGGACATTCGACCCAGCGTGCTGCTCGACGACCGGCACCACACTCAGCGTCGGCTGCATCTACTTTGTCGAGGTCGTTCTGCGCAGCGCGGCCACCATTAGCAACCTGTGCGCCACCCTTGGCGCGGGTGGATCGGGCCTCACCCCAGGCCAGTGCTTGGCCGCGCTCTACACCGCCAGCGGCAGCCGAGTCGGTATCACCAACGACTTGTCTACCGTATGGAACACCGCGGGCGACAAGACGCTGGCACTCACGTCCTCGTACGGGGCAGCAGCCGGCAAGTACTACATCGCTTTCCTCGTGAACGGGGCCACGAGCCCGACCTTCGCGTGCGGCAGCACCCTCGGAAACTTCACCCCCGGAAACGCCCATCTGACTCCTGGAAATTACCGGTTCTGCCGCTCGGCCACAGGCCAGACCTCGCTTCCGCCCAACTACACGATGACGAGCGCTACGCCGGACACGAACTGCGTCTGGGCCGCCGTCGCCTAAAACTGGACCTGTAACAGATTCCCCCGAACCCTGCAATCCTGAATTCGGAGGAACGTCAATGTAATCACTGGAAGGTCCCTGATGCCCTGGATATCCAACGAGGACGCCGCCATCAAAGCGAAGCTCCAGGGCCTGGTCGTCAAGGACACCAACGCACCTGCTGAGGGCCTTCCAGTCGATGTGCGATTCCGCCTCCCTGAGAACGAGTTGGCGACCGCAACCTTCCCGCTCATCGTCATCGAGCGCACCCGCATAGAACCCGACCACGAGCGCGAGCACCGCGGCACCGTCGAACTCGGCTACACCCCAGAGGGATACGACGACACCAAGTCCTACTTGGCGACGGAACCCATCCCGTACCTGTTCGAGTACCAGGTCACCGTCTACACGCGAAAACAGCGCCACGCAGCGAACATCGCGCAGACGCTATCCGCAAGGGACTATCTCCACCCGCGCTGGGCCTACCTGGAAGTTCCGCAGGACGGAACCGTAAGGCGTCTTGAAGTTGCCGGCGGACCCGAATTCAACGAGGGCCGCGACAACCAGCGCAAGCGCCTGTGGCAGGTCGACTACCTGCTCCACGTGAGCGCTGAACTCCTCGACGAGATCGCCGAGATCAAGCCCGTCCAGACGGTCGAACTCACCACACATCCCCTCGGCCAGTAGGCCCCGAAGGAGCTTTCTCTATGGCGACTTTCCTGCGCCCCGGCATCTACGTGGATGAGACGCTGGATGCGATATCGAACCCGGTCTCCACCAATCCCGGCGAGGCCATCGCAGCCTTCGTCGGCGCCCACAACTTCGGTCCGGCCGTACCGACGCTGATCACGTCCTGGTCCCAGTTCAACCTGGTCTACGGCGGCTGGGGTAACGGTACCGATCTGCTGCCGTACGCGGTCTACTCCTACTTCGCCAACGGCGGCGGCAAGGCGTACGTCTGCCGCGCTGTCCCGTCCGACTCGGTCGCCGCACACGTCACTCTGAACGACAGGCAGACCACCCCCGAGGCCCTGCTCAGCCTCACCGCGCGTGCAGCCGGCGCCTTCGGCAACCAGATCTACATCGACGTCTCCGACGCCCACACGGGCACCGGCCGCTTCAACCTGGCCGTCAAGGTCGGTGGGACGACGGACGCGTACGTCGCAGACCGGTACAACGACGTCTCGCTCGACCCCGCCGACTCCCGCAACCTGGTCGCGATGATCAACTCGCCGGTCAACGGTTCGGCTTTCGTCAAGGCCGACTACGTCGCCACCGATGCCTGGTCTGCGTCGCTCACGCCTGCGATCCAGACCGGTACCCCGCTGACTGGCGGCATCGACGGCAGCGCCTCCCCCGACCTCGTCGAGGCGACCAAGCAACTCGAAGCGACCGGCGAGATCGTCAACATCAACTTGCCGGGCGTCACCGACACCTCGATCCTGAACAACATCATCACCTGGGCCGAGGAATACGGATACGCGTTTGTCGTGGTCGACGCACCGCACACCGCTTCCCTGGACGCGGCCACCGCCGTCACCAACTACGGCAAGCTGTCGCCCGCGGCCAACACCTCGACCAGCCCGACGCCGCTGAAGGCCAGCTCGTACGTCGCGGTCTACGGCCCCTGGCTGGTGACGGCGGACCCGTCGTCTGTCGCCTCGGGCGCCACCCGCATCCTTCCGCCCGGCGGTGCGGTCCTCGGAAAGATCTCCCAGACGGACACCCTCTACGGCCCGCACCAGTCGGCTGCCGGCACCCTCAGCCGGCTCAGCGGGGTGTACTCGACGGAGCTGCGGTTCACCAACGCCCAGCTCGACAACCTCAACGCCTGGGGCATCAACGTCATCAGGGCGATCCCGCAGAGCGGCATCTGCATCATGGGTGCGCGAACCCTCAAACCTGGCTACCCCGACCGGTACGTCGCCGTTCGCCGGCTGCTGACCTACACCCGCAAGATCCTCGTCGACCTGACGCGGTCTGCCGTCTTCGCGCCCAACACGCCTGACCTGTGGCACTCCATCGCGGCCACGCTCTCGCAGCAACTCACCACTCAGGCTCAGGCCGGCCAGTTCGCGAGCACCACCCCGGACACCGCCTTCCTAGTGATCTGCGACGACAGCAACAACACCACGACCACGGTCGACAACGGCGAAGTGCACATCGACGTCGGTATCGCAGTCGCGCGACCGGCCGAGTTCGTCGCAATCCACATCAGCCAGTACGACGGCGGCGCGACGGTAACTGAGTCCGCGTAAGGAATCGGGGCGGGATGCGAGTCCTGTCCCGTCGTAAACCCCTCGACGCTCAATTCGGAATTCACTTGGAGAACCACCTGGCGCACTTCGTGCTACGGGAGTAGTGAATGGCATCCACCCTCAAGACCGTCTCGCAGAGCCAGAGTCTGGCCACGCGACAGACGGACCCCCTTCGCTCGTTCAAGTTCCACGTCCAGATCAGCCAGGTCGGCAAGCTGTCCTCGGCCTATCCGAAGCTCGGCTTCATGTCCGTCAGCGGTCTCAGCGTGACGACCGACGTCATCGCCTACCGGGCCGGCGGCATGAACACGACCACTCAGAAGATGCCTCGAATTGACTGGGCCCTCGCTGCGTAAGTAGCGAGTGAAAATCCCGAGAATTGCTGGAACATCCTGTTAGACCTCGGCGCCACAGCGTGGGGTGAAAGCCCGAGCGCGACGGCTTGAAAAGTTCGAGGGTAGGGAAAATCAGCAGCCGAGCCCGCCTGGTAAACCGACGGGAAGGTTCAGAGACTATGTACGGGACACCCCATCGGGGTGAAGATAGAGTCCGAACTCGCGTGAGAGCGCGAGAGGCTGGCAGAAATGACCAGCCCGCTCCGGGAAACCGGAGAGGTAACAGCCTCTGGGTCAGAGCGACTTCAGTCCGGTCACCCTTTCCAAGGGAATGATGCCCGGCGACCAGAACCTCGTGAACTGGGTGTACCAGCTTTTCGACGTCATGCAGGGTAACGGATCCGGTTCTGACACCGGCTCTGAATTCCGGGCGACGATCGACATCATGCTCATCGATCACCCGGTCACCAAGAGCAAGGCCGCAGTGAAGGCCGTATGGCGGCTCTACAACGCCTGGCCCACCTCGGTAGCTTTTGGTGACCTCGATGCCGGCAGCAACACCTTCGCCGTTTCCCAGTTGACCTTTGCTCATGAGGGGTGGGACTTCAAGGTCGCCGACAGCTACGGCCCGAACTCCTACGCGGTCATCAAGTAATCCCCGACACAAGGAAATCACTCATGACTGAAACGCAGTACGACTGGACCTTCGATTCTCCCGCCGGTGGTCGGCAGGTCGACGTCCTCGGGGACACCCAGGGCGCGACCGCCACCATCCAGTCCCTCCTCACCGACTCAGCCGGCGAGCCGCCGTCCATACCTGCGCCCGCCGACTGCCTCGTCACCCTGCCCGCGGGCCTGGTCCGGGACGACCACATCATCACCGAGGGTGAGGTGCGCGAGCTGACGGGCGCCGACGAGGAGGCCCTGGCCCGCGTCCGCTCCAACCCTTTGCGCCTGTTGGAGTCGCTGCTGGAGCTGGGAACCGTCCGCATCGGCGATGTGCCAGCCACCTCCGACGTCCTCCCGCAGCTCCTCCTCGGCGACCGCGATGCCCTGGTCCTCGCGATCAGGCGGGTGACCTTCGGAGACGAGATGGAGTTCGCCGAGATCATCTGCCCAGCCTGCGGCGACGACTTCGCGGCCACCATCTCGCTCGGCGACATCAAGTCCCAGTCGGCAGAGGTCGGCCGGCTGACAGTCCCGCTGCGCAAGGGCGGCTACGCCATCGTCCGCTTCCCGACCGGAGCCGACCAGGCGGCCATGCTCGCCGACCCGAAGGCCACCAACGCCGAGCACAACTCGATCCTCCTGTCCCGGTGCCTCGTCGAGACCCGTGACGACCAGGGCACCACCAAGCCCGGCGGCGAGGACCTCGCCAAGTCCCTCGGCCTGGCCGACCGACGCACCATCCTCACCCAGCTCGCCGCCAAGCAACCCGGACCGCGGCTGCTGGAGCTGTCGATCGAGCACGAGGCGTGCGGCGGGGAGGTGCCGCTCCCGCTCAGCGTGGCGGACCTCTTTCGCGATTTCTGACGCCCGAGCAGCACGGGCTGACATCACAACCCTCGCCTACGCCCACCCCGAGTGGCAGCTCAGCGAGATCAAGCAACTGACGGTCCAGGAGCGCGAGTACTGGCGTGACCTGGCCGTCTGGGTCAAGAACAGAAGGGAGGCGGCGGCTTCCAGTGGCTGAAGACAACGAGATCAACCGGGCAGAGCCCAACTTCGGAGGCCGCCTCCTCGGCACGAACGGAATGCAGCGCGCGGCCGACAAGGTCGAGCAGGACATCAACAAGCTCGGTGCGAACATCGCTGCCCTCAACCGTGCCCTCCAGGGTGCGGTCAACTCGGCCACCCGAGGCGCAGCGTTCCGGGGCATGCCCACTCAGGCATTCCCCGCAGCCAACCAGACCACCCGCATCAACCCGGCCCCGATCTCCCACCCGCCGGCCAACACCGTCACCCAGGCCGGGGGCACCTTCACGCACCCGACGACGGGACGGGTCTACAGCGGGCCCATGGCCGACCGCTTGGCCGCGCGGCACCAGGCCCAGATCGCGGCGCAGCAGAGCCTGTCCGCCGCGCGAGTCTCGCGGCAGGAGGCGTTCAGCCAGCAGGCCATGGTTGCCGCGCGGGGCTGGGGCTACCAGGACAACGGGCTGTCGCAGCACATGTCCGCTTCGTTGGCAGCGGCGCAGGCTCGGGAGGCCGGCCGGCAGCAGCGGGCGAAGATGCAGGCCCAGATGCAGGCCCAGTCCGCACAGGCGCGGGCCAGTCGCCAGCAGATGGTGAACCAGCAGGGCCTGGACGCGCAGCAGAACTTCGCGGCCACCTACGGTTCGCAGGCAAGCCAGCAGTACCAGCAGAACATTTCCGCGTCCCAGGCGGCAGCCCAGGCTCGCGCGGCGGCGCGACAGTCTCGTCAGCAGGCCCGAAACCCTGGCATCAACCCGGCCCTGGTGTCCCGTGTTACGCCGGAACGAGTGGCGCAAGCCCGACAGGCGAACGCCGATGCCTACTACGGCTCCCTCTTCGACGAGGCGATACGACGGCAGAACATCGCCAACAACCCGACGTACGGCCTGCGCATCGGCCAGCGGATGTGGTCCTACAACCGCGGCGCCGGCCTCTCCAGCGCCCGAGTCAGCGGCGGCGGTGTCTACGCCACGCGCAACGGCTCGGTCCTGAACCTGGGCAGGCAGCAGCAGAACTACACCGCGCCTCCGCAGCAGGGCTTCTCCTCGACCGTGCCGTCGGACGAGGCGACCAACGGCGTCGACGACAGTCCTCCCTCGACCCTGGGCAAGGGGCCGGTCAACACCGTCTACCAGCAGGCGGTGAAGTACGGCGACCGTCTGAAGCCGCAGATGGAGGAGATGGACCGGTACACCAACTGGGCCTCCATCGCCTCCGGTGGCGCGCCGTCGGGCTACGACAAGTGGGGCTGGAAGAACGCGATCCGCGACCACAGCTACGGCATGGTCGTCGCCAAGTCCACCGAGGACGCCAGCAACGCGAACTTCCTCCTCGACAAGAACTTCGGCCTGACCTACGGCACATCCGCACAGTCCGCCGCACGCGGCAACGCCTTCGGCGCCTCGTACGTCGCCGGCCTGGACGCGGAGACCGGCGCGAAGCTGTACTCCAGCCTCTACAACCCGCAGGCGTCGCTCGCAGCGCAGCGCCTCGGTTACGGGCGTCTGATCGGCCAGGGCGGCAAGGCGACAGGAATCGGCACGCTCGCTGACAACATCATGCAGCGAACCTTCGGGTCGACGTCGATCGACAGCAAGAAGTTCGCAGCGGCCACCGCTTCCGGCCAGGTCCTCGACTACAACGTCGACCAACTCGGCCAGACGGCTGGCTGGGACGAGGACACAATCGACAACCTGAAGGAGTACATGCGAGGGCGCAACACCCTCCTGCGCAACTCCCATATGTCAGCGGCCCAGGCCGACAAGCTCATCTCTGAGGCTTCCCAGACCGGCAAGGAGGGCAACGCCGCACGCACCAAGCTGAGCAAGTACGGCGTGAGCGAGGGCCTGGGCCAGACACGCAAGACGTTCGAGGCCCAAGAGCGGCAGCACGACGCCACCATGGGCGACTCCTTCGCCCACAATTTGGAGACCGCAACTACGGCCGTCCAGCGCTTCGAGGGCGCGATCAACTCCCTGCTCGAACTGCCCGGCATCAAGCAGGTCGTCGGCTTCTCCGGTTCGTGGGGCACGGCTGCGAAGGAGCCGGTCAAGCAACTCAAGTCAGTTTGGAACATCGGTAAGAGTCTGCTGCCCACCGGCATCTTCGGCGGCGCTACAACCTCGACGTCCTCTGGCGGTCACGACAAGACGGCAACTGCCACTGCTGGCCACCAGTCCAGCGGCAACGCTGGCAAGGCGATCCAGGCGGCACTCACACAGGTCGGCGTGCCCTACGTCTGGGGCGGCGAGATGCCCGGCCAGGGCTTCGACTGCTCGGGGCTCACACAGTGGGCGTTCCGGCAGGCCGGCATCGAGCTGCCGCGCACGTCCCAGCAGCAGATGAAAGCTGGCGTTGACGTAGACAAGCAGCACATCCAAGCAGGCGACCTGCTGTTCCCTGAGCCCGGCCACGTGATGCTGGCGCTCGGCAACGGCAAGCTCGTCGAGGCGCCGCGCACCGGACTGGACGTGCGCGTGCGCTCCTTCAGCCTCGGCGAGATCAAGGACGTCCGTCGAGTCGCAAGCGGTGTGGGTGCCGCGGCGAGCTACAACACCGACACCAAGCAAACTGACGCGCAGGCCGGCGCCGGCGACTCCGGCTGGTACGGCGGAGTCGGCAGCAGCTTCAGCGCCGAGGAGGTCGACGCCCTCGCGGCAGCCCTGTCGGGTGGCGCCGGCTTCACGATGGGGCCACAGAAGAAGGGCACTGGCCAATCCACCAACGCGGACAGCTCCTCTGCGGTCGCCAGTGCCCCCTCGAACCCGCAGGGGAACGTGGCCCTGGGCAAGAAGATGGCCGCGCAGCGAGGTTGGACGGGCAAGGACTGGGACGCCCTGTACCAGCTTTGGCAGCACGAGTCCGGCTGGAACACCACCGCAACAAACCCCAGCTCGGGCGCGTACGGAATTGCTCAGGCGCTGCCCGCGAGCAAGTACGACTCCGCAGGCAAGGACTGGAAGACCAACCCGGCCACCCAGATCAAGTGGGGCATGGAGTACATCGCCGAACGGCCGGACTACGGGACGCCGTCCAAGGCGTGGGACCTCTGGCAGCGGCGTAATCCCCACTGGTACGCGTCCGGCGCCTGGGAGATCCCCGAGGACCTCACCGCTCAGGTCCACAAGGGCGAAATGATCATACCGGCGCCCAAGGCGGAGACAATCCGCCAGGCTCTGATCAAGGACTCGGTGAACGTCATCTCACCGGCCGGCGCCGCAGCTTCGGCCGCCGTGGGGAGCGGGCCAGGCGGAGGTGTCTCACTGTCTTTCGCGCAGGGCGCTATCCAGATCACCGTAAGCGGTGTGATGACCGACCGGGCGGCCTCCGATGCAGCCAAGAAGGTCGTCGAATGCATCACGGCTGACAATCGCATCAAGCAACTCGGAATGGGGGTCTGATGTCTCCTGTCAACGCAGCTAATCCGCAGTTCGATCCGAGGATGCGAAACGTCCCGGCACTCGGACTCGCAGCAAAGAAGAATCCGGGCTTCTGGAGAGGTGCGATCTACCGGGAAGAGAAGTCCGTCACGGGCGGCTATCTGATCGTGAATTTTCTGTTCAACCCCTCGACGATTAACCTCAGTCACCAGCAGGGATACAACCTGTCGGCGGATCAGATGTCGACGGACGGGAACATTATCGGGGCGCAGGGGATCGGGACGCTCGCGTTTGATCTGCTTTTTGACAGGACCTACGAAATGTATGGGGCCAGGCCGAGCTTCTACGACGAGGCAGGGACCAGGGGTGTGCTCGCTGATGTGGAGGCGCTCTACAACGTCACTGGAGCCTACGACGTCACGGCAAAGGGCGCGCAGCAGAAGGCGCTTCGAGCGATGCAACCCACCCCGTGCAGCTTCTTCTTCGGCGGTTCGACGTCGGGTATCGGTCTCCTGGTGAACAACACCCTGTCCTATTACGGAATCGTGTCGGGCTTGACTGTCGCGTACACCCATTTCTCGCGAGAGATGATCCCTCAACGGTGCGGGATCAGCCTTACGGTGGATCTGTCGACGAAGGGCGCATAGTCGTGATTTCTGCGAACTCTCGATATGCATCCAACGTCACGGCGGTCATTACCGGAAAGGACGGGAAGTCCCGTAGCGTGATCCTTCCGAAGGGGGCAGGTGTGCTGTCAGCGACTGTGCAGATATATACCTGGGCGGAAGGTGATCGAGCGGATCTGCTGGCACACCGTCATTACGGTGAAGCCTCCCAGTGGTGGCGAATAGCTGACGTCAACCCACAGATCCTGGACTGGACAAGTGTCCCCGCCAGCACACGGATTAGGATCCCGATTGTCTAGCACGTGGCCGATCATATCCTTGGAGACCCCCGCCTTGAGCGGAAGCAAATGGGTCACCGATGTGGCGATCTCACAGGGGGAGTCGCTGCACGAGGTTGCCCAGATCACGGTGCTGCACCAGGTGCAGCGCAATTCGTCCCCCGCCGGGGGATGGCTGCTGGATGCTGCCGGCGTCGAGACTGAAGGCAGTGCCATCGCCCTCCGCTTCGGCGACACGGCGCGGTCGACGTCCTTCTACGGCTACGTCACGTCCGTGGCGATCAAGGGCGCCGACGTGCACCACTCCACGGCGGCCTCCGTCCTCGTCCCCGTCGTCTATACATGCCTCGGACCAACCCACCACATGCAGTCCCAAACCAACCGCCTCTGGACCACGGCGACCGCCTCGTACGCTGCACGCACCATCATCCGAGCCGCGGGCCTACGCCCGCAGGTGCAGCAGAGCAGCCGGCGCTTCGAGAACCTCCCCCAGCAGTCCGTGTCCGACTTCGCCTTCCTACGAGATCTGAGCGACGAAGTCGGCCTCCGGATGGTCGCCAACGGAACGACGATCTCGATCACGCATCCGCTGGTGTCGCTGCGCGAGTCGGGAGAGGAACTGCCGCAGTTCCGGTATGCCAAGGACCGGACGGACACAGTCAAGACGTGGAAGTCCACGGCTGGCCACCTCGACCCGCTCGGCGGTCGGCGCACCCGGCGCGAGGGGTACTCCTTCAACACGACCACACGCGCGCTGCTGCGTGTCGTCGCCGACGGCACGCAGGACGCCACGACGACCCAGTACAGCACCAGGCGCCCTTTCGCCAACCAGGCAGAAGCCCAAGAAATCCTCGCGGCGGAGGTGCGCAAGGACACCCTGTGGGTGCACGGCGAAGCGACCGTCGTGGGTGACTGCCGACTGCGTCCTGGTACGGAACTGGCGGTCGCCGGCGGCGCGCTCGGCCCCAAGGATGCCGGCGTGTGGATGGTCCGCTCGGCCACACACCGCATCTCCGTCGCCCCCAACCGGCCCGCTGCCGGCGTCTACCTGACCGACGTGGTCCTCGGTCGCAACCGGCTCGACGGACTGGACTCGGTACCGAAGGCCGGCCGGGTCGATGCCATCCCCGACGGCGCGGCGCTGATCGACGGGCGCTGGCGGGCGCACCACATGGGGAGGGCTTGACCATGGCGCTGACCTCGATGAGCAGCGACGTCTACGCCGCGGTCGTCACCCACGCCCAAGACCCGCAAGGCCAGGGCCGCGTACGACTGCGAATCCCGCAGGTGACTGGCAACGTCGTCACGGGATGGGCTTCCCCCACGGGGCAGGTCACCCGACAGGCCGTTGTGGGGGAGAGGGTGTGGGTGTCGTTCGAAGGCGGCGGCACACGGCTGGTCTACTGGACTGCCGAGCCCGGCCTGATTAGCGGAGCACAACTGGCCGTCGGCGCCCTCGACGGCATCACGGTCTCCGCGACCACCCCGCTGCGCAGCAGCGACTCCTGGACGGACCCGTCGTTGACCGCCGGGTGGGCGACCACGACGAGCTTCGCCGCTCAGGGCGCCGTCAACCCGCTCCAGTTCCGGAGGGACATCGAAGGCAGCCTGCACCTGTGCGGTGCGCTGAAGATCACCGACCCGGCGGCCTCCGCCGTTGCCTTCACCCTGCCTGCCGGCTACTTCAGCGCCAAGTGGGAGATCGGCTACCCGGTCGTCGAGGCGAAGGCCGATGGCACCTTCATCACGAGCTGGGGCTACGTCAACACCTCAGGTGCCGTCCACTTCGACAAACCCGCCAGCTTCACCCGCAACGCCGGTGACAGCTTCTACGTCAATGCGCGGGTACCGCTGAGTATCACGTAAGGAGAACCGTCCCTTGGCTGACACCTACTCGAACTACGCCGACCTCGCCACGCACAAGACTCTCGGCACGGACTACCTGATCTCCCAGCGAGCCGTCATTGGAGCGCGCGGCGCCCACATTGCCATCCACGGTGGCGAAATCGAGGCGCCCACCACACAACTCGCCGACCACTGCGCCGCGACGACCAACCAGAGCTTCTACACTTTCCAGGGCGTCATGAGCAGCGGCAACACAACGCTGCACGTCACCAGCACCCACTTCGACGAGCCCATCCTCTTCCAAGTCCTGCGCACGGTGGAGTGGACCGTGTCCTGGCACGGAGCCAGCGGCAGCGACCTCACCACTTACATCAGCGGCCTCGACACCGAACTCATCGACGCCATCAGGACCCGGCTGATCGCAGGCGGTTTCACCGTCGCCACAACTTCGCCAACGGAGAACGACGGCAACAACCCGCTGAACATCGCCAACCGCAACCGCCGCGGCCTGGGCGTGCATCTCGCACTGAGCCGGGGACTGCGCGAGAGCTTCTACACAGGTGCCGACCTGTCGCTGAAGTCGATTGCTGAT
This sequence comes from Streptomyces sp. VTCC 41912, assembly GCF_045799175.1. Taxonomy (NCBI): domain Bacteria; kingdom Bacillati; phylum Actinomycetota; class Actinomycetes; order Kitasatosporales; family Streptomycetaceae; genus Streptomyces; species Streptomyces sp. VTCC 41912. The sequence goes on from NZ_JBJMAB010000005.1 coordinate 296,005, forward strand.
GCCTCCCGGCGCACAGATGCCTTCTATGCCTATACCAGCGCTGTCATGGCGGCCGTCGCCGAGACACGGCCACAAAGCACCGCTGACAGTGACTCGGCAGCGCCACAGACGGCCCCGCCGGTTCCGTCGTCCCAGACCGTGACCAGCGTTGCCGGGTACCCGGGCGCCGGCACAGTCCAGATGCGCATGCCCTTCCAACTCGACGCCATGGGCAGGATCGCCGTGGTCACCAACCCCGACAGGATGCTCGTCCAGCGCTCACGCGCCGTGGTGGCCACCACGCCCGGCGAGTACGTCGGACAGCCGGAGTTCGGATCCAACGTCGCTGCTGCACTGTTCAGGCCCAGCGACCCCATCGCACCGGCACTCATCAACGACGCCGTACGCGATGCGATGGCCCGCTGGGAACCCGACGCCACCATCACCGCGATCCGCCCCGTGGCCCACGACGACCAGGAGGGCATCGTGGACGTCGAGGTCGACGTCGCCCTCACCACCACCCCAGCTGCGGAAGCGGTGCAGACGGAAAGCGTCCGAATCATGCCAGGCGGACAAGTCGTCGGACGTTCCCTATAACACCCAGGCTTTCACGCCTCATAAACTGATCCACATACGGTGCACGAATTGGGACCCATTCCGCTGTCTCAATTCAGGAGAACCACCGTGGCGGACCTCACGTCCAGCTCACCGGCTATCGACTACACCTCGCGGGACTTCGACGGCTTCCGGCAAGCCATGCTCGACCACGCCGCCCGCGTCTACCCGGAATGGTCCGGCCGCAATACTGCCGACTTCGGCGTCCTGCTCGTGAACCTTTTCGCGTACATGGGCGACATCCTCTCTTACTACGGGGATGCCGCCGCACGGGAGAGCTTCCTGGAAACCGCCACCCAGCGCTCCTCTGTCCTCGCCCACGCTGCGCTGCTCGGCTACAGACCAGCCGCAGCCGCCCCCGCCGTCGGCACCGTCACGTTCGTCACCGACACCACACAGACCACTGACGTCATCATCCCGACCGGCACACAGGTGACGACCGAGTTCATCGAGAGCCTCGACGCACCGCTCACCTTCGAGACGGACCAGGCAGTCACTGTGCCGGCCCGCGGCGGCACCGCGAGCGTCTCGGTAACAGAAGGCGTGATCGCGGGTGCGCAGCTCCTCACGCTCAATGCCAACAGCGCGTCGGAGACCCTCGTCCTCGTTGACAGCCTGGGGACCTCCGACGGCGTCGCCGGCCAGACGTTCACGCTGCCTTCCACTCCTGCGCTCGTCGACAGCGTCCGGGTGTTCGTCGGCAGCGACGCCATCATCGAGTGGCACGCCACCGACGACCTCCTGACGGCCGCAGCCACCGATCAGGTGTTCACGCTGACCAGCACCGACACCGGCACGGTCACGCTCACCTTCGGCGACGGCACGCTTGGCGCGATTCCTGATCGCGACGTCCCTGTGTACGCCGCGTACCGGGTCGGCGGCGGCAACCGCGGCAACATCGACGCCAACCAGGTCATCGACATCTCCCTCGGCATCGCCGGCGTCTACATCGCCAGCTCCTCCGCCATGACAGGCGGCCGGGACGTCGAGTCCACCGAGTCGATCCGCACCAACGCACCCAAAGTTCATCGCGCCCAGGACCGCGCGGTGAGCCTGCGCGACTGCGAGGACCTGGCACTGGCCGTGCCCGGCAACGCGAAAGCCAGAGCGATCGGCGCCCACTACAGTGCCATCACCATCGCGACCGTCGGCGCCGACAACTCGGTACCCTCCGGCGACCAACTCAGTACCACGGCCCGCTATGTGCAGGACCGGACCCTGACCGGCGTCTACATCGATGTGGTCCCGGGCACTTTGGTCGGCGTCAACGTCGGATCCGCAGCCAGCCCGGTCGTCCTCGGCGTCTACAGCAACTTCCGGGCCTCCGAAGTCGTCCTGGCCGCCCAGAAGGGACTCCAGGACCTCCTGTCCAGTCAGCGATCGTCATTCGGGCAACGCATCCCGGCATCCAAGATCTACGCGCTGCTCGATGCCATCCCCGGAGTGGAGTACGTAGCCATTCCCCTCCTGGCCCGAGCTGACGGACAGCAGACCGGAGCCCAGGACATCATCTGCCGCGATTGGGAAATCCCCGTGGCCGGCCAGATCTTCATCACCTCAGACGGCGGTCAGTAAGAAGGACGGGACACCCATGAGCAAGGTCTACCCAAATGCGATCCGCACGTTCCCGACCCACCGGGACGGCCGCGACTTTGTTTTGGCGGCCGACGTCAACGAGCTTCAAGACGAACTGACAGGCGTCGAGACGGCCATCGGCATCAAGCCGCAGACCTACACCGACGCGGCCGGCAAGGCGCACGCCTACAAGGACATCGCCAGTCGGCTGGACGCCATGCAGCGCTACGACGACCAAGTCGCCGCCAGCGTCAACCAGTTGGTCGACGCCAGCAACACCGGGTGGAACCTCCCCGTCGGCTCCGCCCGCTGCACCGGCACATCCATCGCGCCGACCGTCGACCAACTCGACGTGGACGTAACGAAGGACTGGCATCCGGTGACCTGGAACCGGAAGCTCACCGACGTGGGCCTTCCCGCCCCGCTGACGTTTTTCCCCTGGGGCAGCAGCAGCCCCACCATCACCTGCCCGAAGACCGGCTGGTGGATCATCACGATGCGGCTGATCGCCACCATTCCCAGTGGACCCAACTCCCTGGACCACATGTGCTACGCGCGCATGTACCTCTCCGACCACGGCACCGACGTGGCTACGGCAGAGTCGACCAACGCGCGCGGCACCCACGGCTATCACCGCGCCGACCTCACGTACAGCGGCGAGTGGTACCAGGGCGAGCGCCTCCAGATGCAACTCCGACACATGGACTCCATGCGCGTCCACAAGCGCGCGAGCTACCCGAATCCCGTCGGCAACATCACCGCCTGGGCCTGGTGCGGCCTGACCTACATCCGTGCCCTGCCTGGCGTCATGAACACCCGCCCCATCGACGACATCGATCCGGCGTTGCCTTCGGCCTGAACACGGCACACCCCAGGAGACACACATGGCCGTGTACGGCTACGACTACTACGGCAAGAGTTTGTACGGCGCCGACACGGCCGTCCACTACAGCGTCGAACCCGTCACCGCGACGTCCATTGCTCCCGGACACATCCAGCTCGCCTGGGGAGCCGCATCGCAGAATGCCTGGAGCGTCCTGCGGATCGTGCGCAACCCCTTCGGCGTGCCGGCGCATGGCGGCGACGGCACCGTGATCGCTGAGATACCCCAAAGCGCCCCCGGCCGCACTTGGGACGACATCGGACTACCCCAGGGCCGCGTCTACTACTACGCGGTCTTCCTCGGCGTCACCGCCTGGTCGAGCACCGCCACCTACACCACTGGCGACGTCGTCAGCTACAACGGTGTGCACTACGCATCCACCACAGGCAGCACCGGGATCACACCGGGCAGCAACAGCAACTACTGGGAGCCTTCCCCCCTCACCGAGGACTGGGTCCGGGCTGGCGCAGCCGCAGGACTATCCGTGCTCGACTGCGGATACGCGCTGCGCCTGTACGAATCGATCCCGCGTGCCTACCGGCTCGACACAGCCGAGGTCACCGGATACGAGGACGGCATCACCAACCCCGGGCTGTTCAAGTTCCTCCAGATCTTCGGCCATCAACTCGACACCATCGCCACCGAGACAAACGTCCTGCGGGACCTACGGCGCATCGACACCGCGCCGGACAGCGCCATCGAGCACCTGGCCCATCAGCTCGGTGTGTCCGCCGAGGTCAGTGACGAGCCTCTCCGGCGCCGGCTGCACACACACAAGGCCATCGGTTTGGCACGGAACCGGGGGACCAAAGCCGGGATATCCGAACTGGTCAACACCCTCACCGGCTGGGACGTCGAGGTCGACGACAGCAGCAACCTCATGCTCGACCAGGACCAGGCGGCATTCGCCCACCCGAAGTACCCGGAATGGGACCCCAACCTGACCTACCAGGGTGGTGATGTCGTTGCCTACAGCGGCGGCCTGTGGGTGGCAGTCAAGTCCGTACGCACCACGACATGGGCTGACAAGCTGAACGTCGCCGCGAGTTCGGGCACTGTCACGACGAACCCTTCAGGGGCATTCACCCAGGTCAATCTTCCATGGCTCCAGAGCATCAAACCGAACCTGCTGCTCACGGGCACGACCAACTCCTACGTCACAGTCACCTTCACCGTAGGCGCGGACGGCGTCTACGACCTGTCTACCAGCGCCATCGACGGCACGGCCTACGGCAAGACCGACTACTACATCGACGGCGCCAAGAGCAGCATCGGCACCATCGACCACTACCTCGGACTCCTCGGGGGTAACGCCCGCACCTGGTATTCCACCCGCTACCTCGGCCGCTACACGCTGACCGCTGGCACACACACCTTCATGATGAAGATCGTCGGGAAGAACGCCGCGGCGACGGGGTACAACGCCGGACTCCTCGACTTCACGGTCACCGGCACGGCAGACCCCTCACACGGCCAGGTGCCGGCAGCCGGCAGCGGATGGTGGAGCAGGGTCAGTGAAGCGACTCGGCTCGACGTCGGCGACGCAATGACCAACCCCATCACCCTGGCGCCCTCGACGTGGAGCCTGCAAAACCTCACGACCGGCGCCTACCCCCGCGGGCTGAGCGTGGCGGCGGGCCTGACTGCGGTCACCGGCACCAGCACCGACAACAACGCGGGCACCGTCACCAACCAGGGGGCATCCGCAGCGACCCTCGGTGTCCGTTCAGTCGGTACCCCCGTCGCACCTGCCTGGTCGTCAACCGTCGTCTACGTTCTCGACAACCTGGTCCGGGACACTAACAATGCGGTCTGGCGGGCGCTCGTCACGAACACTGGGATTTTGCCGGGCACCAACCGCGACGTGTGGGAGTACGCAGACACTCAAGGCAATGGCCCACTGCCACTGCCGACCATGGTCAGACAGTGGGGGACACCCCTCAGTCGGAGCCCCCAGTGGAGTCCCCAGGTCGGCTACCGAGCCGGCGACCGCGTCGCGTTCAACAACTTCGCCTACATCGCTCGCATCGACTCACGCAGCCAACAGCCCCACGGCGACGCAGCAGACACCAGCTACTGGACGTTCGCCGGTTCGGCGCAGCAGAGCTTCACCGTCTCCGCTTACACCAAGCTGCTCACCGGCACGACCAGCAGCGTCGCGCGGCCATTCGTCGAGTGGTACGACGAGCAAGGACGCCTGGTCACGACCATCTACGACCAGCGCACCGTCGGCCAGGGGTTTTTCCAGCGTTTCAACGAGCCGAACCCCAACCTCAATGGAGACAAGAGCTACTCCAGCAACAGCTCGATCTGGCGGACGCCGAGTGCTTGGATGACGAGTGGCACGTGGGTTGTTTCCGACGGCATGCTGTCGCCTGTCACGCCGAGCACCACCCCATACACAGTGTGGGCGTTGAACGCGATCCCGTGGGGTGCACCGATTGGTGACCAGCGCCTTTTTGTGACGTTCATGAGCCGGCCCCGCCTCGGCTCGGGCGCCGAGCACGGCATCGTCTTCCGCTGCACCAGCGACGCCTCCAGCTTCTGGATGGCCTCTCGTACCCGACTGACCAAGACAGTCGGCGGCACCATCACTGTCATGGCCACCTGGCCGGAGATCCTCGACGGCGGGCGGATCTACGTCAACCATGTGGGGACTCTGATCGAGGTGTACCAGTACGTCGGCCCCGGCGTCGCCCCTCGAAAGCTGGCCTCGGTCTCCCAAGCCGCCCCCGACGGCGCATACTTCGGCCTGCTCGAAAGGAGCCTGTGATGCCTGTCCTGTCCACCCAGCCTATCCAGGCGACCGCCACCACGACGGCCAGCGCCCTCGTTGTGGAGTACCCCGTGGTCATCACCGGGTCGGCCGCGAGCAGTACCAGCGGCACGGGAGCCATCACCACGCTCAGGCCGGCAGGAGGATTCGCCGACCTGGGTATCGCCAACCCCTCCTGTCCGGATCCGGCGATGTCCTGGATCGCAGGATCGGAGGCGCTGACCGCAGTGACCTCGACGTGGCAGAGGACCAGCCTCACCGCTACGTCGCCGATCGACTACAACCGCGGTGAGGCCGGCACGCTGTGGAACGGGGCCACCTACGCAAGCGTGGGTCTGCGCTGGGACAGTCTTCCGGCGTCCAGCTCGGTGGCGTTCGATCGCGTCCAAGTGGCCAAGGCGCCCTCGGGCAATCTCCTGGACCGCTCGGCCGCCTTCCACGACGACCACATGTGCTACGAGTCCTACAACGGCACCATCGCCACCCGGACTCAGGATCGGGCCATGGTCGGCGCCTACTCGGCCAAGAGCACCATCCTCTACATCCCCAGCGGCTCGACCGGCTGGAGCCTGGACCCGCACACCGATGCCCTGGCCCCGCTGAAGGCCGGCGGCGGCAGGATCACTGCCCGAGTATCGGTGTCGACGGACGTCCCGCGGACGTGGCGGGTTTGGGTCCGGTGCTACGACGCCAACTTCAAGTTGGTCTACGACGGGCTGTCCTCGGCTCCGGACAACACCAGCCAGCCGAAAGGGATCTGGTCAACTGCCCAGATCAGCATCACGGCGCCCAACACTGCTCTATACGCCTGCGTGACGCCGTTCGTGTACTACGGATCCGGCTCCCCCCAGATCGGCTGGATTTTCTATGCCGACGCCCACTACATCGCATACGAATCCGCAAGCGCTTCGTATCAGGTCCGGGATTGGGCTGCGCCGAGAAAACTGGGCATCAAGATAAAGCCGAAGCGGGTCAACCTGCTCAACAATCCAGGATTTAATTCCGGCGTCTCGCGCTGGGGGTATTTCGCGCCTTCTGGCGTGACGAATACTGTCTCCTGGGACAGCGCCGTCGGGAGAACCAAGGCCGGATCAATCAGGCTCCAGAGCCCCGCAGGCGGAACGCCCGGAGCCCAGGTCGGCATCGCGACGCTCGGGGGCATCAACCCCAACACCAAGGGGGGAGACCTGCTGCACACGGGCGTCCCTCACACCCTTACGGCCTGGGTGAACGTGCCGTCGGGGTACCCGCCGGTCAGCGCCGCTGCCTGGGATCCGCTGGCCGCGAGCTACCAGTTGGGGCCCAACTCGGATTGGATCAAAGCCAATCGTCCCGACCTAGTCGACGGTGACTGGGTCCGCGTCTACTACACCTGGACCCCACCAGCCACCAGCACTCGCGAGATTTACGCAGGCGTCATGGCGCCCAAGGCCACGTACGCGGCCAGTGCCAACGGTGTTGCCTTCTGGATGGATGATGTCCTGCTGGAAGAGGGTACGGGCATGGGGCAATTCTTCGACGGATCCGACCCGTCTGCGGATTACCTCTGGCAGGGATCCAACGACTCATCAAAGAGTTTCTATTTCCCCGGACGGGCCCGGCACGCAAGACGCCTCACCGAAATTCTCCAGGATAATGTCCCTTGGGGAACAACTTTCAACCTCGACTTCTCGTAGAAATTCCGGAGTGCCAATGGACCGAGTAAGCCTTGTCAACCTTCTGGTTGGTGCTGTCCTTCCTCTTCTGGTCGCCTTCGTCTCCAAGGAGGCATGGGCCGGTTGGGTCAAGGGCGTCATCCTCGCCGTGCTGTCCGCGGCAAGCGGCCTGGGTGCCGAGTACCTTGCCAGCCCCTCCACCTTCAACCTGACTGTCGCTGGCTGGAGTGCCGCCAGCGCCTTCGTGTTCGGCGTTGCTGCGCACTTCGGTGTCTACAAGGGCACCGCCCTCCAGGAGCTGCTCGCCAAGTCGCTCTACAAGGCGCCGGCCACGGCGGGTACCAGCGGCTGAACAAGCCCCGTCAGGCGACGAGCCCGCCCCGAATCCGGGGCGGGCTCACTTGTAGCTCAACTTGTTAAACAATTAGAACAATAAGTGCGTTAGGGTGTTGGTCAAGTTTCGATACTCGGCGCGTCCGTCCGAGCGGCGCGACGTGCCCGTACAAGGAGCACAATTGGCCACCATCCACATAGCCGTCGCTGGCTCCGGCCCCGTCGACAAGGACACCGTCACCGAACTGCTCGATGACTGGGCCCACATCGACAGCAAGGGCCACCCCACCACCGACGACGAGGTGAACCTCGTCCTCCCTGCCGCAGCCGACCACGTCACCCACGCGGTCAAGGCCGTCTACAACTGGAGCGGTGAAGTCGACCCCGAGGTGCCCTACACCGCCGTCGTCGCGCAGACCCTCGACAAGGCGTCCAAGGTCATCCGCGACCACGCTGAGGACGCCGTCCCGGCGAGGGACGAGGAAGTCACCACCGTCCTCGGCCGCACGCTCGCCGAGCGCGACGGCGATCGCTATCTGTTCGTAGCCGGCGACGAAGGCGACGACGACCTACGCGACCTGGTCGAGTACGCCCACGCCGAGGGCATCACCGTCCTGGACCTGCGTGACGCCCTCAAGCAAATCCACCCGCCGGAGCCCGAAGTTGAGGGCGAAGTCGAAGATCAGGCCGACGAGGAGCCCTGCAAGGGCGGCACCCAGTCCCTCGTCCCACTCCCCAAGCAGCCACCGGCCACCAAGCCGGAGGAGCCGCTGAAGGAGGAGGCCGCCGCACACCACGACGTTGTCCGCTTCGAGCGGTACCGTCCGCCGAACGCCGACGTCGTCGAGGTCCTGGAAGCCGTCACCAAGCACCTCCGCCTGGTGGACGAATCCAACGCCGCCGCCAACCTCATCGAGGTCCACTACCGCCCCATCACCATCCTGGCCATGAACGGCCTGGAAAGGGTCAAGGCCGCCGCCGTCCAGGCCGCCGAACTGGTCGAGGAGCCGGCGAAGAGGACTACCGGCAAGGTCCGCAAGGAGTGGCTCAACCCCAAGACCAATCAGTGGGAGCCCCTGCGCGGCCGGCCCCGCAAGGACGTCAAGATCCGCGAAGTCGCGGTCTGAGAAGGCCACCGAGCGGGGCGGCGCCGGCCGCCCCGCTTCCCCCATGCCCCGCTGCTCTTCCGAGGTGACCAGATGCGCCACGACGACTTCCCCGCCGGAACGCTCCAGGGCTGGGCCAACGCGCCCGTGAGCATCCCCCGCGAGATCGCCGCCGACGTCCGCCTGTCCAGCGGCGCACGCGGCCTGTACCTGTACCTGCTGACCCGCGAGGAGGGCGCCACCATGACGCCTGCCGCCCTCGCCGAGGAACTGCCCGACAGCCTGCCGAAAATCAACAGCTGGTGGATCGAGTTGAAGTCCGCCGGACTGATCACCTCTGAGGGTGGCCGGTGACCGACGAACAGCAGGACCGGCTCCAGGCCCACGAGTTGTGGGTGCAGACCCCGCACGTCTTCATCCTCGACCACAAGATCTCCGACGCCGCCTTCCGTATCGGCTGTCTGCTCGCCAAGTACGCCGGCGCGAACGGCTGCGCCTTCCCAAAGCAGTCGACCCTCGCCAAGGACCTCAACTGGTCCCTGCGCACCGTCTCCCGACGCATCACCGAACTGCGCGAGAGCGGCTGGCTGCGCAGCGAACGGCGCTGGTCAGGCGGTCCGTGCAACTACTACTTGGCCACGCCGGAGGAGATGGGTTACGCCAAATCTGGCGTAGGTGTCACGCCAAAAGTGGCGCAACAAGAAGGAGATTCAAAGAATCTCCTTCCTTCGGAAGGGCCGCACGCTCCGCGCACGGCGCCGCGGCGGACCTCCAGGCGAGCCGAGGAGGAGCGGCGGGCGGCTGAGGAGGATCAATACGACCCGGCCAAGGCCATGGGCCTGTGGGACGACGAGACGGCTGCTCGGCCCGACTCGGAGGACGCTCGCGGCGGTTGGGGTGCCGTCCGGCGCGACGAGGGCTCCAGTAGTCGCCGGCCTGGTCCTGACACCGGTCCTGGCCTGGCCCGGCACTGGCGCGAGACCGTCGGGGCGCAGTCGTGGGCGTTTGGCCTGGAGTCCAACGTCAAGGCGCTCGCCGCCCACTTCGTGAAGCTCAAGCAGGCCGGCTTCACGCCGGACGAACTGCGGGCGATGTCGGAGCTGTACGCGACCACGGAGGGCCTACGGAACTCCCGTGCCCTGGCGTGGCGCGACTTCATCGGCAAGCGCGCACTGCTCATCGACGCGGTGCGCAAGGGGCGTGAGGCGGGGGCCGTCAACGAGCGCCCGGCCGAGGTCTACGACGGCTGGGATGAGCCTGCGCAGCAGGAGCCGTCGGATGACAGTTGGTCTTGGTGAGCAACAACTTGTTATTCAAAGTGAGCAACAAGTTGTGATTCAATGTGGTCCTCACCCCACCCCAAGGAGGAGGACCGTGCAGACCGCTGAGCAGGCCAGGGACGAGAGCTTGGTCTGGCGCACCGCCCGCATTCCCGTGAAGCACTGGGGGCACGGAGCCGACGCCATCGATCAGATGCAGCCCGACATCCGGGCCACCATCCAACAATTCATCGCCACCTGGAACCAGCGCTACATCCCGCTGGACGCGACGATGGCCCAACTCCCTGAGGATCGCGACCTTGTTGGCAGGGGGTTGCTCCTCTTCGGTAACCCAGGCAGCGGCAAGACCACCACCGCATCCGCCGTCCTCACGACCATTCGGCGCACATACGGTGTCGCCGTCGTCTTCGTCCCGTTCGCGGACTACACCCAGGCCCTGATCGACCACCGCAACATGCGGGACCTCTACCAGGCCACGGGGGACGAGTTCGCCCGCGAGAAGTTCATGGCCCTCCAGAAGCTCTTGGAGAAGGTGCTGACCTGCGCCCTGGTGGTCCTCGACGACATGGGCAAGGAACACCACACCAGCTCGGGATTCGCCGCCGATGTCTTCGACGCACTCATCCGCGGCCGGCATCGCAACGGTCGTCCAACCATCCTGACCAGCAACAACAAGCCCGGCGACTGGGACAAGGTCTACAACGTGTCCATGCAGTCCTTCCTCACCGAGGCATGCGAGGTCGTGCAGATGACCGGAAGGGACCACCGCCGTGCATAAGCACGTGGTCATGTTCAGCAGCGGAGCAGGCTCCTGGGCAGCGGCCCGGCGCGTCGCTGACCAGCACGGAAGCGAAAACCTCTACCTCGTCTTCTCCGACGTCAAGGGCGACAACCCCAGCCCCCATGCCGGAGAGGACCCGGATAACTATCGTTTCCTGCGCCAGGCTGCATGGGACCTCAACGGCCAACTGGTCTGGTTGAACGAGGGTCGAGACATATGGCAGGTCTTCCACGACGACCGCTTCCTCGGCAACACTCGCCTCGCCAACTGCTCGAAGATCCTCAAGCAGCGCCCGGCACGCGAGTGGCTGGAGGCCAACTGCGATCCGGCTGAGACCACTGTCTACGTCGGCATCGACTGGAGCGAAGCCCACCGCCTTCCGGCCATCGTCCGTTCCTACGCGCCCTACACGGCCGTAGCCCCCCTATGTCAGCCGCCCTACCTCGACAAGGACGACATCCTGGCGCAGCTCCGTGAGCGCGGCATCAAACCGCCGCGGCTCTACAACCTCGGTTTCCCCCACGCCAATTGCGGCGGCTTCTGCGTCAAGGCCGGCCATGCCCAGTTCAAGAATCTGTTGAAGGTGATGCCCGAGCGCTACGCCTACCACGAGCGGAACGAGCAGGACCTGCGCAACCACCTCGGAAAAGACGTGGCGATCCTCCGGGATCGGCGTGGCGGTACCACCAAGCCCATGTCGCTTCAGGAGTTCCGAGAACGCGTCGAGACCGAGCAGATCAACATCGATCCGTACGACGTCGGTGGCTGCGGCTGCTTCGTCGAGGACGAGAGCACTGCCGCGTGACACCGCACGCCTGCACGTACGAGCACAACTTCGAGTTGCCCGCCTGGATGCCCCATCACCAGGTTCACCGCATCAAGCGCTCTGGAGTGGCAGTAATCCTCGCTCAGATGCGAGCGGACGGAGTCGAGCCTGACTGGTCCACCCTCCGTCTCTGCGTCGAGTGGCCCCGACGTACCGGCAAGACGGTCCTGATCAACACCATCATCAAGGCTCTGAAGGAGGAAGCGCGTGAGCGCGGTCCTGTCGCACGAGCATAAGCTCCTGTGCAAGGTCATCCAGACCGGAGACATCACCACGGTCCTCAACGCCAAGATCCGGCCGGGCCACATCACCAACGGCGAGATCCGGCGCGTGTTCGAGGACATGATCGCCTACAACGCCGAGTACGGCACGGCGCCCACCCTCGACGCTGTTCTCGCCGACCACCCCACCTTCGAAGTCGCCCAGGTCGACGAGCCGATCGACTACCTCATCGACCGGATCCGCGGCCGGCGCCGCACCGCTCTGACCGAGCGCGGCCTCAACGCCGCGGTCGAGGCACTCGTCGGCCAGGGCGACACCGACCACGCCCTCGACATCGTCCGAGCCCTCATCAGCAAGGTCGCCGAAGACAGCCCCATCGGCAACGACTTCAACTGGGCCAAGACCGTCGATGACCGTCTCGCCACCTACCGCTCGTACGCCGAGCGGGAGGAGGGGGAGCTGATCGGTCTTCCTACCGGCTTCCCCTCGCTCGACCGGCTCACTCTCGGCCTCCAGGCCGGTCAGATGGTCACCCTCACGGGCCTGGAGAAGTCCAACAAGACCACGACCCTTCTGGCCATCACCCGCGCCATGCACTCTGTCGGCGCTCGACCCCTGCTCTTCTCCTTCGAGATGAGCGCCATGGAGATCTCCGAGCGCCTGGACGCCTTCCTGGCCGGCATCAGCCAGCGCAAGCTCCGAGCCGGCGAACTCAACGAGTTGGAGTGGAAGCGCCTGGAGAAGGCCATGCGGAAGCTGGAGGGGATGGGCGACTACATCATCGCCGAGGACCCTTCCGCCCGGATGACTCTCGACAACGTCCAGGCCAAGATCGACGAGTACCAGCCGGACGCAGTGATCATCGACGGTGCCTATTTTTTCGTGGACGCTGTCTCCGGTGAGCAGCAGACCCCGCTGGCCATGACCAACATAAGCCGCGGCATCAAGCGCATGGCGGCCCGCAACGGGCTGCCGTTCGTTGTCACCACGCAGGCCCTGCGCAGCAAGCTCGGCTCCAATGGCCTCAACTCCGGCTCCATGGGCTACACCTCGGCCTTCGCCCAGGACGCCACCCTTGCGCTCGGAGTCGAGCAGACCGACGACCCCATGTTTTACAAGCTCAAGGTCCTCGCCGGCCGCAACGTCCCCAAGGACGAGTGGTTCGTGAAGCTCGACTGGGAGTCCGGCTCCCTGATCGAGCAGCAGGGCGACCCTTTCGGCGAGGAGGCGAACGACGATGTCCCGGCGTACGCGGGCTGGTAGCGAGGACCTCCTCGACGCGCCCATCCCCGGCGACGTCATCTCGGCGCTCGGAAAGCTGGGCATCGAGATCGTGGGGGAGGACTCGGAGAACTGGCGCATCCCCTGCCCCGCACACCTGCGGCGGAAGGGAAAGGAAGACCGGAACCCTTCGTGCTACGTACACAAGGACACCGGAGTCTTCCTCTGCTTCTCCTGCGACTTCAGGGGACCATTCGTCCGGCTCGCCAAGGAGATCCGCGGTCAGGGCGAGGACGACGCCGTCCAGTGGGTGAGCGACCAGGGCGTCATCGACCGCGCGGTGCGCCTCCTTGCCGGAGAGACCTTCGCCAAGAAGCGGGAGGCAGAAGAGGTCACCGAGTCGCACCTGGCGCTGTTCACCGAGCCGCCGACCAAGGCTCTCGACGCCAGGGGCATCACCGCCGAGGCAGCGCTCCGCTTCGAAATCCTCTGGGACCCGAAGCGGAAGTACTGGATCTTCCCCGTCCGGGACGAGCGCGGGAAACTTCTGGGCTGGCAGGAGAAGGGGAAGGGGCACTTCCTCAACCACCCGGAAGGCATGCAGAAGGGTGACTCGCTCTTCGGCCTCCCGGCCCTCGACGGTGAGGAGGGTGTGCTCGTCGAGTCGCCCATCGACACCGCGGTCCTGTGGACGGCCGGCATAGCGGGCGGGCTCGCGAGCTACGGCGCCATCCTCACGCCGAAGCAGTTCCACATCCTCGGTGGGCGTCTCAGCCGTCTGGTCGCCGCCCACGACAACGACCATGACGGCAAGCGCGAGCGGCGCAAGGTCTTCGGCCACTTCCACGGCACTGGGCTGATCGTCCGCTACTTCGACTACGGAGACCTCGCGGTGAAGGACCCCGGCGAGATGACGCCCGAGCAGAACCGGGCCGCGTACGAGAACGCCTATCACCCGATGATGCGCCGCCTGTCGGCCTTCGGGAGGCGCTGATGTTCACCGGTGTCCTACACCCCTACCAGGCCGACGACGTCGACCGCATTGTCGACCGCGGCTCGATGCTCGCCGCCTACGGCATGGGAACGGGCAAGACGGTGATGGCTATCGCGGCAGCCGAGATGCTCATGGACACCGACCGGCGCATCACCTGCATGGTCGTCGTGCCCGCCGCCCTGAAGTGGCAGTGGGCCGAGCGGATCGCCCAGTTCACCGACGTCGACACCCGCCAGCGTGCGGTCGGCAAGGCGCACATCGTCGTCCCGGCGGACCACCACTGCACCGTCATCGACGGAACCCCTCAGCAGAAGAGGAAGCAGTTCGACTTCATCCGGGAACAGAAGCCGGACTACGTGGTCACCGCCTACGAGAACTTGGTCCACGACTGGACCGACGTCCGGAAGATCCGGCCGGGCATCGTCGTCGCCGATGAAGCCTCGTTGATCAAGACGTTCAACGCCGGTCGGACCCGGAAGATCAAGCGCATCAAGAGCGACCACCGCATCGGTCTGACCGGAACGGTCATGGACAACGGCAACCCGGAAGAACTCTTCTCGATCTTCCAGTGGGTCGACCCCGAAGTGCTGGGGCCATGGGAGTACTTCGACCCCGCCTTCATCGTCCGCAGCAAGGGGAAGGGGCGAGCCGGCTTCCCCGTGGCGTACAAGAACCTTCCTCTTCTCCACCAGAAGGTCTCCGTCGCGATGGTGCGCAAGACCCGCGAGGACCCCGAGGTGGCGAAGTACATGCCGACGGTCGAGCGCAGCAACGTCCTCGTCGACCTTGACCAGGCCACCGCGCAGGTCTACCGACGCATCGTCAAGGACGCCCTGTTCGAGATGTCCAAGGCGGCCGGCCACGGCTCGGGCAGCATCGACCTGGCCGCGCTCTACTCGGGCAAGGCCAAGCCCACCGAGGACACCGCCCAGGGCCGCGTGATGGGCAGGCTCCTGGCCCTGCACATGCTGGTCAACCACCCAGGACTCATCAGGGACTCGGCGGAGCGCTACCTGGCCGGCAAGGGCGGCAGCACGTACTGCCTCACCCTCGCGGAATCCGGGGTGCTCGACGAGCTGGACCACTCGCCCAAGCTGGAAGAACTGACCCGCCTCCTGCGCAAGGAACTGATGCGGGACCCGGACCTGAAGATCGTGGTCTTCTCGTTCTTCAAGGGCATGCTCAAGCTCATCGGCGAGGCCATGCCGCAGCACCGCTCGGTGATGTTCACCGGAGACCACAACGCGCTCAAGAAGGCAGAAGCCAAGGCACTCTTCTCCTACGAGAAGGGCGTGCGGCTCTTCCTGGCGTCCGGTGCCGGCGGCTACGGACTCGACCTTCCGGAAGCCCGCATCCTGATCAACTACGACCAGAGGGACAGCGCGGGCGCACAGGAGCAGCAGGACACCCGGCACGTCCGCGCCTCCAGCCAGCACGCCACCGTCCAGACCATCGACTTCATGGTGGCCGGCACGGTGGAGGAGCGACGCAGCCAGCGCCGGGAGTTCAAGACCCGTACCGCCTCCGCCATCCTCGACGGCCGCGGGGCCGACGCCGACGGCCGGGTCGTCAACGACGTGGAGACGCTCAGGGAGAACCTGGAGCGCTCTCTGCGTCAGCTGCCGAGGGCTGCGTAGCCGCCAACGCCTCGACCTGGTCGGCGAATTGTGGCGGGACGAGAAAGCCGGCTGTCTTGCCGTGGCGCGTGATCCGGGCGAACTGGCCGTTCCACTGAGTCTGGTCGAGGTGATCGGCGAGGTCCTGCCGAAGATCCCTGACCCCAATTTCCTTCATTCGAGCAGCGTACCTAGCGCACACAGAGTACGTTGTGTACACAATAGAGATCACCAAACGGACGACGGCCCTGGGCGCGCACCCAGAGCCGTCGAAAACAGGAGCCGTAACTCCCATGAAGAACCCTATCCGGCGCCGGCCGAAGCCGTACGCCAAGCAGCAGGAGCGCATCCCCGGCGAGCGCTTCACGATCTACTTCGTCATGACGATGACCGTCGCCGTCATCCTCCTGGCGTTCCTCTTCGACTTCGGCAACGTCTGGGCGCTCGCGGCCCGGCTCGGTGTCCCCGACCACGTCCAGGCCCTCGTCGCCCCGGCCGTAAGTTTCTCCTACCTCGGCCTCATGGTCGGTCAGCAGTACCTCGGCCTGCGCGGCTGGAGTGACGCCGAACTCCGCCGGCCGCGGATCTGGCTCGGCCTCATGGGTGTCATGACCTACGGCCTCAACTGCGCCGACGCCTTCATGCGCCACGCCTACGGCGAGGCCCTCTTCGACGCCGTGATGCCCACCCTCCTGCTGATCTGGGGCGAGATCGGGCCCTGGCTCATGCGGCAGGTCCACATCGCCCGCACGGAGCACGCCGAGGCTCAGACCGGCACGCTGCCAGCGGTCGACGACAACCGGGTGGATCACCTGGCGCGCACCGTCGAGGAGCTGCTCGCGGAGTTCATGGCCAAGGACGTTGAGCAGGGGGCGCGCAAGAAGGGCGGCCGGCGGGAGTCCAGGCTGCGCCCCACGGCACGCCAGTTCATCAAGCAGTGGCTGGCTTCCGGGAAGACGTACGACGACCACCCCGCCGCCGCATGGCACAAGGTGCTGGTGGCCGAGATGGGCGAGGGCGACGCTCCGACCGTGGTCCGCTGCCGGCAGATCATGCGTGACGAGTTCCCGGCGATCGAGGCGGAGTGGAAGGCCGTCAAGACCGACAAGGGCAGCGTGGACGAGCGGATCGACGAGATGGAAGAGGCGCTGACCGCCTGACGCGCATCGAGGGCCCCGGTGGACGTGCGAGCCGCCGGGGCCCTCTGCCGTCTATCCGAGCCTCACATCTTGTTACTCAACTTGTTCTTCAACTTGACCAACAAGAGTGTTAGTCTGTGATCAGTCGCCAGGGCGAGCCCCCGATCTGCGGCGGTCCGCGATACCGCGCAGTCAGCCACCCTGGCGACTACTCACCTACACGTACTTGAGGAGACGGCGTGGATTTCTCTGACGCCCCGGCAGGGTCGGTTCTGACCGCGAACACGCCGGAATCCGCATTCGAACGCAAAGCCGCCCAGTGGGCACTCATCAAGGCCCGCGTCGACACCCAGACGACCCTGCTCAACCGGCTCCGCGACGACATGACCGCGGACCTGCGCGAGGTGGGCATTCAGGATGAGAAGGGCAGCTACCTCATCGAGCTGCCGCGCCCGCTCTCGGTCGGCGACAAGCAGTTCAAGGGCATGAAGTTGGAGCGCTACACCATCCAGGGCTCTGACGAGAACGAAGCCGAGGTCATCGCCCGCGATCTCGACGTCCAGGCCAAGGAGCAGAACCGGGAAGCCGCCGTCTACGAGCGGCTCTTTCCCCTGGTCAGGCAGTTCGACGCCCAGGAGGCATACGTGCTGTACCAGGAAGGGCTGCTGACGGACGAGCAGATGGACCGGATCTTCCCGGAGACGGAAGGCTTCCGGTTCAAGCGGGTGCCGGCGTGACGAGGGACTGGGACAGCGAGTTCGCCGATATTGCCGGCAAGCCTCCGACGCGGTTCTACCCCGGCTCCACCCGACGCATCTCGCGCCGGCCGGTGCGCGCCCAACTCGACTCACCATCAAGCGAGTTGACCCGTCACGACCACCCGGACCGGTGGGACTCCAAGCCGCAGGTCAAGCCCTTCGCCGGCGGATACCGCGAGTTCTTCGGTATCGGAGACCTCGCGAAGGCTCTGCGACGCGACGCCGTGACCATGCGCAAGTGGGAGGCGACCGGGGTCATCCCGAAGGCCACCTACGTCATCAGCGGCAAGACCGCCAACGGCAACCGACGCCTCTACACCCGCGACCAGATCGAGGCCATCGTCCGGATCGCCGAAGAGGAAGGGCTGTTCGACGGCGACCCCCGCGGCATTCGACTTTCCGACACCCGCTTCACCGAGCGGGTCAAGGAAGCATTCGAGCAGCTCAGGCACAAGGAGGCGGCGTGAAGCCGGTCGTGGAGTACGAGAAGACCGTCACCGAGCGCTACAACCTCGGCTCGTACGAGCACATCGAGGTAACCGCCCGGGTCAAGTCCGACGACCCTCGGATCCTGGACGACGCCATCGACGAACTCCTGGCGCGTGAGCGGCAGATGGCGGCCGAACTCACCACCGAAGAGAACAGCTTCGCCCACGTACACCCCGCCATCACCGACGACGAGGACTGATATGGCCCGAGCCAATCTCGACGACATCTTCGAGAACGACGCCCCTGCCGCCGCCCCACGAGCCGGACGCAGCCGGCGAGACGTGCTCGACGACGACGCTCCCAAGACACGACGCGGCCGAAATGCTCAGGGCCGTGAAGCAGCCTTCGACGAGGACGACGACACGCCGAAGGCGCGGCGCACCAATACCGCGCGTAAGCAGGGCGCACAGGGCGGCTGGGACGCCTTCGACGACGTCGCCGGCAGCGGCGGGCAGAACTTCGAGGCCAAGAACGAGATGCGCCTGGAGATCACCAAGGATCCTCAACTCATCCGACTGCTGGAGCCCGAGCCGTTCGACTCCTACGAGTTCCATTACGTCCGAGAGATCACCTCGGGCAAGCGATCCTTCCGGGGCCTCGCGCCGAAGGACGACTGCCCGCTCTGTGACGACCTCGACCACTACGGCCGCAAGGTCGCGGTCTTCAACGTCGGCCTGTGGGACGAGGACGACGAGAAGTGGGTCCACCGGGTGTGGGAGGTCGGCATCCGTGCCGCCCGCGCCCTCCAGGCCATCGCCAAGGACCCCAAGAAGGTCGGCAAGGACCACGTAGGTGACCTCACCGCGCCACAGCTCTACATCGCCGTCCACAAGACCGGCAAGGGCACCAAGACCGAGTACCACGTCGAGGCAGTCAAGGCCCGCGACGTCGAGTCGGACTGGGACGCCAACGAGCTGAACGACGACGACTACGCGCGCCTGTCCAAGTCCCTCTACTCGGACGCCTGGGAGCGCCACTGCACCCGCGCCGAGCTGGAGGCCGCCGTGCAGACGGTCCTCAACGGCGTGGACGACGACGAGGACGACGACTAGACCACCTGACCGGCCGCTCCCCACCTGTACCTCTCTCCTCCGGGTGGGGAGCGGCCCCGCTCCTGAAGGACAAGCATTTGCCGATTCTCGGCCTGTGCGCGGGATACGGAGGACTGGAACTCGCCATCGAAGCGCTCACTGGCGACCAGACGGCCTTCGTAGCCGAGATCGAACCTCATGCCTCGAAGATCCTCGCGCACCACCACCCCGAAGTCCCCAACCTCGGAGACATCACCACCATCGACTGGCACCAGCTCATCGGCCTCGTCGACATCGTCGCAGCCGGCTTCCCGTGCCAAGACATCAGCAACGCCGGAAAGCGAGTGGGTATCAATGGCACGCGGTCGGGTATCTGGCGGAATGTCGCCGAAGCCATTCGCATACTTCGACCGCGAATCGTCTTCCTGGAAAACGTCGCCGCGATCACCCGGCGAGGACTCGACCAAGTACTCGGGGACCTGGTCGCGATCGGGTATGACGCGCGGTGGGTGTGCCTTCGAGCTTCCGATGCCGGAGCAGCACACCGCCGCGACCGGTGGTTCTGCGTCGCCTACCCAACTGTTCCCGACGCCCAAGGCGCCTGACCGGCCCGACGCGGACAACGTGATCCTCTTCCCGACACCCAGGGCCAGCGACGGCCCCAAGGGCGGACCCAACCAGCGCGATAGCAATGGGAACTACACAGCGCTTCCTGGCGCGGTGGTACACCTCCTGCCGACTCCGATAGCAGCGGACTCCCGATCGTCGGCGAGTTGGCGCGCGGACGGAAGTCCGTACACGGAAGCGCGCGCACACCCGACGCTTACGGACGCAGTGAGACACCTGCTGCCGACTCCGCTCACACGGGACTGGAAGTCCGGCAGCACGAACCTGGGGACCGTTGGCCGGCCCTTGTCAGAGGTGGCCCTCCTCCTCAAGACGCCAACCGCGAACCTGGGCAAGAACGGCGCTCCGCAGGACCCCGAGAAACGTAGGAAGGGTGGGCATGGGCCCACCCTCGACGACGAGGTCAGCTTCCTTCTCCCGCATGCGTCTGAGGCATCGGAAGCAGAACCAGAAGGGTGCCAGTCTCCCGATGACTGGTGGGGCGAGTACCTGCCCGCGATCCGCCGATGGGAAGACGTGACTGGCTGCCCGGCTCCGGCTCCCACGGAGATCGGCCCCCGAGGAGGCCGACGTCTGGCCGCTCCCTTCGCTGAGTGGCTCATGGGGATCCCCGGCCGAGTAACCACAGTGCCCGACCTCACCCGTTCCCAGCAGATCCACAAGATCGGCAACGGCGTCGTGCCTCAGCAGGCAATCGAGGCGTACGGCCTGATCCTCGCTGAACTCTGCGCCGAGCAGCAGCTCGACGCCGCTGCCTGAACTGGAAGGACCCGAGACGTGGGCGACGTCATCCTGACGATGGCAGACCTCGAAGAGGCTGTTGCGTACTTCTCGGAGTATGACGAGTTCGTCATCGACATCGAGACCGTCGGCGAACACCGTGGCGTCCCGGTCGCCAACGAGATCCTGTGGGTCGCGCTCGCCACCCACGGCCGGGCGGTCGTTATCCCGATGGGTCACCCCAACGGCGACCGCCTGATCTCGAAGGCGACCTGGCGCAAGAACAAGAAGACGGGGGAGCGGGAGACCATCCCCGCGGTGTGGAGTGCTCCGCCCAAGCAACTCCGCCCGAGTCGTGTCCTCAAGGCCCTCGAACCCCTCCTGTTCTCCAGCCGGCGAAAGGTCGCCCACTCCGCCACCTTCGACCTCGGCTCCCTCGCGAAGTACTACGGCGGCCGGGTCCCGCCCAAGCCGTACGGGTGCACGCTCGTGGGCTCCTGGCTCCTCGATGAGAACCGCCTCAACGGTCTGAAGAACCTTGTCGAGACGCGCTACAAGCACAAGTACGACACCGAGAACGTCGGCAAGGAAGTCGAGAAGTACGGCTTCAGCACGGTCGCCCGCTACGCCTACCTCGACGCCAAGTACACCTGGCTGCTGTGGCGCGCGATGTGCGGCGACCTGGTCGAGCAGGACCTCTCCCACATCATGTCGCTCGAACTCGCCGTCACCGAGGTCCTCCTCGACATGCACCCCACGGGCGCCTGTGTCGACGAGGACCGGCTCCTGGAGCTGGAGCACGAACTTGTCATCAAGCTGGAGGAGATTAAGACCCGTCTCTTCCTGGCGGCCGGCAAGGTTTTCAACATCAACTCCCCCCAGCAGCGCCAGGACATCCTCTTCCTGTCCAAATCCAAGGGCGGCCAGGGCCTCAAGCCCATCAAGCTCACCGACGGCGGCAAGGCCAAGAAGCGCAACCGCGAGAAGATCGACTTCCGCGACTGGAGCACCGACGCGGAGACGCTGGAGGCGTACCCCGAGAACGAGGTCTGCCAGATCCTCCTGGAGTACGCCGAGGTGGACAAGCTGTTGTCGACGTATGTCTATGGTTACCTCGGCAAGGCCAGCCAGCCCAAGCGCGTCTTCAACGGGCGCATCCACCCCATCTTCAAGCAGTACGGAGCCAGGACCGGCCGCTTCTCGTGCTCGGCCCCGAACCTTCAGAACGTCCCCAGGCCGGGCACGGAGCTGGGCACCAAGGTCCGCTCCCTGTTCGTCGCCCCCAAGGGCTTCAAGCTCCTGGTCGCAGACTGGGGACAGATCGAGCTGCGAGTCCTCGCGCACTACCTCGGCCGCGGCGCCCTGTACGAGGGCTTCCTGGCCGGCGTGGACGCCCACACCGCCACCGCAGCCCTCGTGTTCGGCGTCTCCTGGGACGAAGTCACCAAGGAGATGCGCCAGGTCGCCAAGGGTCTCAACTTCGCGATCGTCTACGGCGCTGGCCCCGAGACCGTCGCGGCCATGGCCGGCATCCCCGTGCGCGAAGCCGAGCGCATCATGCAGGTCCACGAGGACCAGTTCCCCGAGATCTACGAGTTCAAGCGGTCAGTCGTAGCCACCGTCCGCCGTCGTGACACCCACGACCTCACCACCCTCATGGGGCGCAAGCGCCGACTTCCGGAGATCGCCTCCAACCTGAACTGGCTGCGCTCCAAGGGCGAGCGCCGAGCTGTCAACTCGCTCATCCAGGGCTCCTCGGCCGACCTGATCAAGCTCGCCATGGTCCGGCTCCACAAGGCCATCAAGGAGTCCGGCCACGACGGCATCGAGCTCTCCCTCACCGTGCACGACGAACTCGTCGTCATCTGCCCAGATGACCTGGTCGACGTCGGCTCCAAGATCCTCCAGGAGGCCATGATCGGCGAGGGAATTCAGCACCTTATCAACGTCCCACTCACCGCCGACGTGGTCGTCTGCGACCGCTGGTCCGACGCCAAGGATTGAGCAATGAGAACGATTCCCTTCGAGGTCCTCAAGGCTGAACTGGCACAGGACCTCAATGCCGGCCGAGCAGGCAACGAACTGTTCGTCAAGAGCGGCCAGGTCGGGCGCAGCGAGGAAGTGCTCGAAATGGAG
Source organism: Streptomyces sp. VTCC 41912 (assembly GCF_045799175.1). Taxonomy (NCBI): domain Bacteria; kingdom Bacillati; phylum Actinomycetota; class Actinomycetes; order Kitasatosporales; family Streptomycetaceae; genus Streptomyces; species Streptomyces sp. VTCC 41912. Next base: position 318,767 of record NZ_JBJMAB010000005.1, read on the forward strand.
CAACTCGAATCGGCCGCGCGCCTGGAGGCAGTGGAGCCGCTCTTCCCGCTGTTGGCGCTGTACGGCGCACTCGTCACTGACATCCTTTTCGGGGGTATCCTGGACACCTCTGATTTGGATGACGACCCGGCCGAGAATTCGGCGTTCCGCACGGACTATCAGGCCATTCTGACCGCCTCCGTCATCGCGGTGATCTCCAACCTCCAGGACAAGGGCCTCATTCAAAGCGGAGTGGCGCAGTGAGCAACTTCTGGAACAAGCACCTTGGCGCTCCTGTGCCCGCTTACCAACCGCCGGTACCGACGTATCAGCAGTCGGCGCCGCAGCATCAGCCGCAGTACGACCAGCAGGCCCCGCCGCCCCGGCAGGCCACCCACGCCAGAAACTCTGAGATGTGCCCGGAATGCGGCGGCGGTAACTACTTCGCCATCCCCGCAGAACCTCGGGCCGGCAAGCGCTGCTACGAATGCGGATACCCCAAGCTCCACTCAACCTCCGGACTCACCATCAAGTCCGAGGGCAAGGCAAGTCCCGCGCGACAGACGGTGGCGAACAAACAAGGCGGCTTCTCGATGACTGTAGTCGGCCGCCTCGGATAACCGGAGAGCACTTGAGTACCATTCTCAACGCGGACGGAACGCTCCAGGACCCGTACCGGAACTACATCGCTCTGTCCCGATACGCGCGCTATCTGGAACTCGACGAGCGCAGGGAAACGTGGGCGGAGACCGTCGACCGGTACTTCACCTTCATGACCCAGCACCTGGCAGAGAAGTTCGACTACCGCCCGGACAAGGACCTGCTCTACGCGATGCGGCACGCCGTGCTCCACCACGACATCATGCCGAGCATGCGCGCGGTCATGACAGCCGGTGATGCGCTGGAGCTGTCCAACATCGCCGGCTTCAACTGCTCCTACCTACCGTTGCAGGACCTGCGCGCCTTCTCCGAGTTGCTTTTCATCCTGATGAACGGCACCGGGGTCGGCTACAGCGTGGAGGCGCAGTACGTCGACCAGCTCCCGCCCGTGACAGCCGACATCCGCGCGGATCCGGAAGGCCGCGCCCTCGTGGTGGAGGACTCCAAGCTGGGCTGGGCGCAGGCGTTCGACGAGTTGCTGCGCATGGTCTGGCTCGACGGTCACGTCCCGGATGTCGACTACTCGCGCGTGCGGCCGGCTGGCGCTCGCCTTCGGACCTTCGGCGGCCGGGCCAGCGGCCCTGAACCGCTGGAGGACCTGTTCACCTTCGCCATCCAGCTCCTGCACGGTGCCTCAGGTCGGCGGCTCAGGCCGATCGAGGCGCACGACCTCGCGTGCAAGATCGCTTCGGTGATCGTGGTCGGCGGTGTTCGGCGCTCGGCGATGATCTCCCTGTCCGATCTCTCGGATCAGGAGATGGCACAGGCGAAGTCGGGGGAGTGGTGGGTCGATCACTCCTTCCGCGCCTTGGCCAACAACAGCGCCGTCTATCACGACGGCATGGACCGCCACGCGTTCGACGCGGAGTGGGCCAACCTCGTGGCGTCGGGCTCTGGTGAGCGAGGGATCTTCCACCGCGGCGCCGCTCAGCGACAGGCAGTCAAATACGGACGACGTGACGCAGACATTGTGTACGGGACAAACCCGTGTAGCGAGATAATTCTGGGTCCCTTCAGCTTCTGCAACCTGAGCGAGGTCGTGGTCCGCTCCAACGACACCGAGGACACGCTCGCCCGCAAGGTCGAGCTAGCCACGATCCTGGGGACCTGGCAGAGCACTCTGACCGACTACCCCTTCCTGCGCGAGGAGTGGCGCCTTTCCGCCGAGCGCGAGCGCCTCCTGGGCGTCTCCCTCACCGGGTTCTTCGGCTCCGGCCTGCTCGTCACGCAGCCGACTGCCCGGCGCAACGACCTGCTCGACGCCCTGCGGGAACTGGCCACCGAGGTCAATGCTGTCTACGCCGACGAGTTGGGCATCAACCGCTCGCACGCCATCACCTGTGTCAAGCCCTCCGGCACCGTCTCCCAACTCGCCGGGGTGTCCTCGGGTCTGCACACCTGGCACAGCGAGTACTACATTCGGCGCGTCCGGGCCGACAAGCAGGACCCGCTGTCCCAGCTCATGCAGACGTACGGGGTGCCGTGCGAGGACGATGTCATGTCGCCCTCGAACAACGTCTTCACATTCCCCATCAAGGCGCCGGCTGGCGCGATCACCCGCGACCAACTCACCGCGGTCGACCACCTCACGCTCTGGCTCGACGTTCAGCGGCACTGGTGCGATCACAAGCCGTCAGTGACCATCTCGGTGCGCAGCGAGGAGTGGGACCAGGTCGGGGAGTGGGTGTGGGAGCACCTGCCCGAGATCAGTGGCGTGAGCTTCCTGCCGCACTCGGACCACACGTATCAGCAGGCCCCCTACGAGGAGTGCTCCCGCGAGGCGTATGAGGAGTTGCTGGCCCGCATGCCGGCGAAAATCCCGTGGGAGGATCTGCCGTTCTGGGAAGTCGAAGACTCCACAGTGGGAAGCCAGGAGCTGGCATGTACTGCTGGAGCGTGTGAGGTCGTCGACCTGGTCGCTGGCTGAATCCGAACGACGATGGGGCCGCCCACTGGGCGGCCCCATCGTCACGTTGATACGGATTCCTGATCCGGTTGTGCCCTGTTACTTCGAAGGCGCCGCAGTGCACCGCCGAGCATAGGCAGCGTCAAGCCACCGAAGAGGCAGAGCACTGCCAGGCCGGAAAATGCAGGGCTGAGCTTCTCTTCCACGCTCAACGAGTACGGGTGGCCCAATGCGTAGAGCAGTACGTACGAACCCTTGCTCACGGTGTACGCGACCCCTAGCGCGGCGGCAAGGGCGGACAAGGCGAAGCCCCATCCCGTCCAGGGGCGGGTGTGCCAGTTGCGCTTGGCGGTTGTGCCGCACATGAAGGCGAGTTCGGCACAGGTGATCAGGACGTATGTCAGGTAGATGAGCAGGTACGAGGCGATCCGGGGGTTGTCTACGTGATCTGTGGTGAATGTGACGCTGGGACCGTTAGTCGCAAGGAACAGCGGGACCATGATGCAGAGCCAGATGAGCGCTACGAATGACCGCTGGATCGAGGCGGTCCGGAGATAGTCCGGACGGTAGGCCAGGTCAACCATCGCGATCTGGAGGCTCGCGCACCATAGGATCGCGCAGACATGGGCGATGATCTTGGCGAAATTGGGTACGCTCGTGATGCTCACCGCGACGCTTTCCACGGCCGGTACCGCGCAGAACACGCCGAGCGTACAGATTCCGAAGGCCGCAGCGATCGACCAGGTGAAGACTCGCGGTTGCCTCCGTGCTCGGTGAGTGCAGAGCACGGTGACGATCAGGCCCATAACGGTGCAAGCGACCCATATGGCGGTATCCAACTCTTACCCTTCCAGTGCATCGGCTGCATATTGTGCAGCCTCGTCTACGCTACGACGTTTTGCAGGCTTGGGCTTAACTGGCTTCTCCTCCTGCAAGTTGACCCTCTGTAGACCAAGATCGTCACGCCGGCGTTGGAGGTCTGCAATCACGTTTTCCACCTCCGTCTCGGGGAGGCCGTCAAGAAGGCGGACGATGCGGCGTGCGGAGGTGTCCTCGAAGGCGGCCAGGGCGTCGAGGTCGTCGTAGCTCGGGTGAGGGAGTAGATGTGCCGGCGGGGCTTCCAATGCCTTGGACAGCGACAGGATGGTTTCTGTCGTCGGGTTCGGCTTGGAGCCGTTGAGGATGCCCGAGATGGTCGCGTGGGACACGGGCTTGGCCTCGGGGAGTTGCTCGATGGCCGCGGACAGGGGGCGAGGGGTTATCCGGTGACGGTCCATCAACGCCGCGAGCTTGGAGGCTACGGACTTTCCTGGCCTCACGGGACGAGACTCGCTCTCGCTGATGTGATGTCACTAGCTGCCCGATTCATCACCATGGGGGGTCTTTTCTGGGGGGCTGCGCAGCGTTGTTAGTTGATCTACTGCCTACTTTAGTTGACAACGTTACGTGGTGGAACGCATGCTCACTAAGCGGACGTTGACTGCCGGGTGTGCACCGGTTGGTCCCTCTATGCGTGAGAGGCGCGCCTTGCGGCGTCCGGGGGAGTCGGGGAGCGTCGTCGTGAATGTTGAAGACCGGGGGAGTCGAATGCCCGTGTCGGCCGCCGAGGTCGTGGATGAGGCGCTGGTCGGCGATGCGCTTGCTCAGGCCGTCGAGGACGGGTTGGTGAAGTGCGTGGTGCATCTCAGCACCGGCCTCGTCGTGTATATGGCTGCCGGTATGGCGACAGCGGCCTGAACTGCTGAATCCATGGGCCTCTGACCTCGCGGTCGGGGGCCCTTTTTGCGCCTGGATGCTGTGATCTATCTGTGATGTTCATGAGCAACTCGACTCCCTGTCTGTGATCCGCGCTGACGCCTAATCTCCTACTTGAGCAACAAGTTGAATGAACTTGTTGAACAAGAAGGGGGGACTGTGTGGCGCCTTCAGTCGAGGCTCTGGCACTCATGGCCCAGCTCAACAAGCGGTACGGGCCCGAGACCATGCTCATGGCCTCTCAGATGCGGCAGGTGTCGCCGTTCGCCACCGGCTGCCTACCGCTTGACATCATCCTCGGGGGCGGGTTCCCGGCGAACAAGTGGACCGAGATCATCGGCTTCGAATCGTCCGGCAAGACCACCGTCGCCCACAAGACCATCGCGCACCAGCAGGCCAAGAACCCCGAGTTCTCCACGCTGTGGATCGCGGCCGAGGATTACGACAAAGAGTGGGCCGCGCAGCTCGGCGTCGACACCGACCAGGTCGTGGTCGCGGAAATCCGGGCCATGGAAGAGGCGTACGAGGTCATGCTGGAGTTCGCCGCCTCCCGCGCGGTCGACGCCATCGTTCTCGACTCCTACCCGGCGCTCATCCCCGCGGAAGAGGACGCCAAGGCCATGGACGAGTTGACCGTGTCGGTCGGCGCCAAGGTCACCAACAAGTTCTACAGGAAAGCCGGCAAGGCCACGAAGCGCTCCCATCTGACTGAAGAGCGCGCCGTCATGGGCATCGTCATCAACCAATGGCGAGAGAAGGTCGGGGCCTTCAGCCCCCAGGGCACCCCCAAGACGACGCCGGGAGGCATGGGCAAGAACTTCGCCTACTGGACCCGCCTGGAGGTCTCCCGAGCCGAGTTCCTCGACGAGGCGATCCCCGGCAAGGGCAAGAGCCGCGTGGGCCAGGCCATGAAGTTCAAGACAATCAAGCACAAGTCCGCCGGCCCCCAGAAGACCGCCGAGTCGCACTTCTGCTGGGCCGACTCACCCAGCCGGGGCATCACCGCAGGCAACTGGGACGCCGTCCGAGACCTCATGACCTGGGGCGTCTACCACGACGTCATCCGGCGCCGCGGCAGGTACTTCGACGTCGCCGACCGCACCTGGGACACCAAGGACGCCATCATCGACGCCCTGCGCGGCGAACTCGACCTCCAGGACGCCGTCGCCGCAGCGGTCCTCCATGCCGCCTTCAGCCCAGACGAGTTGGACGCCGCCGCGTGACCGCCGGCCTCGCCGCCCTCGCTGTCACCGAGGCCCTCTACGTCGTGTTCATCTCCTGGCGCGCCAGCCGATACCTGCGGCGTAAGTCCGAAGAGATCGACCAACTCCTGGACTTGATCCGAAAGAGGCTCACGGGTGACGAACCGCGGTCTTAAGAGATCCCAACGGCAGGAGAAGGGGCTCGCCGAGAGATACGACGGCAAACGCAGTCCCGGCTCGGGAAACGGATGGATACACAAGAACGACGTCCGCAACGACGAGTTCTCCTTCGAAGCCAAGACCACCGAGAAGCGCCAGTACCCGCTCAAGCTCGACGAACTCAAACTCGCCGAACAGCACGCACTGCTCTCAGGGAGAGAAATGGTCTTCGTCATCGAGATGGGAGGGAGGAACTGGATGGTGCTCTCCCAGGAAACTTTCGACACCATCCTGGAGACCTAGTGGCACTGTTCTCCCGATGCTCGGCCCCCGACTGGACTGGCGGCGACGACGCCGAATACGAGGCGAAGTGCCGTAAGCACCAGACCCCTTCGCGTGACGAAGACCCTTGGTTCGACGACCTCCGGGAAGCCGCCGCGATCTGTAACGGGGACGTCGACGACCAACGCTGCCCCATGCGCCAGCGCTGCCTGGATTGGGCCATGGCGAACTGCGAACGCTACGGAGTCTGGGGCGGAATGCTTCCAAACGACCGAGCCAAGCTACGCAAGAAGTACTACAACCAGAAGAAACCGGAGACGTGGCCATGGCAGCCCCCAAGCGAAAGGCTCCCCGAGCCGTAAAGCGTCGGGCCGCGATACCCACTGACCTCACCTCATTCCTCGCCGAGAGGCGGGGAGCCGGAGAAGAGAACTTCCTCGCGGTCGTCCGCACTCACATCGTTGAGAAGAACAAGGAAGACACCACACGCCGGCAGGACATCATCCACCCCTCGGAGATGGCCAAAGATGACTGGTGCCCCAGGGCCACGTTCCTGCGCATCACCACCGGCATCCACCACAAGCAATCCTTCGGATTCCAGTCCCTGAATATCTTCGACACAGGCCACGAAAGCCACCGCAAGTGGCAGCGGAGGGCCTGGGACATCGGCTGGCTGGAGGGCATGTTCAGTTGCCTCAACTGCTACGACCGATGGTGGGCGAAGAGCCCAAACCAGTGCCCGTACTGCAAGAGCCACGCGCTTGATTACGCCGAGGTACCCCTGTCCGCAGAGGGCACCCACCTGATAGTCGGCCACAGCGACGGCATGCTCACCCCCGCCCACAGCCTGCTGGAGATCAAAACCGTGGGGGAGGGGACGGTCCGCTTCGAGGAGCCCGAGCGCCTGGCCAAGTACAAGGTCAAGCTCGACGACGGCCGCGACATCGTCGACCTGCCGGCCATGTGGGCATCGATCAAGGTCCCCTTCCCAAGCCACATCCGCCAAGGCCAGATCTACCTCTGGCTGGCCAGGAACCGCGGCCTCAACGTCGACCGGATGACCTTCGTCTACGAGTCGAAATTCAACCAAGACGTCAAGCAATTCGTCGTCCGCTTCAACCCCGCCATCGTCGACCCACTCCTCGAAACGGCGCTCGACATCAAGGCACGGATCGACGCCGACAAGCCCGCCCCCGACTGCGTCAACGGCGATGTCTGCAAGCAGTGCAAGCCCTACCAGGAGACCAGCGATGGCGAGAAGGCCCCTCGACGAGGACGACGACAGGCTCTCGACGAGGACGACACAGAAGCTCGGACGCAGGGGCCTGAAACTACGAAGCCGGCCCGAGGACGACATGCCAGATCTGCCGGCGAACCTGACGGAACTGACCGACGACAGGCTGATGGAGCTGTTCGTCGAGCTGACCCGGTGGGCCGAGTACGCAGGAACACAGCTAGCAGCAGCTGCGGTCGACGAGAAGGACGCTGAAGCCCACCTCGACCGGTGCAGAGCGATGGCTGCGGTCAAGGCCAAGAACGAGAAGTCGGTCACCGCGCAGAAGGCCGCAGCAGCCTCCGACGAGGACGTCCTCGCAGCCGACGACGACTACCGCCACACCTACGCGGTCCGAAAGCTCACCGAGGCCATCTACAGCGGAGCAGACCGAAAAGCCGCAGTCGCCTCCCGAGAGCTGACCCGGCGCATCGGCCGCAGCGATCGAGAAAGCAGGGCGCAGCGATGGGCCGCCTGAACGTCCGCCAGGTCATCTCCTCCGCCCTACACATCATCGCCGTCGGCTGCTCGGCTGGCGCTGGAGCACTCCTCGCGCTCCGCGCCGTCGGCATCATCACCTGGCCTCCCCTTGCGTTCGCGCTCATCGCCTCTTCCGCATTCGTTTTCAGCATCGGCTCAGAAATTGTCGAGAACCCCAAGAAGGGCCCGAAGCATGCAGCGCGTTGACACCGGACAGCTTTGGCTCGACAAGGCCAGCAAGGGCGAGCGCGTCGTCTACATCCAGTCCGTCACCCAGAACTTCGGCGGCTACGCGAACTGCATTTCCTACAACTTCGCCAAGAAGAGCAGGCGTTACACCCAGATCAAACTCGCCGGCTTCCACAACCAGTTTCGCTGCCTCGCCACCTGACCTCTTCGGAGACAAATAAAGAATGGCTCTCACGCCCGCCAAGATGGAAGACAACGGCGAGGCGCTGGCCTCCCTTACCCTCGACGAGGCCGTCGAGCGCTCCCACGCCATCATCGACCGAGCGATATCTCAGACCGAGGACGACGGCAAGGAAGTTACCGCCGTCTGCGCCCTGTTCTCTGGTGGCAACGACTCCACCACGATGCTCCACCTGGTCCGCGACCGCGTCACCCACGCCGTACACGTCAATACCACCATCGGCATCGAGCAGACCCGCGAGTTCGTCCGCACCACCACCGCAGACATGAACATCCCGCTCATCGAAGCATTCCCGCCAAACACTTACGACGAGTTGGTCCGCGGCGAAGTCATCGCATCCAAGGGCAAGCACCAAGGCGAGCCCGTCTGGAAAGGCTTCCCCGGCCCCGCCGGCCACCAGATGATGTATACCCGCCTCAAGGAACGGGCGCTGCGCACGGTACGCAACCAGTTCGTCTCCAACCCCTTCCAGCAGCGCATCATCTTCCTCGCCGGCATGCGCGTCTTCGAGTCCCCCCGACGCTGGCGCAACGCCAACGAGATCGACCGCGAAGGCAGCATCGTCTGGGCCTCGCCCATCGTGCACTGGACCAACAGCCACATGCGCGACTACCGCACCCTGCACCAGGTCCCCCACAACGAGGTCTCCGACCTGCTCCACATGAGTGGCGAGTGCCTGTGCGGCGCCTTCGCCAAGCCGGGCGAACTCGACGAGATCGCCGACTGGTTCCCCGAAACCGCCAAGCGCATCCGCGACCTTGAAGCAGAGGCCCAGGCCCGAGGCATCACCGCCTGCAAGTGGGGGCAGCGCCCGCCCAAGCAGCGGGCCTCCCCCGCCGGCCGCCTGTGCACCACCTGCGAGTGGGCAGAGGAAGGCGCCGACCCAGGCCCTTCGATCGCGGAGTGGGCAGCCGACCCCTCCCTCACCCGCAGGGCCGCCTGAAACCCACGCCGCCTTCAACACCTTCGGACGTAACGCCCCTTGAGACCGGAAGGCACTGCCATGCCCCTCACCCGCACCGAGCACGCCACGCGGTGCAACTGCGGCCGGCCGATCGAGGCCGACGAATACATCACCCAGGTCGACAGCCACACCATCTGCGAGGTCTGCGCAGCCCCGGACTGGGACGACGACTACGCCAACGCATTCGACACCTACTGAACCCCACTTGGAGCACTGCATGGACAGCGTCACCGACTTCCGCCCGTGGCCGAAGATCCCGCGCTTCAACCGAGAGTTCGTCCTGACGGAGAAGATCGACGGCACCAACTCGCAGGTCGCCATCAAGCGCCTCACCGAAGACCAGGACCCCGCCCGCTACCTCAACGGCCACGGATACAACGTCGTCTCCAGACAGGACGGCCTGTACGTCCTGCGCGCCGGCAGCCGCAAGCGCTGGATCGCCCCGAACCGGCAGAAGACGAACGGCACCCAAGACACCGACAACTTCGCCTTCGCAGCCTGGGTCGCTGACAACGCCAGCGCCCTTACAAGCCTCGGCGAGGGCACGCACTTCGGCGAGTGGTACGGCCGCGGCATCCAGCACGGCTATGGGATGGACCGGCGCAAGTGGGCCCTGTTCAACACCACCCGCTGGGGCACCCGCGGCCAGGGCCTGCCCGACGGATCGCCAGACGAACTGACCGTCGTCCCCGAACTCGCCCGCGTGCGCGGACACCTCCTCAACGAGACCATCCGCGATTCCATGCGGCTGCTGCGCACCCTCGGCTCCGTCGCCGAACCGGGAGCAAAGGCCGAGGGCATCGTCATCTACAGCGTCGAGGCCAACCAGAGCTACAAGGCACTGCTGGAGAATGACGACCTCCCCAAGGGGCTGCTTCCCGCATGACCGGGTACTACATCTCCGTCTACGCTCCGCTCGCCTACCTGGCCACCGTAGCCATCGCAGCCCTCATCCTGCGCCGGCCGATCGCCCAGGCGATGGATCTCGACGACTCCAGCGACACCGACGAGTTCGTCATTGCCGGCATGTTCGTCATCCTCGCAAGCGCTGCATGGCCCCTGGCCCTGCTCGCCTGGCTCCTGCGCCCCCGCCGGCACGGAAGCGAGTCCCTGTGAACTCCTGGTTCCACGCCCAGTCGGCGGCCCGGAAGTGGGGCGGATCCGCCACCGACTACCTGCCCATCAGTGAGTTCATCGACTCCAGCAAGCAGACCATCGGCGACGTCCGCCACCGCGCCCTCTACCACCACACGCTCGGGGTCTACCTCTGCGAGCGGATCTTCGGCAAGACCCTGAAGATCGGCCGCAAGGAGATCCCCGTCCGCCTCATAGCCGAGCGCCACATCATCGAGGACCTCGGCTGGCTCCCCAGCCCCAAGGACTACATCGACGGCATGGCCATCGCGCCGTGGATGTCCGGGGCCAAGCGCAAGGAACTCCCGATCTCCCACCTCCTCGGAGCTGCACAGTGACCGACAACCTCACCAAGGCCGACGCGACCCACAACTTCCTGGGCATCCCGATCGTCGGCGACATTGCCTCCGGCTCGACCCGCGTCCCGCAGATCACCAAGGAGGAGTTCGCAGCACTCCTCAAGCCCGTCCTGGACCACCCGGACGTCCACCTGCTCGGCTGGCGCCAGTACACCCCCTACTTCAACGACGGCGACGTGTGTGAGTTCTCCGCCCACGAGGTCTGGCTGGTGACCAACAACGACTTGGAGCAGTACAAGGACCTCGCCGAGAACGACCCGTACATGCTCGAAGCGAAGCTGGCTGTCGGTAGGGAGCGGCACCCCACCCTGGGCGGCCGACCGTACCACTGGGACGACGACAACCGCATGGTGTACGAGGACTACCAGGGGGACCACCAAGATCTGTACGACGCAGCCAACGCGCTGAGCGAGGCGATTGAGTCTGGCAAGAGCGACCACGTGCTCATCGACCTGTTCGGCGACCACTGCCAGGTCTTGGTCTACAAGGACAAGATCGAGGTCGAGGACTACTCGCATGACTGACGGCCCCAAGCGAGCCCTCGGCTACCTCGGCGCCACGCTCTACATGACCACCATCCCGGCCGCCAACTGGGCACTGCACCGCTACGGGATCGTCTCCGTCGGTTTCGGCTTCAAGGCGCCCGCCGCCGTCTTCCTCGCCGGCCCCGCCCTCATCCTGCGGGACTTGGTGCAGTGGACACTCGGCCGCCGCGCCGCTCTCATCGCCCTTACCTTCGGTGTGATCCTCTCCTTCGCCGCCGCCGACCCTGGCTTCGCCCTGGCAAGCGCCGTGGCGTTCGGCGTCTCCGAGGCCGCCGACATGGCCGTCTTCAGCCAGCTGTCCCCGCGCTGGGTGCGGGCCGTCTTCGCCGGAGGAGTCATCGGCATCCTGCTCGACTCCCTGCTGTTCCTTTCGATCGCCTTCGGGTCACTCGACTTCCTGGGCGGACAGCTCGTCGGCAAGATCTACGGGGTCCTCCTCGGCTCCCTGACCGTGGCGCTGCGGCGCCGCGCCTCTCGGTGACGTTCTTCCTCGGAACGCACATCCCCTCCTGGCTCGGTATCGCCGACGTCCCGCTGTTCGTCTCGCACCGTCGTCTGATCGGCCGCAAGACCTTCCCCAGAGCCGTCAGCGCCTGGGCTCTGGACAGCGGCGGCTTCACCGAGATCTCCATGCACGGACAGTGGACCATCAGCGTTGCCACCTACATCGCTGCGGTCCGCCGTTACAGCGAGGAGATAGGCAACCTCCAGTGGGCCAGCCCCCAGGACTGGATGTGCGAGCCGCAGATCACTCAGAAGACCGGGCTGACTGTCACCGAGCACCAGCATCGCACCGTCAGCAACTACCTTGATCTCAGAGCAGCAGCTCCTGATCTGCCGTTCATCCCCGTCCTTCAGGGATGGGACCGCGCCGATTACCAGCGATGCGCCGACCTGTACGAGAAAGCCGGCGTCGACCTGGCCGCCGAACGCGTCGTCGGGATCGGCTCCGTCTGCCGGCGCCAGCACATGGACTCAGCCGTCGACATCATCACGGACGCCACTGACCGCGGCATGCGAATTCATGGCTTCGGCTTCAAGATCACAGGGCTCAGGAGAGTGGGTCACCTACTCACCTCCTCAGACTCCATGTCGTGGAGCCTCCACGCTCGCTACCGTCCCCCACTTCTCGGCTGCACCCATAAGACCTGCTCGAACTGCCGCCGCTACGCCCTGCGCTGGCGTCAAAGACCGCTGGCAGCCATCGACGAAGCCCGCGCCAACAACCCCCGCCACTGGGAGCAAGCAGCCTGATCCGTCGAAAGACCGCCGTGATCACCCTCGGCGCCACCCCGGTCGAAGCCTGTCTGTCCGCCTGCGGTCAGCAAGTACAGCGAGGCGTTCCGCGACGCCCCTCTCAGAAAGATCATCCATGACTCAGCGAATTGAGCCCGGCCAGATCTGGGCCGACAACGACCCCCGCCGCGCCGGCCGCAAGGTACGCATCGACGACCTCAAGGCCAACTTTGTTTTCTGCACCGTCATGCAGAACACCTACGAGGTCCAAGAGCAGATCGACACCTTCGGGTTCGGCGCCGCCCAGGATCGTCGCGGCACCACCACCCGCATTGGCCTGTCCCGCTTTTACGACCAGAAGTACCGGATCTGTCACCCGGACGAACTCCAGGCCATGAGCGTCGCCCACTACGGCAACGTCTCTCGGCTGCCGAGCGCCTGCACCGACCTCTCGAAGCACAAGTGGGTCCCGGTCACAGTCACTTACGGTCATTTCGCCCGGCCGACGTTCTTCCGCCAGGCCGAGTCCAGCACCTACGTGGTCGTCGCGGTTTGCCCCAAGTGCTGGGCTCACACCGAGTTCCCAACGACGCGCATCCCCTCCCCGACCATGCCCGGAGACCTCGCCGCATGAGCCTGGCACTCGGCGGGGCAGAGGTCGTGACTCCAGACGGGGAGCCGCTGGAGATCTGCCCCGTCACGCTCCAACAGGCCAAGGATTTCGTGCGCGAGCACCACCGCCACCATCGTCCACCAGTCGGCCACAAGGTCAGCCTCGGCGTCCGCACCAGCGACGGAACCCTTCGAGGGGTCGCGATCCTGAGTCGTCCCGTGGCCCGCGCCTGGGATAACGGCCGGACGTTGGAGGTCACCCGCATCGCCACGGACGGCACGAAAAACGCGTGTTCGGCTCTCTACGGCGCGTCATGGCGTGCGGCCAAGGCGCTGGGATACCAGCGCCTGGTCACCTACACGCAGGACGGCGAGTCTGGTGCCAGTCTCCGAGGCGCCGGGTGGAAGATCCTCGGTCAACGCAAAGCCCGCCGCGGTTGGGACACCCCGAGCCGGCAACGCGACGGGCACGGCAACGACCTGGTTGAGCGGACTGTGTGGGAGGCCGCATGACAATTTCCCTCGGCATCGACCAGTCCTACTCGGGTCTGGCAATGGTGGCCTATGACAGCGACACCCAGCGTCATCGCGACTACCTCCATGTTTTCTCCGCCAACAAGTACGTCACCCAGTCCGACCGCCTCGATGCCGTTCAGACCCAAGTCAGCCTCAACATCGGTGACATCAAGTCCACGTTCGGTCGGATCGCTGTGGTCGCCATGGAGGGCTACGCGCCCGGCGCGAAGTTCGGTCGGGAACTGGCCGGCGAACTCGGGGCAGCCGTGAAGCTCGCTCTCCTGGACGATCTGCACAGGCCGGCGTGCTACCCGCTGATCGTCGCTCCGACCAAGCTCAAGAAGTACGTCACGAGTAAGGGCACCGCAGCCAAGGCCGAGATGCTGCTGGCGGTCTACAAGAAGTGGGGCGTCACGTACACCGACGACAACCTGGCCGACGCCTACGGCCTCGCCCGCGCCGCCCACACCTGGTCCACTCGCACCGGCACCAAGGCCGAGACCGACACCCTGAAGGACCTCACCCGATTCAAAGGCGAAACCCACCTCGTTTGAGCAACAGCCCTGCCATCCGGCTAGGCGCAGCGCATTAACACAATGTCAGAAAATACCCTTAGCTTACGAAAGGGAAACAATTCAAGGAGAACCGCATATGGACACCAAGAAGGACCCCGGCGCCGACGACGCCGTGTTTTTCGTCAAGAGTTCGACCAGCGCCACCGACCTCGGGGCTGCGGTCGCTCACGCCATCTACGCCCACAAGCACGTCACGCTGCGCGCCATCGGTGCTGGTGCCATCAACCAGGCCGTCAAAAGCGTGCCGATCGCTCAGGGCTACGCTGGCTCCCGAGGACACCGCCTCGCCATGCGGCCGGCCTTTTTCACCGCGACCGTCCCCGAGGGCGAAGTGTCCGGCCTCTCATTCGTCGTTTTCGACGAGGTCGCATAACACTCGGCGCGGAATCGCCCATAAACTGGTGAGGCAGTCCCACCACTCGTAACTCACTCGCAATCTGCCCGGACTGCGTCACACGGCATCTCGCGAGGAGCACAGTGTCTGAGAACGTCCTCTCCAGCGGAGAGTTCCCCACCATGGGGACATCCGCCGCGACCAGTTTCGTCGTCCGCACCCCCCAGGCCGGTACGCTCGTCAAGAAGACTGGCAACGCCAAGGGCGGCGTGGGTGAACCGACCACTGCCAACCACCGCAGCAACATCCTCAACCGCGACGCGCTCGGAGCCCGAGGCGTGAAGGTGTACCGGGACTACACCAACGCCGCCTCCTCCACCGCCACAGGACGCAACGTCAAGACGCTGCCGTCCAAGTTCATCACAGACGGGCGGTGACATGGTGTTCGCTCTCGCTGCACCACTGCTCGAAGGCGTCGTAGGAGGTGCCGCAGTTGAAAGTGCCGCCGCCGGTGGAGTCGCTGCTGCGGAAGGTGCTACTGCCGCTGCCGGAGGAGCAACCAGCGGAACCGCCGCCAACGCCCTCAACAGCGGACTCATGACCCACTTCGCCGGCGGACACCAGGAGTCCCGAGGCGGGTCCGCCACCGCTCCGGCTGGCCCAGGAAGCGTCGCCCATCAGACCAACCCGGTCTTCAACACCTGATCCCGCGGGGAACGCAAGATGAGCAACGTACAGTACGTCGCGCCCATGGGCGTCCCCCAGCCAGGCACGCCCACATACGGCGGAGGCGGACGCACCGACCTGGTCGGCGCCCGCAGCATCCTCGACGCCCGACGCATGACGGCCACCCCTCGCACACCGACCGCTGAGTACCCCGACGGGTACCTCGGCACACTCAACACCCGGCGCAGCGACCGCCTCGGTGACCAGTCCCTCAACAGCCGACCGATGCGCTCGGCGCAGAAGAACTACACGGTCGGTGTCCACAAGGGTGAGCGCATGGACCCCAGCGACTACCTGTGGCCAAAGGGCTTCAACCCGATGACCGCGCTGGAGCACCAGGCGCGGGGCAAGAAGTGGACAGCTCAAGGCACCCAGCCGGCTGACACCCGCCTCGTCGGAACCGGAGCCATGCAACAAACCGACGCCGACCGCCTGGCGGCACTGCGCAACCTCCGATCCCCCTGGACGTGACGTGTTCCACCAGGACAGCGTCCACAACCACACCAGCCCATGGGCCAGCCTCCCCGAGCGTCAGGTCAGCGACGTCCTCGCCTACCTCGCCAGCCAAGCACCCGCCTGCTGGACCCCGCCTAGGCCATCCTCGAAGACCCGCACACACCAGCCGACCATCTACGACGTGCTCGGCATGAGCAAGGGAGACCAGCGTGGCTGACGAGCCCATGTCGCTGTTCGACCGGCGCCGCGCCGGCCGGGGCGACAACGTGAAGTTCACCGTGAGCAACAACGGCAACATGGCCGGCGCCTCGGCCGCGGTCCGGCTCGCGGCGCTGTTCAACGACCGCAGCAGCAAGCTCGGCGGTAAGTCCATCACGCTCGGCGGAAAGGCGCTGATCTGATGGGCTTGCCCACCCAGCGAAGCCTCAACCGCGATCTTCACTCGGGCCTCGATGACGGCCGCTCCCGCCACCCGAACCCCAACTGGGGTGGCGCTGCCCTCAACGACCGCGACGTGAACCTCACCTGGACCGCCCTCCAGGGCTGCTCGCCTGTCCAGGGACTGCGGAACACCGCCCCTGGCTACTGACCCCCACCATTCATCCGCGGAACACCACTTGGAGCGCTGACACGGCACCACCACTCGGAGCACTCTCCCGCGACAGGAGATCACTCCGATGGCAAGCCCTACCGCCGCGGCGATGGTCGCCGAGGCCAACAGCGAAGTTGGATTCAAGGAAGGCCCCAACAACCAAACTAAGTACGGCGCCTGGTACGGACTCAACTATGAGCCGTGGTGCGCGATGTACCTGAGCTGGTGCGCCAACCAGATCGGCGCCGACACTGTCGTTGGTAAGTTCGCCTACTGCCCCTCCTGGGTCAACTGGTTCAAGGCACGCGGCCAGTGGCACGGTCCGACCGAGGCCGTCCAGCTCGGCGACATTGTCTTCTTCAGCTGGGACGGCGGGCCTGTCGCTGACCACGTCGGCGTCGCCCGAGCAGCGGCGACCGCCGGTTCGTCGATCCCAACGACCGAGGGCAACACCAGCTCCGGCGCCAGCGGTTCCCAGGGCAATGGCGACGGCGTCTACCAGCGACTGCGGCCCCGCTCCGTCGTCCTCGGTTTCGGCCGCCCCGCCTACGCCTCCGCGCCGGCACCGAAGCCCACCCCGAGCCCGAAGCCGACCAAGTACGCGCCGCCCCCGTTCCCGACGGGCCTGGCGCCCAACCGTTCCAACCCGTCAGCGCAGCCGCTCCAGAAGGCGCTGAAGGCCACCGGCTGGATGAACCAGGGCGTCACGCTGTCCGACAACTACGGTCCGCTGACCCAGAAGGGCGTCGCCGGCTTCAACGCCAAGCACAGCCTGAATGACACCGGGCGGTCCTACGACCCGGCAATAGGCCCCAGGGGATGGGCACTTCTACTTACCCTGGCCTACAGTTGATAGCGAATTTCAAAGCGAAGCCCCGAGATGGTTCTCGGGGCTTCGTGTTACTATTCACGAAGCGTCTGAATGGCCTGCGAGGAACGTCGGACGGGAATGCCCCCAAAGTGAGGAATCCCGTGTGACTCGCAGGCCATTGTCGTGCATATCGGCAGCGCTGGTATTGACCCTCATACCGATCGCATCCAGTACGCGACACCAGGCCACCCAACCAGAGCCGGCTCCACCCCCCACAGCCTCAAGCTCGCCGTCCCACAGCCTGCCGGCCAAGACGGCACCAAAGCCCAAGAGAGTCCAGAAGCCCAAGGTCAGCGTGGAGCCTCGACCCAAGGCCACCCGCACCGCCACAGCGCGGGAACCCGGCTCCGCGACCACCACCCGCCGGCCCTCATACGCCTCGCCCAAGGCGTACGCGCGAACCGTCCTCAGCGCCGCGCAATTCCTGTGCGCCGACGCCGTCTTCACTCGTGAAAGCGCCTGGAACCCGTTCGCCACCAACCCAACTTCTGGGGCCTACGGAATTGCCCAAGCGCTCCCAGCAGAGAAATATGCCTCGGCAGGACCCGACTGGCGCGTCAACGGCATAACTCAAGTCCGCTGGGGCCTCTCCTACGTGAAATCCCGGTACGGCACCCCCTGCGGTGCATGGGCCTTCTGGCAATCCCACCATTGGTACTAAGCAAGGAATTCCACCCCATGGCCGAGAACATCCGGCTCCTGCTGTGCAAGACCTGCGGGTCAATGGAGGAGCTGCCCGACTACGAGGGTGACCCGCGCCAGGACTTCCTCCTGGACACCCTCGTCAAACGGCACCGCAACCCCGACGGCAGCCCGCACATCGCGCACCCGATGCTGCGCGTCGAGAAGCGCCACTGGGACTCCCCGTCCACACGCGAGGAGATCATCAAGCGCATCCGCGACTCGACCGGTCACACCGGCCTGGACCCGGCGTTCTACGACGCCAAGAACACCTTCCAGGAAGACGCGATGACGTGCTGGCAGCAGCACAGCCGGTCCATCACCTGCTCCGACTGGTGCACCGACAAGAAGCGCCTGACACCGGACACCGCCGCAGAGCGCAAGGCGGCCAGCCTGCCCAAGTACCGGTCCTCGAAGGACATCTACCTCTGCCACTTCTGCCCCGTCGCCAACGCCGTGCGCCGGGCTGCCTACGACAAGGCCGGCTGATGCACCAGTACCTCGCCAAGATCGCCGCGCCGCCTGGCCCCTCACACGCCTCCACGCACCCACGACACCACCAGGAGCACCACCGTGACTATTGATCTGTCGACCCTCGCCAACGCCGCGGTTGAGAACGTCGAGGAACTGACCGACGCCCAGCGCGAGCAACTCAAGAAGATGGGGGAGGAGGCGAGCATCACTGAAGAGCAGCAGGGCACGCTCGCCGAGACCGCATTCCTCGTCATCGTCACCCCGGACGGGCAGGTCCTCGCCGAGCCCGACATCAACGCCCCGATTCGTACCCGCCGGCCAGCCAACCTCGACGACTTCCAGCGCGCCGGCCACGTCCTGGTCGACGACGCCATCGCGATCAAAACCGCCTCGATCACCGGCCAGCAGATGATGCAGATGACCGCCGCCATGGTCGACCAGCAGCGAACCCAGGCCCTCGTCCAGAGCCTCAAGCTGTGATCTTGATGTACTGTCGTAGGTGAGTTGAGCTTTCTGCCTCGGCGGAGATGCTCTCTCCTCTCAAGGGAAGGCCCCCCGGAGACCACCAATCTCCATAAAAAAGGGGGGCCTTCGCCTTTTTCTGGGCCAGGTTTGCAGCCCCTTTAAATTCGCCATTTCGCCGGTAGAGTCTGGGCTATGGAGACGAACTCTTTCTACCGTCGTCTCGGGGATAACGCTCAGCCCATCAGGGAGGCCGCCATCGGCGCTTCCGGCTATTTTTCCAGCCCGGCTGACCACCTTGACCCGAACCTATTCATCGGCGACCATATCATTTTCGATGTCCGCAAGTGGCTCCTCAACACCCTCTACGAGTTCTGGGGAACCCGGTACAACGGCGCAGGTCAGTGGAGCGAGGTGTGGCTCGCTGGCTCCGGTATCAGCTACCAATGGGCAGCCGACCGCGGAAACGGGGACCTCGACGTTCTCATCGGCGTCGACTTCTCTGCATTCGGCTGGTACAACCCCGACTACGCGGGAATGACGAGCCAGGAAATCGCCGACCTCTTCGATGAAGAACTCAAGGCAGAACTCTGGCCCGACATCGCCACCACGCAAATCGGGGACCGGGTGTATGAGGTCACCTACTACGTCAACCCGAACAGCCGCGAAATCAAGAACATCAACCCGTACGCAGCCTATTCCCTGACCAGGGACGAGTGGACCGTCCGGCCCCCCGAGCTGCCGGCCAACCCCCGCGACCTGTACTCGGACGACTTCAAGGACGCAGCCGACCGCGACACCACCGAAGCCCACCGCCTGGTCACGGCCTACAACGCCACCGCCGAGGAAATGCAGCACTCCCCGCAGGGCGGCGGCCACTGGGTCACCCTCGGCTCCCAGCTCAAGACCATCGTCGCCCAGGCCGCCCAACTCTTCGACGACATCCACCTCGGCCGGCGCGCTGCCTTCGCCCCCGGCGGCTCCGGCTACGGCGACTTCGCGAACTACCGATGGCAGGCCGCCAAGGAGTCTGGGGCCGTCGAGATGCTCCGCAGCATCAAGGACGTCCAGGTCGCCACCCACCACCAGGTCGAGAGAGACGCCTGGGGCCAGCCCATCAGCGACGCCCAACTCGCCCTCCGAAACGCCGCCCTGTGGCGGTCCAGGTGAACGTCGTCATCGCCATCGACGGGGTCCTCAAGCGACCCGACAGCGACGCCATCATCCCCGCCGGCCTCCTCCTCTACCAGGGCCTCGCCGAGACCCACGTCGTGCACCTGGTCGACGAGCCCGACTCCTTCAACTCCTCCAAGGCGCTCGCCGAGCACTGGCTCACGCGCAACGGATTCACCAAGCACATCCGCCTGATCAAGCCACAGATGAGCGACCGCTACGGCCTCCTCGGCGGACTCCAGGCTCTCCGCCCCGACCTCCACGTCGACCTGGTCGTCGTCGCCGCCCCCCACCAGGCCAGCGACCTCCTCGCCGCCGGCTACACCACCGTGCTGTTCAGCCACCCCCGCTACAGCCGCCCCCAGTGGAAACCCGACTACCGCGGCGAACCCCGCGAGTGGGACGACCTCGTCGCCGAGATCGAGGCCCAGGACCAGCACTACGCCCAGGACTCCCGGCGCACTGCCGGCCCCCTGTAGGAGACACCCCTCGTGAAGCTCTACCTGGCCGGGTGCGAGATCCCGGCCTACCGTGGCCTGCTCGCCTTGGAGGGCTACCCCACCGTGGCCCTCTCCTACTGGGGCCTGCGCAGGCGCACCAAGTTCACCAAGCCCTACGACCTGGCCGAGAAGTTCGTGGACGCCCCGGAGATCCTCATCGACTCCGGCTGCCACTCCATCAACGCCAAGCCCAACAGCGACCTCACCGACGCCGAGTTGCTCGACATCGCCGGGCACTACTACGACGTCTTCATTGCCGACAACCTCAGCCGGCTGAGCTACTTCGTCGAGTTCGACGCCCACCAACTCGGCCACGAATGGACCCGCGAGCAGCGCCAGCGGCTCGAACCACTACGGGACAAGGCCATCGTGGTGTGGAACCCAGAGACCGGTCGTGAGGGACTGGAACTGCTCTGCGACGAGTGGGCCAACGTCGGCATCACCCAGGCCGGCACCGACCGCCTCGACGGCGCACACCTGCTGCCCCAGCTCGCCAAGACCACCGACACCAAGCTGTTCGGCCTCGGCATGACCAAGACGGCGGCCCTGGAGCACGGCCACTGGTACGGCGCCGCCTCCACCTCATGGATCTCCCCGAGCCAGTTCGGCGACACCATCGTCTGGGCCGGCAAAGAACTGCACCGCTATCCCCGCCGCTACAAGGACATGGCCCGCGCCCGACACAAGCACGCCATCGCCGACGCCGGCTTCGACGCCGAGGCAGTCATCGCAGACGACCCCACCGAGGTCCTGCGCCTGTCTGTATGGTCCTGGCGGCAGTTCACCGACCACATCAACGGCAGCACAGGAGTAACTGCCCCCGGAAACACCCATACAGACGAGAACGTGGATCCGGCCCCCGAAGCAGTTGATCGACTGCCCCAGCAGGCGCGGCACGCAGGAGTAACTCCGGCCGTCGCGACGCCCCGCGAGAAGATCCCGTTCCCCGGCCTCGCAGTGGTCCAGGAGACCGCCCAGGACGGCACCGGGGGCAGGCCCGTCCTCAAGACCGTCGACCCCGGCGTCCGGATCTGCGATCGCTGCTACCTCTCCAGCAGTTGCCCCGCAGCGCAGCCCGGATCGGCCTGCGCGTTCAGCCTCCCCGTCGAGATCCGCACCAAGGACCAGCGCGCCGACGTTGCCGCCGCACTTCTGGAAATGCAGGCCGGGCGCGTCTTTGGCCTTCGATTCGCCGAAGAGCTGGAGGGTGGAATTACTAATCCAGTGCTCTCGGGTGAACTCGAACGCCTCAACAAGATGCTCAGGACGGTCGAGGACATGGAGGAGAACTCCGTCTCCGTGCGGATCACCGCCACCCAGAAGGGTGCCGAGACCGGCCTCATCAGCAGGCTGTTCGGTCGCGACGAGGGCGAACGGGCCCGCTCGCTACCCGAGCCCGTGACCGTCGAGCGGGCCGCCATTGAGACGGGATTCGTCGACGCCGAAGTGATCGAGGACAGAGCCCCATGAACCACACGAGTAACTGGACCGACGTGGACGACACCAGCGACCACGGTCGTGCGACCGAGCGCCCCTGTCCGCACTGCAAGGGTCGCTGGCCCGAGATGGACGCCTGCGTCGTCTGCGAAGGTGATGGCACCGTGGAGATCGGTTGACCGCGCCGCGCTTGTGCCATAAGTTGAGCAACAAGTTTTCGGGCATGAGTAACAAGTCGAGATTACCCACCTCGACTCATGGTCGGCACGCCCAGCCGGCAGCTCCACACCCTGTCGCACGATCAAGGAGCGCGCCATCAACGAGAAGCTCGCGGACGTCATTCCGCTTCAGCCGCGGCCGGCGCCAGCACGGGTCACCTTCCGCTACACCAACAAAAAGATGCCCGACGCCCGCTTCAACCGCCTTCTCGCGATCCTGTTCACCGAACACGATGAGAACGAGCAGGGCCAAGCGGCTGCCTGACGAGCTGTCAAAAACCCCCGAAACGGGGATGGTTGGCCTCATATACTCGACTGAACACAAGAGTGCCCTGGCGGCGAACGGGCCACGTACACCGCCAGGGCATTAGGTCAGTCTGTGAGGAGACCAACCTTGACCACCACGGTACCGGTTTCTCTGAAACCGCCATCCCTACCTCGCACCTTCGACTCGCCAGCCCGCGCCAAGCTCATGATCAAGCGTGTCGGTGCCTACCTTCGCGTGTCCACCAAGGACCAGATACTCGGCTACGGACTCGACGTCCAGATCGCAGGCATCGAGGACTACGTCGGCAAGAAGAACATCCTGGACCGCGACAAGAACATCCTCTGGGAGATCGCTGAGGTCTACGAGGACGCCGGAGAGTCCGGGGCGAAGCAGGATCGCCCGGAGATCATGCGCCTGGAGCGCGACGTCCGTGCCAAGAAGATCGACGTCGTCGCCGTCCACAAGTTCGACCGCATCGGCCGCACCGGTCGCGCATTCTGGCACTGGGTCTGGGCCCTCGAAGACGCCGGGGTCTCGATCATCTCCGTCACCCAGGAGATCGACACCACCACCACTCACGGAACAGTCGCCCTCCAAAACCTCGCGTCCTTCTCCGAGATGGAGTGGCGCACCATCTTGGAGCGGACCCAGAACGGCCTCCAAATGAAGGCCGCTGTTGGTGGCTGGACTGGTGGTCCCCCGCCCTACGGCTACTACATCGTGAACAAGGGCAGCCGCGACTCCAAGCTCGCCGTGTGCCCGGAGGAAGCGGCCGTACTCGCACTGGCTGGCCGACTCATCGTCGAAGGCGGATACAACGCCGATCGCGCCGCCCACATGCTCACCCTCATCGGCAAGCTCACGCGCAGCGGTGCCGAGTGGACCGGACATAACCTCCGCCACAAGTTCTACAACACCGCCCTCGACGGCTTCGTCGTCTTCCGCAACACCGACGACGTCATCAACAGGCGGCGTCGCCGCGCCACCATAGTGGGGGAGGACGGACAGCCGAAGCACGGCCCCACCGTGGTCATCGACACTCCGCTCGCACTACCACTGGAGACCGTCTACTCCGTCCGGGCCGCCCTCAAGCGCAATGGCTGGACTATGGACGGCCCTTACAAGTACCACCCGCTCAGCACCCGCATCATCGGCACCTGCACCAAGCACTACACCGGGGTCTGGGTGAAGGCGGAACAGCGTCGCACCTATCGATGCTCTGGAGGCGCAGGCTGCGGAGACAGCGTCATCGACGCCGTCGCCATGGAAAAGGTCGTTTGGGACAGCCTCGTCACGTTCTTCGACGACAAGGAGAAGCTCCGGGACCTGGCGAAGACGTGGCAGGGCGAAGCTCCCGACTACACCCACATTTACGAAGAGCGCATCGCCGAGCTGGACAAGGAGATCGAGGCGCTCGACGAGCTGAGCACCACACAACTCCTCGGCTTCGCCAAGGCCGGGGTGGACCCCGAGCAGGTAGCCAAGGCGATGGCTACCCTGAAGGCCGACCAAGAAAAGAAGATCAGCCTGCGGGCCGAAGCGAAGAGCATGCTCGACGACGCCAGGAAAATCGCTCAACGCTCCGAGGAACTGGAGAGGTTGGTTGAGACGGCCACCTTCAACCTCAAAGGGCTTTCAGACCGCCATAAGGCCGAAGTCCTCGATCTGGCCGACATCAAGGTGAAGCTCATCGGTTCGGTCCCCTTGGAAGGCCGCTTCGGTCCGGGCGCCGACATCGAGAAGTGGTTCGACGACCGCGGCGTCCTGCCCGTGGAAATGACCGATGATCTGTGGGAGGAAGTCCGACCGCGGATCCAATTCCGCATCACCAAGAAGAGCCATGATCTCCGGCTGCTTGTCGAAGGACTGCTACACAAGGCGCGCACCGGCTGCCCTTGGGACGAGATCCCCGACCGCTTCCCGCCGAAGGAGGCCCTGCGTGCCCGCTGGAGGGCCTGGAAGGACGAAGTGTGGGCGAGCATCGTCGAGCCCCTGCTGGTGCCGGCACCACCCCGCACGCCGCCGCTGCCGCCGTTTGAGGTGACCGGCAACATCGATCCGAGGCTCTACAAGTTCTCGGAGATGAGCACGAGCCAGGATGCTGAGGTCTGTGCACTAACGCCTGGATGAACCTGCCGTGCGCCACCTGGCCGGTCAAGCAGCAGACGCCCGTCGAGGTCAAGTCCGGCAAGGGCCTGCCGCCGGTCCTGATCGTGCAGAGCACCCGTGACGCGGCGACCCCGTACGGCGGCGCCGTCGAACTGCACAAGCGGTTCGCCGGCTCCCGCCTGATCACCGAGCGGGACGCCGGTTCGCACGGCGTCACCGGGCTGGTCAACCCGTGCATCAACGAGCGGGTCGACGCGTACTTCCTGAAGGGCACCACGGACCCGACGGACGTCACGTGCGCCCCGCACGCCACGCCCGTCCCGGCGAAGCAGACGGCCAAGGCCGCCGGCTGACCCACCACCGGGGCCGGTCGGGGGAGCTCCTGGCTCCTCCCGACCGGCCCCTCCTGCTTCGTCGCCGGCCCGACCCGCGAGCGGTCACGCCGCCGCGCCGCGGCGTCGACGTCCCCCGGGCCCGGGCATCCGCCGACCCGTCCGGGCGACCGCACGGCGTGGCCGCTTGTGCGCCGCGGCCCGGCGGGGTGGCCTGGGGCCGCCGGGCACCGTCCGCCGTCCCCACCGGGCGCCGCCGCCCGCCCACCGCGTGCCCCACCGGGCCACCGCCCCGAGCGTTCCAGGAGACCCCGATGCCCGTGAGCCGCCGACGCCGAATCCCCCGTACCGCCGTCGCGGCGGGCGTGACCGTGGCGCTGTGCACCGCACTCGGCGCGGCCTCGGCCCGCGCCGCCGTTCCGGACGGCGCCGACGGGCTCTTCCTGACCGTCTCCGGCGCCGGCGACACCTGGATCCGCGGGGTGCGCCTGAGCTGCCCGGACACCCGCGGCACCCATCCGCACGGCGCCGCCGCCTGCGCCGAGTTGGCCGCGGTCCAGGGCGATCCGGACGCGCTGCGCGGCGACCCGCACGTCTGCACCCGGGAGTACGACCCGGTGACCGTCACCGCCTCCGGCAGCTGGCGCGGCGCGCCGGTCGAATGGCGCCGGGAGTACCCCAACGCCTGCACCATGGACGCCGCCACCGGCCCGCTGTTCCGCTTCTGACCCGCGACCGGTCGGCGCCCGCGGCGCGGCTCAGACCCGCCGCGCCGTCACCACACCGACTGTGAGCAGCGCCAGCACCACCCACAGGAACCACACCCAGCCGTTGCCGCCCAACGCCACCGTGTAGGCGGTCGCCGCGACGAGTCCGCACCCCGTGCAGACGGCCATCGCTCTGGTAGATCCGGGCATACCCGCACCCTCCTCCCGGCGGCCGCGGGCCCAACGCCGCGGGCCGCGGCCAGGAGACCATCGTCCCCGGCCGCGGCCCGTGCCGCCAGATGACCTACCGCACCGCGGCGTTCCGCCCCGGCGCCCCGCGTCGCGCGCTACCGCCCCCGCGCGTTGAGCGACGCCAGGTAGGCGTTGTACTCCGCCAGGTCCTTGTCGCCGTTGCGGTCCGCGGCCCGGTCGGCGCGCTGCGAGGTGCGCTCCTCGGACTTGTACCACTGGAAGACCAGCGCGATCAGCACCACCACCGACGGGATCTCGCTGAACGCCCAGGCGATCCCGCCGGCCGCCTGCTGGTCGGCCAGCGCCTCGATGCCCAGCGAGGCCGGCGGGTGCAGGAAGGTCTTCACCATCGGCTCGGTCGCCATCATCAGGGCGATGCCGAAGAACGCGTGGAACGGCATCCCGGCGAACAGCTCCAGCATCCGCATCACGTATCCCGGCCGGTGCGGGCCCGGGTCCACGCCCATGATCGGCCAGAAGAAGACCAGACCCACCGCCAGGAAGTGCACCATCATCGCGATGTGCCCGGCCCGGGACTGCATCAACAGGTCGAACAGCGGGGTGAAGTACAGCGCGTAGAGGCTCGCGATGAACAGCGGGATGGTGAACGCGGGGTGCGTGATGATCCGCATGTACCGGCTGTGCAGCAGCGCCACCAGCAGCTCGCGCGGCCCCTTGCTCCCGCGCCCGGCGGCCGGCAGGGCGCGCAGTGCCAGCGTCACCGGCGCCCCGAGCAGCAGCAGGATCGGCGAGAGCATGCTGATGATCATGTGCTGGACCATGTGGACGCTGAACATCGCCATGCCGTAGTCGTTCAGCTTGGTGCACATCGTCACCGCCACCGTCAGCACGCCCAGCACCCAGGCGACGACCCGGCCCATCGGCCACGCGTCACCGCGCCGCCGCAGCCGGAGGACCGCCCAGCCGTACAGCCCCAACCCCACCAGGCAGCCGACCAGGAAGAACGCATCACCGCCGAACGCGAGGCCCCGCCCCAGCGTGAACGGCGGCAGATCCATGTTCATGCCGTCCATGCCGTGCCCGCTGTGATGCATCCGCTCGCTCCTGATTCGTACCAATGCTCCGGCGACAAGCGTAGAGGCGCCCCCGGCCGGTGCAGCGGCCGGGGGCGCCCGAACGGAACCGAACCCCGCGCATGGGCTACCGGGGTCTCAGAGCACGCACTCGGCCTCGTCGTAGCGCTCGGCGGGCACCGTCTTCAGGCTCTCCACGGCCTGGGCCAGCGGCACCAGCGTGATGTCCGTGCCGCGCAACGCGGTCATCATCCCGAACTCCCCGCGGTGCGCGGCCTCCACCGCGTGCCAGCCGAAGCGGGTGGCCAGCACCCGGTCGTACGCGGTGGGCGTACCCCCGCGCTGGACGTGGCCGAGGATGACCGGGCGGGCCTCCTTGCCGAGTCGCGCCTCCAACTCCACCGACAGCTGCCGGGCGACCCCGGCGAACCGCTCGTGCCCGTAGACGTCGGTGCCGCCGATGTCGAAGGCCATGGTGCCCTCGCGCGGCTTGGCGCCCTCCGCGACCACCACGATCGCGAACTTCTTGCCGGCCTCGAAGCGCTCGGCGACCCGGGCGGTCAGCTCCTCGATGTCGAACGGCCGCTCCGGCACCACGATGGCGTGCGCGCCGGCGGCCATCCCCGAGTGCAGCGCGATCCAGCCGGTGTGCCGCCCCATCACCTCGACGATCATCACCCGCTGGTGCGACTCGGCGGTGGTCTTGAGCCGGTCCAGGGCCTCGGTGGCCACTCCCACCGCGGTGTCGAAGCCGAACGTCACGTCGGTGACGGCGATGTCGTTGTCGATGGTCTTCGGCACGCCGACGATCGGCAGTCCGGCGTCCGACAGCAGCCGCGCCGCCTTCAGCGTGCCCTCACCGCCGATCGGGATGATCGCGTCCAGCCCCAGCTCGGCGACGTGGCCGCGGGCCCGCTCCACCCCGTCCCGCAGATGGGCGGGCTGCACCCGCGACGAGCCGAGGATGGTCCCGCCGCGCGCCAGGATGCCGCCGACGGCATCCAGGTCGAGCTTGCGGTAATCGCACTCCAGCAGGCCCTTCCAGCCGTCCATGAAGCCGATCACCTCGTCGCCGTGGTCGGCGGTGGCGCGGTGGACGACGGACCGGATGACGGCGTTCAGGCCGGGGCAGTCGCCCCCGGACGTGAGGACACCCATACGCATTGTGTAGCAACCCATCGCAATTCAACCGGACGCCCGGACCCCGTCGTCCGGTTGGATCCCGCTCAGCCTACAAGTGCGCGGCACCCCGACACACGGATGACCGCAGAGCGGACACCGGTGCACGGAAAACGGCCGGATCCGGGCCGATGCCCCGGATCCGGCCGTCGTGGGCGGCGGAACCCGTCAGACGTTCTGCGTCGCCGCCGCGATCCGCTCCTCGCGCAGCGCGTCGTACCACCGGTCGTCGGCCGGCGGCAGCGCGTTGACGTCCAGCGCGAGCTTGATGAGGAGGTCCGCGATGTGCGGGTTGCGGGCCATCACCGGGCCGTGCATGTACGTCCCGAAGACGGTGTCGTTCCACGCGCCCTCGTAGCCGTCGCCGACGCCGTTGCCGTTGCCGAACCGGACCTTGGCGAACGGCCGGGCGGTCTGCCCCAGGTGCGTGACGCCCTGGTGGTTCTCGAAACCGGTCAGCGGCGGCAGCCCCAACTGCGAGTCGATGTCCGCCAGCACGTCGCCGACGCACCGCTCGCCCTCGCCGCGGGTGCTCACCACGTCCAGCAGCCCCAGGCCCTGCTGGCGCTCGCCGAGGTCGTTGATGAACTCGTGGCCGAGGATCTGGTAGCCGGCGCACACCGAGAAGACGATCGCGCCGTTGGAGACCGCGCGGTCCAGGCCGCCGTCGCGGATCAGCCGCTCGGCCGCCAGCCGCTGCGGGCGGTCCTCGCCGCCGCCGATCAGGTAGATGTCCCCGGAGGTGGGGATCTGCTGGTCGGAGCGGACGTCCAGGCGCTGGACGTCCAGGCCGCGCTGGCGCGCCCGCCGCTCCACCACCAGGACGTTGCCCTGGTCGCCGTAGGTGCTCAGGAGGTCCGGATAGATCCACACCACGCGCAGGCTGTTGTCACTCATGCTCGCTCGTCCTTGTCGCTGTTGTCCGTGGACCGCACTCAGTTGCCCACGCGGCGGCGCAGGTCCTGGAAGGCCGTGTAGTTGGCGATGACCTCGATCCGACCGGGCGGTGCGATCTGCACCGCCTCGTCGAGGGTCTCGCAGACCTCGAAGTCGAGCCCCGCGACCTCCAGGCGCACCGCCAGGTCCAGCCGGCGGTCGCCCAGCACGAAGATCGGGTGCCCGGCCAGCCGGGTGTAGTCCACGTCCCACAGCCAGGAGGTGTCGGTGCCGTCCGCGCCGCGGGCGTTCACCGACATGATCACCGGGGTCGGCGGTCCGTCGATCAGCGAGAAGGTCTCCAGCCAACCGGCCGGGTTCTTCGCCAGCAGCAGCCGCAGCTCGCGCTCCGCGAAGGTGACCACGTCGTAGCGGCCCGCGACGGCCTGCACCGCGAACATCCGCTCCAGGGCGACCTGCGGCGGCACCCCGAAGGCGGCCGCGACCGCGGCGGAGGTGGTGGCGTTCGCCTTGTTGGCGCGGCCCGGCAGCTGGAGCTTGATCGGCCAGGCGCTGCCGTGCGGGTCGAGCACGTGGTCGCCGGAGAGCGCCCAGCTCGGCGTCGGACGGCGGAAGCCGCACTCGGCACAGAACCAGTCGTCGCCCGGGCGCTGCATCACACCGCCGCACGAGGGGCAGGACCAGGCGTCGTCCTTCCACTCCTGGCCGGCGGCGACCCACACCACGTTCGCGGACGACGACGCCGCCCAGACGATCAGCGGGTCGTCGGCGTTGGCGATGATCAGCGCCTTGGAGCCGGACAGGCCCTCGCGCCAGTGCTCGGCCAGCATCCGGGTCTCGGCGGCCCGGTCGAGCTGGTCCCGCGAGAGGTTCAGCAGCGCTATGGCCTTGGGCGTGACGTCCCGGGCCACCGTCGCCAGGTACTTCTCGTCCACCTCGATGACGCCGTACTTGGCGTCCGAGCCGCCCGCCAGGGCCGAGGTGATGCCCGCGGGCATGTTCGCGCCCAGCGCGTTGGAGACCACCGGGCCGCTGGCCCGCAGCGCCTCGGCGATCAGTCGCGTGGTGGTCGTCTTGCCGTTGGTGGCGGACACCAGTACCACGTCCAGGTGCTTGGCCAGCGCGGCCAGCAGGTCGGGGTCGAGCTTGAGCGCCACCCGGCCGCCGATCACCGATCCGCTGCCGCGGCCCGCCGCGCGCGACACCGCTGCCGCGGCCTTGCCGGCCGTCACAGCCAGCTTGGCCCGCGGCGACAGCGGCTCCGTGTTGCCTGCCATCGTCTTCGATCCTCCTTGCATCCGGCGCACTCCCGCCCTGAGGCTGCCGGAAGAATGCACCTCCTCCGCGGTCGTCGACCGGCGGAGGCTTCGGTCGGGGATCAGCCTATCGAGATCCGGCGTCCGGCCCGAACTCCGCCACCTCCGTGACGTCATCCGCAAGGCCCGGCCCGTACGCTGGGCCCATGCGCCACCGCACCATCCCCGGCAGTTCCGGCCGCCCCCGACCGCTGCGCCTGTACGGCGATCCCGTCCTCACCCGCCCCTGTGCGGAGGTCACCGCCTTCGACGGCGAACTGGCCGCGCTGATCGAGGACATGTACGCGACGATGTACGCGGCGAACGGCGTCGGGCTGGCCGCCAACCAGGTCGGCGTCGCGCTCCGGGTGTTCGTCTACGACTGCCCCGACGACGAGGACCGCCGGCACCTGGGGCACGTCGTCAACCCCCGCCTCGTCGAGGCGGACGGGCCGGTGGTCCGCGGCCCCGAGGGCTGTCTGTCACTGCCCGGCATCGAGGCCGGCACGCCGCGTCACGACCACGCCGTCGTGACCGGGTTCGACCTGACCGGCGCACCGGTGACGGTGACCGGCACCGGCTTCTTCGCCCGCTGCCTCCAGCACGAGTGCGACCACCTCGGCGGCGGCCTCTACGTCGACCGGCTCACCGGTCTGCGCCGCCGCCGGGCGCTGCGCGCGGTGACCCGGGCGCCCTGGGCCGCGGCGACGGAGGAGCGGGCGGCGGCGCGGGTCTGACGCCGGCCCGCCCGCGATTCAGAATCCGGGGCCGCCGGCCAGGTCCTTGACGGTGGCCAGCTGGCCCCACAGCAGATCGGTGAGGTGGCTCACCAACTGCTCGCGTGAGCACGGGCGTTCGCGCAGCCACCAGTCACCGGCCGCGTGCATCATGCCGACGATGCCGTGCCCCCACACCCGGGCCCGCTCCGCGCCCTCCGGCCCCAGGTCGAGCCGTTCGGCGATCACCTCGGCCAGCTCCTCGCCGAGCCGGCGCAGCAGGGGAGCGGAGTGCCGGCCCACGTCGAAGCCGGACTCCGCGGGGTGGTCCTCGTCCGCCGGGTGCATCAGGAAGCGGTAGACCTGCGGCCGGGTCTCGATGGCGACCAGATACGCGTCGAGGGTGGCCTCGACCCGCTCCCGGCGCACGACCTGGGCGTCCAGCGCGGCCCGGAGGTTGGCGAGCAGGGCGTCGGTGTGCCGGACGGCGAGCGCGCGGTAGAGACCGCCCTTGTCGCCGAAGTGCCGATAGAGGATCGGCTTGGTGATGCCGGCCTCGGCGGCGATGGCGTTCATCGACGCTTCCGGGCCGTCGCGCAGCACGATCCGTTCGGCGGCCTCCAGCAGTTCCCGGCGTCTGCGCTCGGTCGCACTGCGTTGCCGGTCGCCGCCGCCCGTGCCGGCCCGTTCCGTGCCGGCGGGCCGCTCCGCGCCGGTCCGCCCGGCGCTGTCGATGCTGTCCATGGTCGTGCTCCCCACCCTTGTGAATCCGTGGCGCTCGCGCAACGTAACACCCGGACTCGGTGATGCCCGAACTTCGCGCGATCTCCACCGCCAAATCGGCGGCCGGGAGGAGTTGACATCTATTACTCACGAGTAACACACTCTGGTTACCGCAAGTAACGGCTGGCTGTACGCACCACTGGAGGGGACATGGCCGAGTTCACCATGGAACTCAACGACGAGCAGAAGGAAGTCCGTGACTGGATCCACGGCTTCGCCGCGGACGTCATGCGCCCCGCTGCCGCCGAGTGGGACGAGCGCGAGGAGACCCCCTGGCCGGTGATCCAGGAGGCCGCCAAGATCGGCCTGTACTCCCTCGACTTCTACGCCCAGCAGTTCTTCGACCCCACCGGCCTCGGCATCCCCATGACCATGGAGGAGCTGTTCTGGGGCGACGCCGGCATCGCCCTGTCCATCGTCGGCACCGGCCTCGCCGCCGTCGGCGTCCTGGCCAACGGCACCGAGGAGCAGATCGGCACCTGGGTCCCGCAGATGTACGGCGACGCGAACGACGTGAAGGTCGCCGCCTTCTGCTCGTCCGAGCCGGACGCCGGCTCCGACGTCGCCTCGATGCGCACCCGCGCCGTCTACGACCAGGCCAAGGACGAGTGGGTGCTCAACGGCACCAAGACCTGGGCCACCAACGGCGGCATCGCGGGCGTCCACGTCGTCGTCGCGGTCGTCGACCCGGACCTCGGCTCCAGGGGCCACGCCTCCTTCATCGTCCCGCCGAACACCCCCGGCCTCTCCCAGGGGCAGAAGTTCAAGAAGCACGGCATCCGCGCCTCGCACACCGCCGAGGTGGTGCTGGAGGACGTCCGCGTACCCGGCCACTGCCTGCTCGGCGGCAAGGACAAGCTCGACGAGCGACTGGCCCGCGCCCGCGAGCGCGCCAAGGGCGTCAAGAACGCCGCGATGGCCACCTTCGAGGCCTCCCGCCCGGCCGTCGGCGCGATGGCCGTCGGCACCGCCCGCGCCGCCTACGAGGAGGCCCTGGAGTACGCCAGGACCCGCGAGCAGTTCGGCCGCCCGATCATCGACAACCAGGGCGTCGCCTTCCAACTGGCCGACATGCGCACCCAGATCGACGCCGCCCGCCTCCTGGTCTGGCGCGCCTCCTGGATGGCGGTCGCGGGCAAGAAGTTCGAGAGCGCCGAGGGCTCGATGTCGAAGCTCTTCGCCAGCGAGACCGCCAAGAAGGTCACCGCCCAGGCGATCCAGATCCTCGGCGGCAACGGCTTCACCCGCGAATACCCCGTCGAGCGCATGCACCGCGACGCCGCGATCTACACCATCTTCGAGGGCACCAGCGAAATCCAGCGCCTGGTCATCGCCCGCACACTGTCGGGGATGCCGATCCGCTAGGGCAAAGCACCTGATCGCTGCCCCACCGGCCAGGATCGGCCGCCGTCCGGCGCGGCGCGCGCAAGCTGCGAGGGATGTCCGGGCGATGTAGGCGCGGTCGTGGATCGGCCGGCGGTGCTCGGCGACGTGTCTGCGTAAGGAGCGCTGGCGGCTTGAGCTGAAAGGTGGAGAAGCCCCGCCCGCCGTGGGCGGGGCTTCGTCGTGCCAGTGAAGGAGCTGAGTTCGTGGGCGAATAGCACAGGGCGGGCTGGCGTGTCGGGGGGAGAGACAGCCTTTTCGGCGGAGGAGTGTCCGATCCGTCGCTTCAGCAGTTCGGGGCACCCTCTGCGAGGTGCGCTCCAATCTGCGGGTCCGTAGCGAGTTGTGCAGGGATGATCATGGAGTGAGCTGTGCGCGCCTTTACGAGGGAAGCTGCTTGTAGCCCTGTCACGCCGGAGAGATCAGCTCCGCTGAGGTCTGTAGCGCTCTCTTCGTCGTGGCCAATTGTCACGTCGTCCATGAAGCAGCCCGCGAGGTGAGCCGGATTGGTTTCGATGAGCTGAGCATCGCTCCATCCAACGTGGCTGTCATTTGCACGTGATGGCGTCGCCGGCACTGCTGTTGTGGCTGGCGAGCTTGAGTTCGGGGGCGGCCGGGGCGCATTGGTTCCTGTGACGGTAGGGAAAGCCCCGCTCGGCTCTAGGCACGAGCGGGGCGTCTCCGTATCAGCTACCGCTGGCTGGTGGCCGGTCGTCGATGATGATGTGGGTGACGGGTGGGCAGTTGTTGCCGGCTTGGTAGTGGGCGTCGGCTTGGTCGCCGTCGACTTTGTACAGGGCGGCGCCGATGCGTTCGTAGATGACGGCGGCGAACGTTCGGGTGCCGATGGGGGCGGCGGGGTCTTGTTCGGTGGCGCGTAGGGCGTCGAGTGCGGCGATGAGGGTGCGGCCGGAGATCTCGGCTTGGATGAGTCCGTTGGCTTCTTTGACGCCTGCGGGGAGTCGGAAGTGTTGGCCGCTGCTGGATTGTGCGACGAGGAAGTCCCAGTGGTCGCGGTGGCAGGTGAGTTGGGCGTATGCGATGCGGGCGGCGAGGCCGAGGAGGCGTTCGAAGTCGTCGCCCTCGGAAGGGGGTTGGGTCGCGACTTGTGGGTCCGGCTTCGTTGGGGGTGTTGGCGGCTCGGGAGTCTTGACGGCCGCGAGGTCGGTGCGGAGCCCTTCGATGCTGTGCCGGAGTTCGGCGAGTTGGTTGAGGATTTGCTGTTCGTCACGCGGGGGTGGGGCGGGCTGCAGGCGCTGGGTTTCGTTGCGGAGGCCCTGGAGTTCGCTGTGGATGGCGTCGGTTCTGGCGTGGGTGAGGGCTGCTGTGTCGCGGGCGTTTTGGGCTGCGTTGAGGGTTGCTTCGATGGTGGTGCGGAGGCTGGTGAGGCTGCGGTCGAGTGCGTCGGTGATGGCTTGTTGCGCGTGGCCGATTCTTTCGCTGAGCCCATCGACTTCTTCGCTGAGCCTGTCGAGCCGGCGTCCGATGCCGAATGCCACTTTCCCCCCACGGTGTTGATGGCTGGCCGTTCAGCGGGAGGCTCCCCGTCGGCCACTTGGATGACGCGGCGAGTTTCGGCCGTGGCGATCAGTGGGGCGTGTTGGTGCAGATCGGTATGTGCGGCCTTCAACTCGGCTTGCTGTGCGCCCTGTTGGCTGTCGTGCGCCCTTTCGGGTGCTGCCGTGCTCTGGCAGGGTGTCGTTCTTCTGACTTGAGGGGGATGGATGGCGCTCGGGTGTCCGCGTTGCAAGGAGTCGAACCAGGTCCTGCATCTGCCGGAGTTTTGGAAGTCACTGCCGAGGGAGTCGGAGCTGCGCGACGAGTACGCGCCGCCGCTGGAGTACAGGATGCAGTGGCTGTATCCGGTGGCGGCTGGCGCACTTGGGGTCGTGGCGTTGGTGACGGGCGGTGTGGCTGCGGGGGTCGTGCTGCTGGCTGGTGGTGTGGGCGTGGGCTTCTGGTTGTCGGGGCGTGCGCGGGCTGCGGAGGATGCGCGGGCCAAGTGGTCGCGGTCGTGGATTTGCCGGCGGTGTCCGGCGACGTTCCTGCGCGAGGAGGCACTGGCGGTCTGATCCGGGCGACCACAGGGTGACCCCTTGGGGAGCGGGCTGGTCTCTCTCGGCCCCCCGAGAGGACGTCTCATCACCCGGAGGCTACGACCTCGCCGGCCGTGACCTGGGGCGGGTTGGGGAGCAGCGACGCCAGGTTGTGCTGCACGAAGTCCGCCGCCGTGGAGACTGATTCTTCGGCGCTGGCCTGGTTCTGGAAGATGCTGGTTGAGGTCATCACTCCGTTGCCGGCGTCGATCCAGTAGTAGGCCACGAAGCCGGGGAGTTGGCGCATGAGCGGTACGAACCCCTCGTTGACGAGACGCGCTGCTTCGGCGGGATTGGTTACCCCTTCGTAGCGTCGGATTGCTGCGTACATGGCCGTTCTCCTCTCGGGGGCTCCGGGTGGTGGTTTGCTGATTCGCCGTACCCCTGCGTCGGCCGCCTGGCTCGCGTGGAGGCAATCAATCGCCTGAAAGGCCGAGCTTGGTGATCCAAACGGAGCGCGGGCGCCGCGGTCGTGGTTGCCGGTGATGTCTGGCGGTGTTTCCACAAGGAGTCGGTGACCGCTTGGCCCAGACCATGAAAAAGGCCCCGCCTGTTAGCCGGGGCCTTGGGGACCTTGTCGCCTTCCTCTCCTTGGACGTCACCGCTGGGTCCGTCAGACAGGGTGCCGGTGCCGGCAGAAATATCTACGTCGCCGGCCCCACCCACCGTGAACCCACCGACGCTGCCGTCTGTGCCTTACCGGAGAGCGAAGGCACTCGGGAGTTCGAGGCGCTGATCTCGAACCCCTCCTTCTTCCAGTGATCGCCGACAATCGCGAGCAGCTTAGTGATCTTCTTCTCTGAAATCTCGGTGCGCACATAGCGATGTCTGCCGACGCGTACTTCGCCAGTCGACTTGTTAGTGAAGGAATTCTTCACTTCCGACATGTGGGCCGGGCCTTCTCGCAATTTGAGCTGGGGTCGTACAGCCTTGAAGGTGTGGTCCAGAACCGAGTCGTCCTGTTTGACGGCCTACGGGACGCCGATGTTTGCCTTGGGCTCTCCGTCGCGCAATACAGAACAGGCGCTGAGGCTGCTCGATGCGAGGATGGCGATGAGGGCTATGGGGCGAAAAGTTCGGCGGCGCATCATTTTCACCTCCTCTGGAAGAAGGCTTTTTCCGGGTGGTCCATGCTGTACGCAATGGCGCCACCGAGGACGATTTCGTAGTTGGACGGGGCGTGGGTCACCGGGGCGCTGCCTGTCGCACTCACCCACACGTGACCTGCTCCGACAGCAGACTGCGAGGTTTTTTGGGCGCCCGTTCCGGTGCTACCCACCAGGGCGACGTCGCCCGCGGGGATCCCCTCTTCGCGTGGGGAGGCCCGTACCACCGGCACGTTCTTTCTCGGCATTCTCGAATCGGTTGTGTCAGGGCTGATGAACTTGACCCGTTCCGCAACCATGTCGAGGCCCTCGGCCTGCCTCGGCACGGCTTGGTGGTGCGCGCTCAAACTACCCAGGGCGGCCCCGGTGTCGGCTTGCATCTCTTCGCCGTGTCCAGCGGCCGCACTCAGTGCGGATGGGTCGACTTTCGTGGTCGACACGATCCCCCGATTCCCCGTTGCTCTCGTATTTCTGGTCCGTGAGGGCACGCTATGGAGCCCTCGCCGTTGCCAGTTCGTCACCCTATGCGATGGCACGCCGGTGCTTTGGTCGTCATGCCGCGTGATCTGGCCCATGCGCGAAGTTCGATGTCCGAGACCGAGCGCGGCTCAGAATCACGGGCTCGGGCTTCGTGGCGTCTGGGTGTCGAACGGACAGTCGTGGGTTGAGGATTCCTTCCGGCCCGACCCATGTCGCCGAGAACGTCACCGCCGCGATCGACCCCGTCATTCGTGCGGCGAGATGAGGGACGTCATGGTTCACGGGAGGGCTGACGGAAAATCACTCGCGAGCGGGCCGTGGGGACGCCGGGAGGTCGAACGTCGCCTGCAACTGCCATTTCACGCCGTCGTGCACCATCAGGTCCACCGACGAGACCCGGGCCGTGAAGGGGAGTTCGGTGTGTAGGGCGGTCTCGACCTCGGTCAGGACGGTGTCGTCCTGACCGTCCGCGACGGTCAGGTGCGGTAGGACCTCGGTGAAGGCACCGCCGTAGGGAGGGGCTTCGGGCCACCGTTCGGCGACCGCCTCGGTGAGGCGCCGCAAGGGTGCGTCCGGCTCGGGGGCGAGGTACAGCACTCCCGGGAACCGCTCGCAGCGTGCGAACCGCACGTCGAAGGCGTGATGGCCGCCGAGCACCTCGGCGAGGGCCCGATGGACGTGCCCCTGCACGCGACTCCCGTCGAGGAACGGGAAGACCACGGTGACGTGCGCGGGAACCCCTGCTCGGGCTGACGGATCGAACCGTTCACGCCACGCGCTAACGGCTGGTTCCGCCTCCGGGATCCTGACGATGAGTCCGGTCCGACCTGCCTGGAACCGGTGCGGGCTGGCGTCTGGCATGTCACGGATGCTGCCCATGTCGAGGCCGGGCGCGGTGGGTGAAGGCGCCCACTCGGACTGGGCTTTCGGCGTCTCCGGGCACCGTGTTGACGATGCGCTGTCCGGTCTGCTGGGGTCGTGAGGTCGTCGGTAGCGGGTCCAGGCGCCCGGGTCGCTTCGTCGACAAGGGCCGCACCCCGCCTGAACGTTGACGGACGTGGACCGCTCCGGGTGCGTAACTTTCCCGTCAAAACCCGCCATTTCAGGAGTTCGCCGCAACCTCGTCCGGCAGATTCGACTCCTCACTCACGGAGATGCACACTGGTGCGTCCCGTACGAAGTGGGGGCAATATGACACGTATGGCGCGACAGTCGATGAGCGCGCGGAAGGCGACCGTCGGCTCCGCGGCGATGGTGGTCGCCGGACTGGCCCTGGTGATCGGGGCGGCGGCCCCCGGGCAGGCGGTGCCCGTGGCGGCGACGGCGGGGGCACGGTCCGTGCCGAACTGCGGTGCGGCCACGGTGACGGGGGTGCCCGCGGCGCAGCGGACGCACGCCGCGGCGGCGACGGAGGCGGCCCCGGCCACGGCCGTCACCGGAAGCGTGGCGCAGAAGCTCGCCTACGGCCTCGCCCCGGAGGCGCCGATCGGCCTGTGGTCGTCCTCGAACGTCACCCTGCGCACCCCGGTCGCCAAGGGCACCGTCCACCTGGACGTCACCACGCACGGCTTCATCGCCGATTCCCTCCTGATGCAGCGGTACGACGCGAAGACGCACCGCTGGGTCGACCTGGACGTCCGATCGGCCGGCAGTGGCAGTCCGAACAAGGGGAGGTTCTCCTTCCCGGTCTCGGCGGCGGCGAGCCCCGGCCGCCCCGCCACCGTGGCGCTCCGGGTCCAGGCCATCGACCGTCCCGGTCGCCTGGACGTTTCCGCTTCGGTCGACGACGGCCACGGTCACACCTACCGCGCGCCGACGCGCAGCACCGTCGTCGATCGGCCCACCACCAGCGTCACGGGGTGGTCGGACGGTGCCGGCCTGGTGCGCGGCGGTGCGGCGAAGGAGTTCGACCTCAGGGTCAAGAACACCACCAAGCGGGCCTATCCGGAGCTCAACGCCGGGTTCTCCGCCTACGGCCAGGGCGGCGACCGCTTCGTGGCCCCCAAGGACCTGGTACTGCAGCAGTACGTGCCCGAACACGGCTGGCAGCACGTGCCGTTGGTGCCCAGCGGCTGCGACCCCGGCATGAGCGCCGGACTGGTCCCGACCGCCAAGAAGCCGCTGGCCCCCGGTGCCACCGCCGTCTACCGGTTGCGGCTGGCGGTCGCGCCGGACGCTCCCGTGGCCAAGGTGGAGGCGGGCCTGTCGGTGGGCAACGGTGACACGTCGCTCTCTTACCGGTCGCTGCCGTTCGCGATCCGCGCCAGGTAGTAGTCCCGCCGGGTACGGCGATCCCGCGGGGGAGTAGGGGCGGGGAGGCAGGGTGCTGCCTCCCCGCCCCTGTCGCTTGCCGGTGGTGTGGTGCGCGTACGGCCCCGCCTACCGGGTGGACGCGTCCCGGGCCTGCTCGGGTTGCGCGTGGAGGAGGTCGCGGGCTTCGTCGGCGGCGCGGGCGATGCTTTCGGAGACGTGGTCGACGAAGCGGGCGATGTTTTCCAGGCGGGTGGCGGCCGGGGTGTCGGGGCCGAGGACGCTGACGCCTTGGCGTGCGGTTTCGGCCAGGTGGGCGGTGCCGCGGACGCTGGCCATCATCGATTGGTACCAGACGTCGTCGTCGACGACGTAGCGCTCGCGCCGGTGGTCGTCGCGCTCGCGACGGACCAGGTCCTGGCTTTCGAGGAACGCGATGGCCTTGGAGACGGATGCCGGGCTGACGTGGAGGCGTTGGACGAGTTCGGCGGCGGTGAGGCTGCCGGTGTCGCTGGTGCACAGGCAGGTCAGCACCCGGGCGCTCATCTTGGGGGTGCCCGATTGGATCAGGACGGTGGTGAACGTCTCCTCGTACGCGCGTACCGCTTCGGGGTCGCGCCCGTGGGCCTGCGGGGGCGCGTCGGGGCCGTGGGGCGTGGGGTGCCTGCGGCGTTGGGCGCGGTGTTCGGTGGCGCGGTGGGCGAGTTCGGCGCGGTAGCCGGTGGGGCCGCCGTTGCGCATCACTTCGCGGGTGACGGTCGAGGTGGGGCGGTCGAGGCGGCGGGCGATCTCGGCGTAGGCGAGGCCGTCGGCGAGCCCCAGTGAGATCTGTTGGCGTTCCTGCTGGGTGAGCCTGCCGCCCGGCATCGCGGCCTCCTTCGTGCGTCGTGCGTGTGCGTGGTCCCTGGTGCGCCTCCTGCGCCTGGCGCGGTCAGCATAGCGTTCACTCTCAGTTCATTGCAACGGGCGGGGTGGGGTCGTTGCGTTAGCTTTGAGGTCGTTGCAATGATTTAGCGTTCTCCACCTGGGGCGATGGCATTTATGCGCAACGGGATCGTTGCTTGCATTTTGAATGCAACGTAGCGTTTCGGTCATTGGAAACGGTGGGTGGATCGGGGGAGCGCACGATGCGGAGGTTCGACACCCCTGTCGAGGCCCGGCCCACGGACGCCGCCAAGAACCGTGACGCGAAGGCGGCGGAGCAGGCCGAGGTCGCGTACGGCGACGGTGTCCTGCGGATCGAGCCAAGGGCCCGCACCGCACCAGCCGTTCGCTCGACCGACGTGCACGACCGAGAAGAAGGAGCACCCGTCATGTCCCTCCCCCATACCGACCAGAAAGCCGTTGCCGGTCCGGAGCGCCCGGAGTTGCAGCAGGCCCTCCAGGAGATCGTCGATTCCGGTTTCGCCGGGGTGCAGTTGCGCGTGCACGACGAGCGGGGCGCGTGGGTCGGCAGTGCCGGGGTGCGGAAGCTCGGCGCGAGCGCCAAGCCGTCGACCGACGGGCGGTTCCGGATCGGCAGCAGCACCAAGACCTTCACCGCGACACTGGTGTTGCAACTGGTGGCGGAGGGCAAGCTGGGGCTGGACGCGCCGGCGGCCGACCACCTGCCGCAGTTCGAGCTGGACCGGCGGATCACGGTGCGGATGCTGCTCCAGCACACCAGCGGGGTGTTCAACTTCACCGGCGAGTACTACGAGGACGGGACGTTCGCACCGGGGATCCCCTGGCAGGGGCCGGAGTTCGTGGCCAACCAGTTCCACACCTACCCGCCGGAAGAACTGGTACGGCTGGCGCTGTCCAAGCCGGCGCGGTTCGCGCCGGGGACGGACTGGAACTACTCCAACACCAACTACGTGCTGGCCAAGCTGCTGGTCGAGGCGGTCACCGGCCGCCCCTACGCCGAAGAGATGCAGCGGCGGATCCTCGGACCGCTCGGACTGTCGGGCACCTCGGTGCCTGGCACCTCGCCGGAGATCCCCGCGCCGCACGCCCACGGCTACTACACCTTCCAGGACGCCGGCCAGTGGAAGACGGTCGACCTCACCCGCTACAACGTCTCCTGGATCTCCGCCGCCGGCGACATGATCTCGACCACCGAGGACCTCCACGTGTTCTTCTCCGCGCTGATGGCCGGGAAGCTCCTGCCGGCCCCGCTGCTGGCGGAGATGCGCACGCCGCACCCCAAACTGGGCTACGGCCTGGGGCTGTTCGTGCAGGAGACCGACGGCGGCGGCACCGTCTTCCACCACAACGGCGGCTTCTTCGGCTGGGCGGCACTGATGTACGGCACCGCCGACGGCGGCACGACCCTGACCGCCTCGCTCACCACCGGGGACGCCCAACTCGACTTCGCCGCCACGGCGGCCGCGTTCCAGCAGGCGCAGCAGCGGCTCGTCGACGCGGTGTTCTGCGGCGGGCGGTGGCAGTCGACGGCGGGCAGCACCAGCACCTCGGGCAGTGCGCGGAGCAGCCGTTCGCTGATCTCGCCCCGGCCGGCGTAGGCGCCGCTGAGCAGCAGGGCCGCGCCGTCCGCCGCGTCGTCGGCCGTTTCGTCCGCGGTGCAGGGTCGGCAGTAGTCGGTGCTGTCGATCACGGTCTGCGGTACGGGCAAGTCCGGCGGCCAGGTCGTGTCCCTGCTGCGGGAGCGAGGCGTTCCGGTCCGGGTGGCGGCGCGCTCCGGTGCGCCGCGGTGCGACTGGCGCGAACGCACCGCCTGGGACCCGGCGCTGACCGGCGTACGGGCGGTGTACCTCGTGCCGCTCCACGGGGAGCCCCTCACCCGCCCGTACGTCGCGCGCCGCGGAGCCGACGCGGCCTGGACGCCCACCTCTCGGACGGCGTGCAACGCGCCCTCGGCCGGCCGCCGGGGGACTTCACCGCTTACGCATCGGCTGCCGTCGCGGCCTGGCGCCATTGAGCCCGAAGAGGTGTGCCAGCGACGGCAGCGGTCCTCCTGGGGCGCATTCCTGCCGCAGGTCGCGGCGCATCATAGGTGCGATGCCGAAAACCCGCTGGAAAACGCCGGGGCGGAAGAGGGAGTCAAACCGCCGAGCGGGTGATTCGTGGCGTGATGGCCGGGGATTGGTGGCATGAATTCGACGTCCTAGCGACCCCGACGTATTTCGGAGCTCAGCATGCGTATGCGCACTGCACTCACTGCCGCACTGATGTGTTCGGCTGCCCTCCTCGGTCCCGTCGGCATCGCCGTCGCCGACGACCACACGGGAGGGGTGCAGGACACCGGCACCATGAACTTCCAGGACGTGAACAATGACGACGGCGGCAACGCCTGGATCTTCGACGCCGGCTCGGAGCACGGCAAGGAGGACAAGGGCGGTAAGGACGACAAGGGCGGTAAGGACGACAAGGGCGGCAAGGAGGCCAAGGGCGGTAAGGAGGACGAGGGCGGCAAGGAAGCCAAGGGCGGCGACCACGGCAAGGAAGCCAAGGCGGACGGCACCGAGCAGGTTCCGGACGAGGAGTAGAGCCTTCGCGACCCCGCCCCTCCTTCCGCTTCGGCGTAGAAGGAGGGGCGGGGTCTTTCGTCGTTCCGGGGTGCGGTGAATTCCGGATCGGCGCCACGGTCCTGGATTTCCGGGTGAGGCTCGACGGGGAATGCCCGCGGCGTCCCGGGAGAAGGTCGAGCCGTAATCGCCAGTCCTCAATCCGTCCGGTGATTCCGCCGCCTTGGCGTGGTGCGAAGAGGGAGAGGGAGAGGGACGGGGAATGCGGGGCTCGGCGCCTTTTTTGGGGGCCGCCCCGAACCATGCGGAATCGCGCCCGTGTGGTGTGCGTGCGCCGATCACGGCGTCAACTCGTTCGCCCGATTGCCGATTGCCCATGGGCTATTGCTCATCGGTGCATGCTGATGAGGGAATGCTGAGAAGGGAATGCCGCACTGCGGAGGCCGGGCCGAGGGGCGTTCCGGAACGTCAAAGGCGGCGTGCTACCGGGGTGTTGCTCCGGTGCGGGCCGGAGGGCGGTTCCGGGGCGTGTCCCGGGCCGCCCTCCCGCGCGGGGTCAGTCCCGCCCGTCGCGCGGGGCGAAGTGCAGCAGCCGGTCGGCCTCCCGCTGGGTCTCCTGCGCGACGCGGCGGCTCTCGGCGACCACGTCGCCGTGTTTCGAGACCAGGCTCTCGTAGATCGGTGAACCGCTCGCCGGGGCGGGCGCGGGGGCTGGCAGGGGGGCGGGCATGGGTTACTCCTGAAAATCGATCGGGCAGACGGCGGCAGCCGAGCACGGTGCGCGCCGCCGGCGCCCGACTACCCAATCACGCCGAGCCCATTCACCGCCTCCGATGTGATCAGTTCCACGTCCGGATGGTGAGACGTAGTGCCTGAAGGGCGGTCACGACTCCCGTGCCACCGGGCCGTCCGTCACCGGCTCCGCGTTGCGTCGGGTCTTCGCCCAGCCGTTGCGGCCCCGCAGCATCCGCACGAAGCCTCGGGCCGACACCACGAACAGGTGGTAGGCGTACAGCCACAGTGCCAGCCCCCACAGGACGGCCGTCAGGCGGGACGCCTCCGGCGCGTGGTCGCGACGGTACACCGGACCCCACAGCACGAACGGGCCGACGGCGAGCACCGCCAGGACCGGTGCCACCGGCCACAGGACCAGGGCCCCGCATCCGCCGAGCACCAGCAGCGCCGCGGTCAGCGCCAGCGTCACCAGGTGGGCCACCGGTTGGCAGAAGGTGTAGAGGGTCTCCAGTACGCCGCGGCCGCCGTAGTGGCGGGAGGAGACGATGCGCGGGGCGTAGCGGACGCACTGGAGGTTGCCCTGGGCCCACCGGGTGCGCTGGGCCAGCAGTCGACGCAGGCGCGGCAGGCCCTCCTGGGAGACCCAGGTGTCGGCGACGTGGGTGACCCGGTAGCCCGCGAGGATCATGTGCAGACCCAGTTCGTAGTCCTCCAGCAGCGCGCCCCGCTTCCAGGGCCGGCGCTCGACGGCGGCGATCCGGTCGAGGGCGGACAGCCGGGTGAACTGGCCGTTGCCGCCCAGTCCGACCGAACCGGTGCGCACCCGCAGCAGTTGCATCCCCGCGTTCGACACCGCGAACTCCATGTCCTGGACGCGGACCAGGAGCCTGGCCAGGGCGTTGGGGACCCGGCCGCGCTCGGGCAGCGGACGGTGCTCGTCCACGTTGCGCATCCGGACGCCCACCTGCACCCCGCCGACCTCCGGATCGTCGAAGCCGGCCGGTCCCGACACGGCGGCGAGGGCCCCGGGATCCAGCCGCCCGTCGGCGTCGACCACGCACACCACGACCCCGGCGCGGTCGGTGTCCGCCGGCAGGAACTCGCCGAGTTGGTCGTAGGCCGCGTTCAGGGCGTCGCCCTTGCCGGTGCGGG
The DNA here is from genome assembly GCF_045799175.1 of Streptomyces sp. VTCC 41912. NCBI lineage: Bacteria > Bacillati > Actinomycetota > Actinomycetes > Kitasatosporales > Streptomycetaceae > Streptomyces > Streptomyces sp. VTCC 41912. Next base: position 362,999 of record NZ_JBJMAB010000005.1, read on the forward strand.
CGTCGGGGCGCACGCGGCGGACGAGGTGGATCCGGCGGTCCTCCTCGGCGAGCGCGGCGACGATGTGCCCGGTGCGGTCGTCACTGTCGTCGTCGATCACCCATACGTGGGCGGCGGGGAAGTCGCCCCGCAACTGGGTGACGGTGGCGCCGACCACCGCCTCCTCGTCGCGGCAGGGCACGAAGAAGTGCCAGTCCAGCGCGGTCGGATCCCCGGCCTCGGTGCGGGGGCGGTGACGGTAGGCGTGCCGGGCGCCGGCCCAGTAGAGCAGGAAGCAGGCGAGCAGCACGAGGGGGAAGAGGAAGAGGAGGAGACTGTCGAACACGGGTTACTCCGGGGCGCGTTGGGGCGGGCGGGTCAGGCGGCCGCGGCGTACGGTGCGGTCCGCTCGGCCACCAGACCGGTCAGCAGGCCGGCGATCCGGTGCGAGGCGCGGCCGTCGCCGAACGGGCTGGGCAGCGCGGCGAGGCGGGCGCGGCCGGCCGTGCCCAGTGCCAGGCGCTCCCGCGCGGCCCGGCCGAGCGCCGGTCCCGGGGCGACCAGCGTGGCGAAGTCGCCCATCGCCTCCGGGCGTTCGGTGGAGTTGCGGACCACGACCAGCGGCCGGCCCAGCACGGTGACCTCCTCCTGTACGCCGCCGGAGTCGGAGACCAGCAGCGCCGCGTGCCGGGCCAGCGCGAGGAAGTCGCGGTAGCCGAGCGGACGGGTGACCCGCAGCGGGGTGAGCAGGTCGGTCAGCCCGGCGGCCTCGGCGCGGGCCCGGGTGCGCGGATGGAGCGGCAGCACGACCGGAGTTTCGGCCGCGAGCGCGGCCAACTCGCCGAGCACGGCCCGCAGCGCGGCCGGGTCGTCGGTGTTCTCGGGCCGGTGGACGGTGGCCAGGACGAAGCCGTCGCAGGTCAGTCCGCGCCGGGTCAACTGCGCCAACCGTGCGGGTGCGGAGGGGAGTTGGCGGTGCACCGCCTCGACCACGGTGTTGCCCGTGACGGCGATGCGGTCCGCCGGGACGCCCTCGGCGCGGAGGTTGTCGCGGTTCTGCGGCGTCGCCGCGCACAGCACGTCGGCGAGCCGGTCGATCAGCACCCGGTTGTGCTCCTCCGGCATGTTCCGGTCGTGGCTGCGCAGCCCGGCCTCGACGTGGACGAGCGGCAGCGCGCGGGCGTTGGCGGCCAGTGCGCCGGCCAGGGCGGCGTTGGTGTCGCCCTGGACGACCACGGCCCGGGTCGGCCCGGCCCGGAACACCGCATCGAGTTGGCCGAGCGCCGCCGAGATCTGCACGGCGCGCGGCTGCCCGCCGACGCCGGTCAGACGGGTCGGCTCGGGAATCCCGAACTCGGCCAGGAAGCGGCCGGAGAGCTCCTCGTCGTAGTGCTGCCCGGTGTGCACGACGTGGGCGGCGGGGCCCAGCAGCCGGATCAGCTCGGTGAGCTTGACCAGCTCGGGGCGGGTACCGAGGACGACGGCGACGCTGCGCGGCGGCAGGGCGGACAAGGCGACTCCCAGGGGACGGGCGGTGGGGACGTCCGCCACGGTCGCCGCCGTCCGTTGCCGCGACGGCTGATGTTCGGTTGCCCGAGGGTTGCTTTCCCGCCCGGGCCCGCAGGAGGGGACCTTCGCCGTGCCGCGGCGCGGGACCTTGGTCCCGGTGCGGGCGGGACGTCCGCCACCCCGCGGCCGACCGCGGTCAGCCGTCCCGGCGGTCCCGGTCCGTACGGGCGCCGGGCGCGGTCAGGCGTCCCCGGCCCCGTCGCCGCGGTAGCGGTAGCCCAGTCCGCGCACCGCCTCGATCGGGTCGGTGTCCGGGCCGCCCGCGGCCTGCTGGAGCTTGCGCCGCACCCGAAGCACCGCGAACTTCACCCGGTCCCGGCCGATGCCCTGCGGATCGTCCCAGACCTGGTCGAGCAGCTGGTCGGTGGTGACCACCCGGCCCCGGTTGCGGACCAGCACCTGGAGCAGCCGGTACTCGATGTCGCTGAGCCGGACCTCCGCGCCGCGCCAGACCGCCGAACGGCGCTCGGGCACCAGCCGCAGCGCCTCGTCCTGCGCCGCGCCGGCCCAGCGCACGGGGCCGGCGCGGCGCAGCAGGGCCTCGATCCGGGCCAGCAGCTCGTCGTTGCCGAACGGCTTCGGAAGGTAGTCGTCGGCGCCGGCCCGCAGGCCCCGCACCCGGTCGCTCTCGGCGCCGCGCGCGGTGAGCAGCAGCACCGGCAGGTCGGTCAGGTCCCGGGTGCGCTCCAGCACCTGCCAGCCGTCCAGACCGGGCAGCCCGACGTCGAGCACCATGAGGTCGGGGTCGTCGGCGAAGAGGCGGCGCAGGCCCGCGCGGCCGTCCGCGGCGGCCAGCACCTCGTAGCCGGCCCTGGTGAGCAGGGTGCGCAGCGCCATCGCCACGTCGGCGTCGTCCTCGACCACCAGGATCCGGGTCACGGCCCGTCCGTTCCCTCGGTGTCGTCGTCCGGTCCGGGCCCCCGGGTCGGCAGCCGCATGGTGAAGACCGCCCCGCGGCCCGGCGCGTCGGAGAGCGTCAGGTCGCCGCCGTGCCGGCGCACGATGTCGCGGCTGAAGGCCAGCCCGAGGCCGGTGCCGGGGAAGCCGCCGTGCTCGGCGTTGGGGGCCCGCACGAAGCCGGCGAAGATCTCCTCGCGGTACTCGGCCGGTACGCCGATGCCGCTGTCCGTCACCTCGATGCGCCAGGCGTCGCCGTCCGGCGCGGCGTCGATCCCGACCCGGCCGCCGGACGGCGTGAACTTCGCGGCGTTCTCCAGGAGGTTGTCCAGCACCTGCGCCAGCCGGTGCTCGTCACCGCGCAGTGGCGGTCCTGGTTCGCAGCGCAGCACGGTGAACACGCCGGCCGCCGTGAGGGTCGGCATCCGGTCCAGTACGGCGTGCTCGACCAGCCGGGCGACGTCCACCGCGGCGCACTCCAGCCGGCGCCGCGGTTCGCGCAGCACGGCGGTCTCCAGCAGCGCGGTGATCACCGACGCCATGCGCTCGGCGTTGCGCCGGATCGCGGCCAGGAACTCCCGCTGCTCGGGCCCGAGCGGACCGGAGGCCGGGTCGGCGAGCAGGTCGCAGAAGCTCAGGACGGAGGTCAGCGGGGTCCGCAGGTTGTGCGAGGCGGAGGCGAGGAACTCGTTGCGCCGGCGGGCGAGTTCGGCGAGCGCCGCGTTGGCGCGGTGCAGGGCCTGCTCGCGGCGCTTGGTCTCGGTGACGTCCTCGGCGGTCCACAGCGATCCGCTGGGCCGCCCGTCCGGGTCGTACAGCGGCGCCGTCTCGCGCCGGATGATCCGGCCGTCCGCGAGTGGGAACTCGGCGACGCGGTGCACTCGGCGCGCCGCCAGGGCGGTGGTGCGCGCGGCGGTCGGGTCCGGGCGCACCGCGAACCGGCCGGCCACCTCGTCGACGACCGGGCCCAGCGGTGCACCGGGGGAGTGGTCCACCCCGTCGAGGGCGAACATCTCGATGAATCGGCGGTTGACGGCGACCACGTGCGCGTCGCCGCCCTGCACGATCGCCGCCCGTGGCAGGGCCTCCAGGACGGCCTGTAGTCGGTCGCGCGCACGGTCCACCCGCTCACGGTACGCGCGGGGGCGGGCGCGGCCGTGCATCTGCCGGGTCGGACGGCCGCCCGTGCCGCGAGTGCGGCCCCGCCGGGCTCCGGTCCGCCGCCCGCCACCGGGCGCTTCCCGGGCTCGTCGCACGTCCGGCGGGGCGGCCGAGCCGGAAACCCCCCTTGACGGGTCGAAGCTCTCGCTCTACGTTCTCCTTCCATAAAGCAAAACATTAATTCCATGATGCGGAATTAAGTCCGACCCCTTCGGTCGGGCCAGCCCGTGACAGGTCGACGCAGGAGTACTCGATGCCTCGAATGACAGCCGCCCGCGCGGCGGTGGAGATCCTCAAGCGCGAGGGCATTACCAACGCCTTCGGAGTGCCGGGTGCGGCGATCAACCCCTTCTACGCGGCCCTCAAGGCCGCGGGCGGGATCGACCACACGCTGGCACGCCACGTCGAGGGCGCCTCGCACATGGCCGAGGGCTACACCCGGACGAACCCGGGCAACATCGGCGTCTGCATCGGCACCTCGGGTCCGGCCGGCACCGACATGATCACCGGTCTCTACTCCGCCACCGGTGACTCCATCCCGATCCTCTGCATCACCGGCCAGGCGCCCACCGCGGTGATCCAGAAGGAGGACTTCCAGGCCGTCGACATCGCCTCGATCGCCAAGCCGGTCGCCAAGGCCGCGACCACGGTCATGGAGGCCGCCCAGGTCCCCGGCGTCTTCCAGCAGGCGTTCCACCTGATGCGCTCCGGTCGTCCCGGCCCGGTCCTGATCGACCTGCCGATCGACGTCCAGCTCACCGAGATCGACTTCGACCCGGACCTGTACGAGCCGCTGCCCGCCTTCAAGCCGGCCGCGACCCGCGCCCAGGTCGAGAAGGCGATCACCCTCCTCAACGAGTCCGAGCGCCCGCTGATCGTCGCCGGCGGCGGCATCATCAACGCCGACGCGTCCGACCTGCTGCTCGAGTTCGCCGAGCTGACCGGCACCCCGGTCATCCCGACCCTGATGGGCTGGGGCATCGTCCCCGACGACCACGAGCTGAACGCCGGCATGGTGGGCCTGCAGACCTCGCACCGCTACGGCAACGCGAACTTCCTGGAGTCCGACTTCGTCCTGGGCATCGGCAACCGCTGGGCCAACCGCCACACCGGCAAGCTGGACCTGTACACCCAGGGCCGCAAGTTCGTCCACGTCGACATCGAGCCGACCCAGATCGGCAAGATCTTCGCCCCGGACTACGGCATCGCCTCGGACGCCAAGGCCGCCCTGGAGCTGTTCGTCGAGGTGGCCAAGGAGCTCAAGGCCGCCGGCAAGCTGCCCGACCGCAGTGACTGGGCCGCCTCCACCCAGGAGCGCAAGGCCCAGCTCCAGCGCCGCACGCACTTCGACAACATCCCCATGAAGCCGCAGCGCGTCTACGAGGAGATGAACAAGGCGTTCGGCCCGGAGACCCGCTACGTCACCACCATCGGCCTCTCCCAGATCGCCGGCGCGCAGATGCTGCACGTCTACAAGCCGCGCCACTGGATCAACTGCGGCCAGGCCGGCCCGCTGGGCTGGACCATCCCGGCCGCGCTGGGCGTCGCCAAGGCCGACCCGGAGACCCCCGTCGTCGCGCTCTCCGGTGACTACGACTTCCAGTTCATGATCGAGGAGCTGGCGGTCGGCGCCCAGCACAAGATCCCCTACGTCCACGTCCTGGTGAACAACGCGTACCTGGGCCTGATCCGCCAGGCGCAGCGCAACCTCGACATCAACTTCCAGGTCAACCTGGAGTTCGAGAACATCAACTCGCCCGAGCTGGGCGTCTACGGCGTGGACCACGTCAAGGTCGCCGAGGGCCTGGGCTGCAAGGCGATCCGGGTCACGGACCCCAGCGAGCTGGGTGCCGCCTTCGAGGAGGCCAAGAAGCTGGCCGCCGAGCACCGCGTCCCGGTCGTCGTCGAGGCGATCCTGGAGCGGATCACCAACATCTCGATGGCCGCCGCGGAGATCGACAAGGTCAACGAGTGGGAAGAGGTCGCGACCGAGCCCGGTCACGCCCCCACTGCGATCAAGCCGCTCAAGGTCTGATCGAGGGGTCGGTTTCCGGACCCGATCCGGACGATGTGCCGGGCGCGGCTTGACGGTCGCGCCCGGCCCCCATCAACATCCCGTAAAGCAAAAACAGAAATCCGCTATCCGGAAGGAGCGCCGGGACCTATGGGTTTCACGGACACGCGCTTCAACGTCAATCTGTCGATCCTGTTC